>JBEIGU010000168.1:0-7975 GCA_040381765.1 Leptolyngbya sp.
CATTCTCAAAATAAAGCACAATTGAGTCCCAACGGCAAAACCGATGATGACCCATCGACTTCTATCACTTTCTCACCCTTGTTCCCTCATCATTAGAAGCGAGTGACAATAACAGTTTGCTCAGCAGGCAACGTCTCTGTCTCATCCAAAATTACATGAATCGATTAAAAAACTGGTTCAGTGGATTAAAAAATTATTGGCTGTTCCTCACAACCTGCTGAATGTGCGTTTATGGATAGCTCCCCCCTATTTGATAATCAGGTAGAGGCTGGTGCTAGAGGTTGTTGGGCAACTATTAGAAACCTTCCCGCATCGCTCAAACCAGCCTGAACCGACCTGTATAGCTCTAGACCCCTGTACAGAGTAGGCGCTCAGTGAAACGAAACCCGCTAGCACGCCTACTCGAAATTTGCCTTAACCGATTCAGCCTATCCCAGGCGATCTGGACAAGGCTATACAGATTGATTGATTGTCCTAACCCTATGGGGAGATAGCCATGTCCTTACCGATTTTGACCCACATCATTGATTACAACAAAGCTGTTACCAATAAAAACGCTGCCGACAAGGCATTGGCGTGGTTGCAGGGGCAATATCAGAAAACAAATCCCAACGTGCTAAAGGAGTTTGAACGCATTTGGCGGGCTGGCCACAGCTCCGGTCAGCCTCTAGCCTTTAAAGACGTAGCCCATTACTACGACCCTAAAAACCCTAACCATGGCAAGGCCATTCAATACCTGGATAGTCATGTTGCGGCGCCGACTCTACAGATGTTCGATGATATCTGGTTCGGTCGTAAGGAGCCCGACCACCCGCCCGCCGCCCCTGCCCACCCAACCCCAGCGCCCCCCCAGCCTGGGGTAACCGCCCTGCCCCTCCTCACCCACCTTCAGGACTACAACCGCCCAGTGACCAATAAGGCCAACGCAGACAAAGCCCTCACCTGGCTACAGAGCCAATACCAGCAAACCAACCTGACCGCCCTAAAGGAATTTGATACCCTTTGGCGGGGGAGCCATGCAGCCACCCAACCGCTGGATTTTAAGAATGTGGCCCACTACTTCGATGCTAAAAATCCTAACCACACCAAGGCGATCCATTATCTCGACAGTCACATCTCTGGGCCTACCCTCCAGATGTTCGACGACATTTGGTTTGGTCGAAAGCAACCCTAACCCCAGAATATAGGTAGTCGTGTTGCCCTCAGCCGCCGTGGTCTAACCACGGCGGCTGAGGTTTATGGTCGTAGCCGCCGGTAAGGGGACGGGCCCTGGCCAGGGCTATCTAGATTGGCGGCCCCATAAAGTGTACCCCGGCCTTGCTGCCTGGTTTGATCGGTATGGGGGTAGCGGCCCTCCGGAGGAAGTCTGAAGAGTCTGAGGAAATCATGTAGGATTTTTTTCTTCCCAGCCTTCAGGGTTGATAAGATTATCCCCTGGTCGTTTCCCTATTTTCAGGGGCATCGGCCAGGGGCATTTTTGTATATCGGCCGTGTTCCGCTTGTTAGGGCAGGGGATGTAAAGTATAGCTAAAGCTACATATTCCATACATTGATGAAATGCTATGGTCAGGCAAGTCATAGATCGAGATCTATCCCTATAGCCTTGAGTAGCATGATCCAGGCCTATTCTCCCCTGGAAAGATATCGTCCCTTCTTTGAGAGCCAGAACTTTGAAGAATCTTCCCACGTTCTGGGGCAACTGATTGGTCCTCACAAACTGGTTTTGCTAGAAGCGGACCTGCGGGCTTTTTCCTGCCGCTACTATTACTCAAGGCTTTCCCAATCCCATTTAGTCTACAGCCAGTGGTCAGGGCAGCAAGAACTGACTCGAACTCAACCCCAGGATCTCTATATCCTTTACCTACCTGTGGCCGGTAAAATTGAAGAGTCGATCAATGGTGGTGAGGTTCTAGCCTCTTGCCCCCATTGCGCCCACCTTTTTTCGCCAGATCAATGGCTCAAGGGCTATCTATCATCCCGGGGGCAGGGCCTCTCGGTGTGTTTGCCAAAGTCTTTGGTGGTAGCCGAGTGTGAAAAGCTGCTGGCCAAACCCCTGGGCAAAAAACTCGAGTTTTCCGTACCCCTGAATCTCCATAGTGTTCAAGGAAAAAGCCTCAGGGATTTAGTCTGGTTTCTATGGAATCAAGGTCACCAGCAGTCGGTACTCCTACCCCAGCTAGAGGGGGTACTGGTCTCGGGTTTATTGGAAAACCACCTCCACAGCTACTCTGGAGATCTAAGGTCCTCCGATCAACTGATGGGGAACCATCAACTTCAAAGGGCCAAGGACTTTATTCTCGCCAACTTAGACAACCCGATTACCGTTGGCGATATTGCCCAGGCTGTAGAGACCAGCGCTCGTTCCCTGCAGCGAACCTTTGCCAGGTATTGTGGTTGTACCCCCAAGCAGTTTTTGACCAATGCCCGTTTAGACGCCCTGCGCCAGGACCTACTCCAGGATGTTTCACCCCAAACCATTACTCCCTTAATGTGTAAATACCAATTTTCTAGCTGGGGACGGGTGAGCAAACTATATCGGCAACGCTTCGGGGAGCTACCTTCCCAAACCCTCCGCCAGGTCAGTAAGTAGGCCTGACCCCGCCCCCTAAACTGTGCCTTGGCCAAGGCGATCGCCCGAGCCCCTGGCCGTAGTCGGGCCCCGTAAGGAGATCACGGCAACGGGTTCAAACATATTTTCAGGTAGATGATCCAGGTCCCCATGGGGGTGGTGGTGACCGTGGTGATCATGACCATGGGCTTCCTGGCCCTCCGCCAGATTCTGCGGGGCTAGATTGGCATTCTCGATCGCTAAGGGAACCCCGTGGGGCGTATTGATCACCGCCTGGTGCCATAGTTGCACCTGTTTTGCGTAGGTATGCCAATCTGTTAAGCCTCGCTCAACACAAATCCGCTCCAGGGTGCTGCACCAGTGGGAAAAATAGGTGTCGCCCCGGTCTGGGTCTCCCTGGGCCTGGGCTGCTTTAATTTCCTGGCTGAATATGGCCACCCACTCTGAACAGGTGAGAAACCCTTGTTTGACCAGTAGGTTGCCCAGGGCAAAGGCTTCCGCCTCCCAGGAATCACGGAAAATAGGCTCACCGTTGTCCTTAAGCAGGGGCGGGAGCGGTTCCTGTTGTAGGGTGTGAATCGTCATTGACTAGGGTCCTCATTCATCTGCTAATTTCAGGTGGGGTTCGTAGACATCCACATAGACCACCGATCGGCGGTCAGCGAAATCCTCCCCCCAGAGGTCTTGACCCTGGAAGCGAACGTTATAGACCGGCGTATAAAACCGTTGCAACCCGCGGCTGGCGATCTCAGGATAGGGGCCGTAATACACCCCCTGAAATTCAATCTGGCCCTGGGCGTCCCGTTTTTCCTCCGCCAGACCGTAGTAGGCAACCACCGTGCCAACCTTACCTCGAAAATAGGGGTATTCCCGGGTATGGCCAGCGGCCAGCTGATTAATACACCGCACCTGGTCCCCCACCTTAAATTTGGGGTTGGCGCCAATCTTATCGATGGATCCAACTACTGCCGGATCGTATTCAGTCGATTGATAACGGCCCTCCCGATCGGGGCGGCCACAGCCCGGTACGGGCTGGGTAAAGGCAATTTTACGAATAGCATCTGCCCGTTGCTGGGCTGCTGCTGTGGTAATTTGCCGATCCTCCAGGTCCTTTAGGGAAATCCCCAGGCGATCGCCGTACATGGCGATGAAGGAACAGAGGGTTTCCACCCAGAGACCATCGTAGGAGTTATTCATGTAGTCTCTGGGGTTCATCCGTTCCCGTCCCCAGCGGGCGGCATCTAACCCCCAAAAGGGAACCGGCTGATCCGATGCTATGCCCCTGTCAAACCGTGCACTCATCAGGGCAAATATCGAGCCTAACTGCCCTTCCCAGGCTTCTAGCCATGCCTGATCTTCAGGTTGATCCTTATGGGGAATTTTGCCATAACCCGCCCAACCAATTAAATTATGAGGCCCTTCCATCGGCGCATCCCTGCCTAAAAACTCAACAACCTTAACCGATCCACTAAACGTAAAGAATCTCTGCCCCCAACATGGCATTGCGGGTAATCCGCTGGCGGAGTTCGTTCTCACTTAACCCAGCCCAGGGTTTAGGCATTTCAGGAATGACAAAGAAGCGAACTTCAGAATTGGAGTCCCACACCCGTAATTCGTCAATTTTGTCGGCGTAGGCCTGGAACTGGGCCCGGCGATCGGCCTTACCCCGATGGGCCTCCTCCGCAAATTCCAGCAAAATGCCAAAGGGGTCGGCGACACTTCGGGCCCGGTACTGCTGGGACTTGTACCACATGGGCTGAATACCCAACAACGCCTGGGGATAGCAGGAACAAATCGTACAGGTGACCAGGTTATGGACGAATAGGGTCCTACCGTCTTGGGTTTGCTCCCCATTGGCCACCACTCGAATAAATTCCCCCTCCGGGCCAAGGGTGAGCCCGAAGGTGAGTTGGGGGATAAGATAGGGCTTGCCAGTGGCGGGATTAACCGTATTGAACAGGAAATCTCGAATGAGTAGGGCGGCCTGAAAGGGCTGCTCCGCGGGGGGCGCTAGAAGCTGGGCTTTCCAATCAGCGTTGACCCAGGCATGGGCCACCACCGCCGCCCCCAGGTGGGGACCGACAAATTTTTCGTAATAGTTAACAAAGTCTTGAATCGTCTTTTCGTCGATCAGTTTTTTCTCAATCAACAACTGCTTCAAGGCTAGAACCCGTTCCTTAATTGGCGGCAGCACCGGTTCCAGGGGGCCCTGGGCGGAGTCGATGGGGGCATCTGCGATGGGGGCGCCCCCATGAATAGCACGGGAGTCATCGGGGGCCACTCCCTCCTTGCTCGTGGGTTCGGCGCTGACCGGTTCCCCAAGGGTTTCTTTGCCGACCAGGGTGGTTGCCCCCGCAGTTAAACCCGCCAGACTGGCGTTGCGCAGAAAATGCCGGCGGGATGGCCTGGTTTTCTCCTGGGCCGGTGGTGGAGACGAGGCAGAAGAGGGGGGTTGATCCGGTTGTTTAGGGTCCATCATATTGCGTGAGCCTGTCTAGTAAAACGGTAAAACCAGGGGGATGGGTTAACCCATAGATAGGTGGGACAACAGCACAAGCAGCCCCACCCCAGCAATGGATATACCGCCGTATCTAAAGGATTGAGCTGCGGAAAACTGCCTACAGAGGCTGCGGCCCAGGGTATGGCTGCCCCAGGCGATCATGGTCTGGATAATGGCCAGACCGAGGATGTAGGCCAAAATTGCCCTGGTTTGAGTGCCGATGATGGCTTCCCCATAGCCATAGCCATGCAAGATCCCCGCCAAGCCGGTCAACAGGCCCAGGCCAATTCCCATGGCTAGGGTTTGGCTGGCCCCTGACCAACTAGACCGAAGGGCTAGGAGGGTGCCCACTAAAATCACAGAGAGGGCGATCGCCGTTTCATACCCCGATTGTCCGGGGAAACGCAAGTAGATCAGCACCCCCAGGGTGCTAGCGGCGACAAAACTGGCTGAAACAAGCCAAAACCTGGGTAGGTTGAGGGTTATTAAGCCAATAGCGACAATAAAGGACAGGTGATCAATACCGATAACCGGATGGGCCAAACCCGACAACAATCCCGTACCAAAACCAACCTGACTTGATCCATCCATAAAATGGTGGGCAAGGGCTTGCCTGGGCCAGAGGCAACCCAGCACCGTAAAAACAATGCCGAGCCCTAGGCCTAGTTTTATCGGGGAAAACAATCGGTGAGCGGGGGTAATCATTTTGGCTCCCTAGAAAAGGAACTGGGTTTTGATCTGGAAAACACCAATGGCGGGGTTACCTGCATTATTTTCAGGATTCATGACTAACAGGAAACCGGGCTGAATCGAGAGATTCCTATTGAGGTTATGCTTGTAGGCTAACTCAACGTGCCAGGCCGTATCGGCTTCGGGCCTCAGGTATTCACTACTGTGGCTAACCACACGGTAGGGGTTGCCAACCATCAGGGATCCCACATTACCCTCCTTAAATAAATCCGGCAGGACAATGCCCAATTTCCACTGAAACAGGGTGGCACCATCGCCCCTGACAACGTTGTAGGCCGGGTTATCCTGCTGTGCGTGGGCAAAGCTGACCCCCACATTGCCGGTGAAGGCCAACTTTGAGGTGGGTCGCCAACCAAACCCCCAGGACAGGTGATCGGCGGTGGTGGCAATTGATGCCGGAATAAAACGGTTGCCAGGGCCAGGTAATAAGGTCGTGCCAAAGGGCTGATCGGCGTATAGGCTGCCCGTGCCCCCCGAGACGGCTACCCCGGGCCCTGCAGAGTTATAGGAACGCACGTAAACCAGGGTCATCCCCAGGGTATCGGTTGGGAACATACTTAATTGGGCCAATGCCGCATTGCTGCCGCCAAAGAAACCTTCTGCAGGATTGTAGGATGTAACGAAATCACCATAGTAACCACCGCCTAAGGACAGGGAATCGGTGAAGTCATAGTTTACCGCTACCCCAGGCCGCGCTAGGGTTTGGTAATAGATTGGGTCATAGCGGCCAAAACGGCTGATGGAATTGGTGTAGGGAGCCAGCACGGTAAAGGGTTGGGTGGCGTAGAGTAGTTCCCCGGACACCTCACCACCCACGGCATCGATAAAGACGGAAAGATTTTTAACGGGCTGAAATTGGTAAATTAAATCCGCCAGGCCAATCGTCCCGTTATAGGGAGGGGCATCGTAGGAAAGTCGGGTTTGATGAGTTCCCGTCACATTTTCCGTCGCGCCGAAGAGTGACGGGCTAAAGGGGGTGATGTTACTGGTCCATAGGTCTACTGAGAGTCTATCCGTCGGCCCCGTAATACTACTGTTAAAGGACAGTAGGGTTGAATACTGAAGGACCGGATTATCCTTTAAATCCTCCGCCGGGCGAAGGGTCCTAAGCCCTTCAACCGTGGGGGCATAGCTGGCTGCGGTTGTATCTCCTACGGCTCCAGCCAAGTACACCGTCCCCACTCCAAACAGCTTGGTGGTGGTGGAAAATTGTTGGGCGTTGAGGGCGGCTGTTTCAGCCTCCAGGCTATCTACCCGACTACTCAGTTCAGACAGTTCACCCCGGTACTCTTGCTGCAGCCGTTGGATCACCGCAATGTCATCGGGGTTTACCGCAGACTGGGCGATCAACCCGGTGATTACCTCTAAACAGGCATTCAACCCCGCTGCAAATTCGTAACGGCTGAGGGATCGGGCTCCCTTGAAGGTGCCATCAGGGTAACCCTGAATACAACCGTAGGTCTCCACCAGGTTTCGTAAGGCTTGAAAGGCCCAATCAGAGGGCATTACATCGGCGAGGCTTGACACCGCTGGCCCATTTGCCAGGGGTTCACTGGCCCGCACCTGCAGATCCCCAACCGCCCTTTCCCCCTTTTCAAGACTGCGATTTGGGGCTGCCCCGATGGATTGGGCCCGAGCCGCTTCGGGCATCTGCGCTCCGCTCAGCAGAATAAACAGCATTGCGACCAAGGGCCAACGCTGCAACCGGGAACTGATGCCAAAATAGGGTCTCAACGGGCAATGATACATAGGGCAACGCAGAATCACTGCGTCAAGGTAGCAGAGGCTCCTTGCCCTTTTCAATACAAAATCAGCAGCCTTGCCAGGCAGGTGACGCATTTTGAACAAAGACAGGCTAAAAAGCCCCTAGATCTCCCTGGGGTTTTCTTCTGGGGTTCCTTTAGCTTAACCAACCGGGCAGCAATGGTCTGGATCTGACCTTCTGACCCCTGATTTCTCGGTGATTTTCCCAGGGAGACAGGGTGCAAAGGCCAGTCACCCTGCCTGGGAGCCATAGTGCCAGGTCGACACCCTGGGTAGATGGCAAGATAACGACTATGCCAGGGTTGGTTGACTGACAAAACTCTCAAGGCTGGCGGCTAGAAGCCGCGCCTAGACAGGCAAAACCCGCCTACGCGGGTTATGGATCAGTCGGC
>JBEIGU010000169.1:0-7873 GCA_040381765.1 Leptolyngbya sp.
CTCTCAGTTTGTTTCACTCACGTTAAAGACCCTCAACCAGCCATGGCATCTCGAAAGCAACATGATAAACGCACCTATCGAATTGAGTTCGAAATACACACGTACCAGTATGCCTCTGACTAAGTTTTGTCAGTCAACCAGGAGGTTGGGTCAGAAATTGAAGCGTCATGGAAACAGGATAGCAAGGCGGTTCTATCCTATTCCCCTGTACAGTTTTCAGGGTACATCATACTGCATTAACGACTATCCCCACCCCCCTCACCCCATAGACACAACAGTTGCTGGTTGGCCTCTGCCAAGGGACCCAAGGATTCCAGGCGGAATACAAATGATATCCAGCGTAATCAATTTTTTTCTTCAACCTGACAGCAGCCTGGGTTGAATTCGATCAGATACTGTGACATAGTATGAAGCAATATTCCGGTAAGCCCATGGGGTTTGAGGGGTATGGAGTGACTTAGGTTTTGGATGGGTAGCTTCGACGACCATGCTCTCTAATACGATTACTGAATTAATTGGCCGGACTCCTATGGTCCGTCTCCAGCGGATTCCCGCCAGGGAGGGGGTTGTCGCCCAAATTCTGCTGAAGCTAGAAAGCTTTAACCCGACGGCTTCCGTTAAGGACCGAATTGGGGTGAGCATGATTGAAGCCGCTGAAGAAGAGGGGCTGATCAGCCCCGCTAAGACCATTTTGGTTGAACCCACGTCGGGTAATACCGGCATTGCCCTGGCCATGGTCGCCGCTGCTAAGGGGTACCGGTTGATCCTGACCATGCCCGATACCATGAGCCTGGAACGCCGGGCCATGCTGCAGGCCTACGGGGCCCAGGTGGAGCTCACCCCTGGTAGCCAGGGCATGACCGGAGCCATTCAGCGGGCGGTGGACATCACCAACTTCCTGCCCCATGCCTTTATGCTGCAGCAGTTTAGTAATCCAGCCAATCCCCAAAGTCACCGGGAAACCACCGCCATTGAACTTTGGAACGATACCCACGGTGCCATTGATATTCTGATTGCTGGGGTGGGCACGGGGGGCACCATCACTGGGGTGGCGGAGGTGATCAAATACCGTAAGCCCTCCTTTCAGGCGATCGCCGTAGAGCCGGTGGAGAGTCACGTCTTATCCGGCGGTGCCCCCGGACCCCATAAGATTCAGGGTATTGGGGCAGGTTTTATTCCTGAGGTGTTAGATCTGGACCTGCTCGACGAAATCATCCAGATTAATAGTGAAACCGCCATTGAGTACAGCCGTCGATTAGCCCGGGAAGAGGGCCTCCTATCCGGTATCTCAGCCGGGGCCGCCCTGGCCGCTGCCATCCAGGTGGGGCAACGACCTGAGAACCAGGACAAAACCATTGTGGTGATTCAACCCAGTTTTGGTGAACGCTATCTCAGCACCCTACTATTCCGAGACCTACCCCCGGTGAATGTGGCGGACCTTTCCGCCCTGCCCCTGCCGGGTTAAGTTCATCGCCAGGGCAGGCTTATTTGACCCTGGCCAAGGCTATACCGATAAATTTCTTATTTCTATAACCGAAAACCTTCTATCGCACATTCAGCAGGTTGGGAGGGACAGCCGAAATACCATTGATTCCTTCGATAAACCCTACTACGAACCCTTTGGGCTAAAAACTGGACTGATTGAATTTTCTAACGCACTCGCCGAACGTTCAGGGGTCGTTACGCCCAATGAGCTGGCCCTGCTAAAAGAAGATGATCTATCCCAGGAAGAACTGCTCGAGTTAATCTATCCAATCGCCGATCGGGTGGTTGCCTTAAAACAGTTTAATGGCATCGATATCGACGTGATTCGGGCGCTGCTATACCTGCAATCCGGCCAACCTGCGATCAGCGCTAAAGTCCTTAAACTGCTGCGGTGCGAACCCCTAACACCCTATGACAGCAGGGTGTTAGGTGGGGTGGTTGGCCGCGATCACGATGATGATCCCCTGCGTATGCTGCGGTCCTTTGCCCTGCTAATTCAAGCATTAACTGGCGGAGCCTTTGTAGTTTGTTTAGACCAATTAGAAGATATTCACAGCATGGATGAGGCTGGCCAGCGTTTCCGGCGAGCTGTTCAGACCATCGTTACCCTGGCTGAGATTCCCAATGTCATCGTCGTACTCTCTTGCCTGGAAAGCTTTTACGATCTGTTGAAACAACACTTGCCAAAACCTCACCTCGATCGCCTGGAGCTAGACCCAACCCCCATCAGTCTCAAGGCCCGCCGGTCAGATGATGAGGTCAGGCAAATCATCGCTCGACGACTGCAACATCTCTACGAACTGGCTGAAATTCCGATTGACAGTAGCAAGGCGCTATATCCCTTCCCTGATGCGATCGCTGGGCAGCTGGCGGGTAAAACGACTCGCGACGTGTTGGAATGGTGCCGTCGTCAGCGAGAACTCAGCATCACTACAGGGCAATTACCCGGCTTAGATAGTACTCCTTCAGATCCTGAGCATGGGGCAACACCTTCAGAGGACTATGAACTGAGTCAGCATTGGAATGACCATTTAGCGGAGAGTTTTGAACCCCCCGACGACGATCTCGACCTACTACACCTGATGGGCCATAGCATCCAGCGCTGTGGGCAAGAACTGGGCCATGGCTGCCACGTTGCCACCCAAATCAATGGGGATTACCTGACTGTCAATCTACACCTGGAGCCGAATGCCACCCAGGACTCTTTACTAGTGAGGCTGTGTCAAAAGCCCGCCATGGGTGGTTCCCTCGCCAAACAAATTCGGGAACTTCAGCAAAATGCTGGAACCTACATCCCCGTAGCCCTGCGTACCACCGAATTTCCCAGCAATCCTCAAACAAAAATTGCTCAGCAGATTGGCGACTTTCTCAGTCAGGGTGGCCGTCGCGCCCAGGTGGTTGATTCTGACTGGCGCACCATGCTGGCGATTCAGAGTTTCGAGCAGCAGTACGGCGATCGCCCCGACTATCCCGCCTGGCTCCAGGCCGAAAAACCCCTGTCCCAATTGCCCTCACTCCAGCGCATCTTGGATTTGGCCAACCTGAAGATTGCCGCCGGCTCTACCTCCGGTAGCCAACCTCAGCCAACCCAACCAACACCTCAGTCCCTAGCCTCGAATCCTGGAGAACATGCTCCTGGAGATGAGGCTCCATTCCCTGATCCTGGGGCTGAACCAACCTTACCTGAGCCTGCCTCAGCCATTCCCCTGGGTCAGACTCGCGCCACAGTGCCAACCCCGGTTCACCTACCCCGGGAGGCGCTAGTGCGCCACGCCGCATTTCTAGGGGGCTCAGGCAGCGGCAAAACCACCCTGGCCCTGACCTTGATCGAACAACTGCTACTGCGGGGCGTGCCCGCCATTTTGCTTGATCGCAAGGGCGACCTGTGCAGCTACGCTAACCCTGAGGCTTGGGAAAAGCCCACCGACGATCCTCGGCTGACGGCCTACCGGCAACTGCTGCGCGATCACATCGATGTCGCGGTCTACACCCCTGGCACCCTGGGCAAAGCCGGACGACCGTTGAGCATTGCCATCACCCCGCCGGGCCTGGGGCAACTGCCCAGCGCTGAGCGGCAGCAAATGGCCAACTACTGCGCCGCCGCCCTGGGAGGCATTATAGGTTACAAGCCATCGGGGCTAGACAAAACTCGGATGGCGGTTTTGGGGCAGGCGATCACCGTGCTCAGCACCCTCCAGATTGACAACCCCTTAAGCATCGACCGGCTGATTTCATTTATCGCCGAGCAGGATCCGCTGCTGGTGAATGCGATCGGTGTGTTAGATCCAAAGCACTGCAAAAAGCTAGCGGAAGACCTCCAGACCCTCAGCTTGATGGCGGGGCACCTTTTCAATCCTCAGGGCGAACAACTGTCCACCGAGCAACTGTTGGCCTCGTCTCACCTTCAGAAGACCCGCTTATCGGTGATCAACCTGGGCAGCCTGGGTGATAACGCCAACATTCTATTTTGGGTATCGCAGTTTTTGCTCAACCTCAATCGCTATGCCCAGCGGCACCCGTCTGGCCAGCTGCAGGCGGTGGTTTTGTTTGACGAGGCCGATCTGTACCTACCTGCCCAGGGTAAACCCTCTACCAAAGAACCCATGGAAAGCCTGCTGAAGCGAGCCCGCTCCGCCGGGTTAGGCATTTTGCTTGCCACCCAAAGCCCCGGCGATTTGGACTACCGCTGTCGAGATCAAATCTCCTCCTGGTTTGTCGGCAAGGTGAAGGAAAACACCGCCCTCAACAAGCTGAAGCCCATGCTCAGCGAAGCCAAGACAGACGTCACTAGCAAGCTGGCCAATCAACAGGTGGGCGAGTTCTTCGCGATCCGGGCTGGGGAGGTCACCAGCCTGAAGGCAAACCTGTCCTTGATTCGAGCTGAGCAGGTACCCCTAGAGCTGGTACAAGCCCTGGCAGCCAGTGTGGTTAACCCATAGGTTTAACCAACATCCACAAACGACTAAACCGAATGGCATAACCATGGTGTTGAACGGCACGGCAAGGGTCAGTTTGCCAATGCTTACTTTGATGGCGATTTCCCAGAGAGATAGGATGCTAACGCAGATGCAGTGGATCGTGGATGATCACCCATCCGTCTTTGTTCAGGGCTTGCTTGACAGCATCATGATAAAGGTCAAAAGCTGGCATAGATGGAGCAAAATCTATGCCCGCCACCGCAAAAACATTGCCAGGGGCCCCCTCCACCCCGCCTGGTGGGCGGCCAAGGTAAAGTGGTAAATCTAGAAAATCGCCCAGACGAAGTAAGAGGCCCCAACCCCCGGCTCACCTACTCAAAAGAGTAGAGATACCGGCTTGAGGCCTTTTAGTTGATTACTTCTCTAGATTTGCTGGGTTAACCAGCTATCTGACCGAGCAACAATTTCAGGAACTTAGCTCAAGGCCTTAACGCCTGAGCGACCCCTAACGAAGGGATATGCTGATTAAACCATAGTTAACCCCGTTTCTACAGCATTAGGATGCAAAAGTTCCCTAAACTTCAGAAAAGTTCAAGCTGATTGGCAACACCCCGCCTGATTGCTCTTTCCTGCAGAACCATAACCGAAGAGAGATGCGCTGGGTGGTGGGTACCATAAAAGCATTGGCCTGCTGACACACCGGATGGGGATGGGTGAGGGCAGCATCCTGCCGGGCCCACTCCCCCACCGTTGCCAAGGGATAGCGAGCCCCAAAGATACCCAAAGGGCTGACCCGCGATCGTCCCCCAGGTGCCACCATCCGCCAGATAGCGCACCCCCTCTGGGTACAGCCGCCGAATCTCTACTGGCGACTGGAACTCCACCAGACTACCCAGGGCATCCCCCGTCAGTTGGCCCAGCCAGCAACCCTGGGCACGATTGATAGCCATGGCTAACCTCCAGCATTGCTAACTGAGAAAAAGTTGTCTCTGCCCCCAACAAATCCAGATTATCTCCCTTAACCTCAGAGAGAGTAATCAACCACCGTTTAAGAAGACACTGCGAGGGATAGCCAAAATAGCTGGAATGACGGTTTCTCGTTCTATCCCTCGATGGCTTACGGAGTAAGGGTTTGAGGCGGTTTGGAGGGGGGATTTTGCAGGTGAATTGGGTGGGAAATGGCTATCCCTCGCAAACGGGGCTTGAAATGCCCTGCCCCTATGGGTTTTAATAGGGCAGAGAAAGTCCCCACTCGCTGGGGATTGGTTAAATGACAAAACATTGGCTCACGGCGGTTCAAACCGCTGCTACAGCGGATTTCATTTGGGTGAAGTGCGGTGTGATCACCCCCCCAATACCCCCCTTTCAAGGGAAGGTATAGCGTGAAACTCCTACAGCCAGGTGCTGGGGGGTAGGACTGAGCAATTGTATATCTCACCCTATCGAAAACCGCTGCTAGCCGCCAGCGTTGAGAGTTTTGTCAGTCAACCAAGCTAACTGCCGTGGCTTTTCCTTTGGCTGCGGTAGTTAAAATAGTTAAAACCTTTGGTGCTAGAGGTTTGATATCAGTCAGACGATTGGATGGTGCTTGCAAAACAATTACTGCAATATCGAACTCTGACAGATTTTGTTGAAACGACAAGTTGCGATCAACGGTAATGAAAATATCAAACTCTGCTGCTGCGAGGGCAAGAAGTTGTCCATTCTTGACTCCTGCCCATCCCATTTGCGGAACTGTTTTTACTTCGTAGCCAGGAAACTCCCTTGAAAGCTTGCGATCAATACATTCATCCAACAGGAGCTTCATGCTAAGCCGCTATACTAATAACTTTTTTCCCAGCCTCTTCAAGTAAGGCGATGACCTGCTCTCTGGTCACAGTTGGAAATCCATCTAAGAAATCGTCTATGGATTCTCCTGCCTTAAGATAGTCCAGTAGCGTTTGAGCAGGAACCCTAGTGCCAGTAAACACTGGCGTGCCGCCCATAATCTCAGGGGATGTGCTAATGATTGGGGAGTCATGAAGCATAGATCTCTGACCTCTGGGTTCTATATTGATAGTCTATCAATTCTTTTAACTCGCTAAGGTTGACGACTGGTTGACTGACAAAACATTGGTTCACGGCGGTTCAAACCGCTGCTATACAGACGAAGTCGGCCTTCGCCGACTGACCCAAAACCTGTCTAGGCGCGGCTTCTAGCCGCCAGCGTTGAGAGTTTTGTCAGTCAAACAACTCGCTGGGGATCCCAATTGAATGGAAACCTGGCTAATCCTTATATAGGGCGGAGATGGCGGCGGCGGCGGCTTTCACCTTCTCCACCATCACCTCCGGGGCTACCACCCTGACCCCATCCTCAAACCCCAAAATCCACCGCCACAGATCCCGGTCTTCCCTGGCCCACAGGGGCAGTTGCACCTGGAAGCGGTGGGGATGGAGGAGGTCGGGGCTCTGGGTCAGACAGAACAGCGACTCCGCCGGGCTGGGGTTGGGGGTCAACCGGGGTGACATTTTCATCTGTGCTCGGGGAAATCGCTGGGTACCTTCGCTGATGAAGGCAAAAATCCCATCGGTAAACCAGAGTTCTAACAGCAGGGTAGCGGCGGCCCGCCCCTGGGGGTCGGGGCTGAGGAATTGCCGTTGCTGCTGCGGGTCACTGCCCAGGTAGAGACCGCCAGAGGCCAGGTAGAGACGTTGCAGGCGCTGTAGGGCCTGACGTTGGGCAGCCTGGGGGCGTTGGTTGGGCAGGGGGTGGCCACGAAACAGCCGGTCCAGGCGCTCAAACTGCAGTAGCCCGGCCTGGGGGCCGGTGGCGATTTCGTAGCCCAGGTACCAGGCAATGTTGTGAAAGACAATTTGTAGGGGCCAGGCCTGGAAAAAGCCGGTGGGGGGGTCGGTGAAGCGGCCCACCCCGACAAAACGATTTAACTCCAGCAATTGACCGGTTTCAATGTCCGCTTCCAGGCGCTCTGGGTGCCGGGCGATCGCCTCCTGGGGCAGTAGGTCAGGGTTAATGATGGTGCGGTTGCCGATCGCCCGTACCGGGTAGAGTTGCTCCAGGTCTCGCTGGCTGGAGCGCAGCCGGGTTTGCAGGGTGCTGAGCAGGGCGAGGGCGGCGGGGTCTTGAATATGTTTGACCTGACTCTGCAACAGACTGGCCACCCGCAACAACTCCCGCTCCGATAGAATGCCACTGCCTAAAAAGTAGCCCCGGCGCAGGCGAAAGCTGGGCAAAATACCGTAGGGCTTGAGGATTTGCTCCATATCCTTGCGGAGGGCCGCCTGGCGATCTCCCACCAGGCCCCCCTGCTGCTGCAGGGCATTCACCAAACTCTCAGGGTAATCGCATCTTAATTGGCTAATTACGATACAGACAGATTGCTCACTTTCTGAAGCAAGAGCAGATTTACTGGTTCTTCATCCGTGATCACGGCTAATCTCATACTGATACTGCATTTTGGGTTATATGAGAC
>JBEIGU010000170.1:0-7556 GCA_040381765.1 Leptolyngbya sp.
ATAAGGCACGAGTTGTTCATATTTCTGTTGAATGATTGTTTCTGTTGACGTGCTGAGCATACTCATTCTTCCAAACCCTTGATGTTCTTAGTCTAGTGTTTGGACAGAGAAACGTTCAGGTTATTTTTTCATGAGCCCTAACCTTAATTAAAATGAGCCACAAGCCTCGCATCTTTTATCTTGCCTGGACACCACCGACAACTAATGGGGGTGCCTGTCTTGCAATGCATCGTCACTTCGTGCTTCACCAGGACTTCGACCTGTTGGTTGCTTCATCTAACCCCTTTCAACATCCGTCAATCCCCAGTCTCCAAATCCATCGACATCCACTCCTGGTGCGTTTGTCTAATACACGCTTCTGCCGCCTGATCAGGCAGTTTGAGATGGTGGTTGAACCCCAATGGATGCTGAAGCAGGTTGAGTCAACCGCACGCCAGTTTCGTCCCGACGCTATCTTCACTATTCCTGACAATACCTTAAGCTGGACAGCTTACCTGCTAGCACAGCGCTTAAACTTACCGTTGATCACTAACTTTCAGGATTGGTGGCCCCGTGGACAATTTACCCTGGCATTAGAAAAGCCCTATGACCCGGTGCGGGCATTGCTAGAGAACCGTTTTTATCGGATGTACCAGGCCAGCCAACTGGCCTTCTGTACCAGTGCCGGGATGAAACAGAAACTGGGAGATCATTCGAATGCCCCCGTTCTCTATCCCTGCCCGGCTCCCCGAGCTCCAGAGTTTCAGCCTGATCTAAAATCACCCTGTAAAGAAACTAACCGCCCCTTTCGCTTAATCTATGCAGGAACGATTATTAATGCCTATGGGCGTAGTGTTCTCAACCTCGCCAAAACATTGCAAGATCGGAGAGATCTTGAATTTCACGTCTATGGCCCACCCCCTGACTGGTCACCAGCAGATCGCACCTGGATGGAGCAAGTGGGTATCTATCGAGGCTTGCTTCCCCACGAGGAGCTAAAATCGAAGCTCCATGAAGCTGATGCTTGTCTAGTCGTCATGAGTTTTGAACCGCAGCTCCGAACCATGATGGAAACAAGCTTTACGACTAAGTTCCTGGAATATTCCCAGTATGCAAAACCCATTATTGTATGGGGGCCAGACTACTGCCAACCTGTTCAGGTGGCCAAGACTGAAGTATCGGCAGTAACGGTGACGACACCTGAGGCGATCGCCGTTGTTGAAGCACTCGATCAACTGCGACAACCTGATCGCTGGCTAGAATTGGCTCAAGGAGCCTGGAAAGCCGCGAATAGCAGCTTTGATCACTATCACATCCACCAAATCTTTCGAAATTCTATCTATTCTTTGCTGGGCATTGCCTGAAATCATTCTGAATACTGATTGACCATGAGAATCGGCCTGACCATTCGTAGCTTTTATGCCCATTATGGGGGACTGCAGGCTCACGCTGAGCAATTAGTGCGTGAGCTACAGAGTCGGGGGCACGAAGTTATCATTCTCACCCGATCTGTCTCCCATAGCCCTTCCTACCGGGACTTCTTCTTTTTTTCTGAATCTGTCAGTCACACGGAGGTAAATGGTCTTCCCGTAACGGTTTTGTGCCACCCGCAATGGCTCAATCCACTGATGTGGGTGGTGTCGAAATGTCTAGGCCGTCCTACGCTGTGGAATTTTGGGATTGGCCTGGTTGAGTGGGTGTTCCTTCGCCAAACTCTAACTGCATTTCAAACTGTTGATGTGATTCACCATGTTGGCCAAGCTGATGAATTAATCGGCTTTGTGGCGGCGGCCGCCGCCAGAGCCATTAAGGTGCCCTTCCTCGTGCAACCAACGGCTCACCCCGGTCAGTGGGGAGATTCCCCTCTAGATCAATATCTTTACCAGCAGGCCGATCGGTTACTAGTTTATACTGAATATGAGCGAGCGTCACTGAAGCAAATGGGCTTAGACACTACTTTTGATGTGGTGGGGAGCGGTGTAGAAGACCGACAAGATGGCGATGGCGATCGCTTCCGTCAGAAATACGGTATTGAAGGATCTCTATTTCTGTTTCTAGGTCGAAAGAGTAGCGATAAGGGTTATCCTCTGGTCAAAGCGGCCTTCCATCAAGTACACGCCCTACATCCGCAGGTTACCCTCGTTTGCATTGGCCCTTCTACGGAAGCGATTGCTTCTACAGAACCTCAGGAAGGCGTTTTAGAGTTGGGCTTTCTCTCATTCCAAGAAAAGCAAGACGCATTGGCCGCCTGTACGGCTCTCTGTGTACCATCTGAAGGCGAATCCTTTGGATTAGTTTATATGGAAGCAGCTCGGTATGCAAAACCCTCAATCGCTCGACGATTGCCTGTGTTGGAAGAACTTTTAGGGCAGCACAAAGCCGCTCTGTTACTGGGTACAGCTTGTGGATCAGGAAATCAAATTGACCTCCAGCCGGCGGAACTAAGTGAAGCAATGATGCGTGTTCTGAATGACGGTGCAATTACCACGTCAATCGGCCAAAACGCCTATCGAATTTCTGAAGAGTTTCTTTGGTCCCGTGTAGTATTGCGGTTTGAAGCTGCCTATCAGCGGGCGATCGCAAACTTCCCATGAGGGACGCAACCGGTTCTGGAATCTTTCCGGTAGTGCATTAATGCATGGGAAAGAGAAAAATCAGGTTACGCTACTGGGATAACAAGGGAGACAAGCTCATGGCCATTGAGATGACCTGTCCGACCTGGGAATTTCATGATATCTCTAACAATGGCACCAGCAACCAGGGAAAGCAAAATTACAAGTGTCGGGACTGCCGAGAAATTATTGGCTGTCACATCGGAGATCGTTCTCGGAAATCGGCAATCGCCCTGTGGCAGTCGATTCCGCCGGTCTACCGACAATGCGCCAAGGTTTACACCGACTTTTGGGAAGCTTATGTTACGGTAATTCCGAGTAAGCGGCATGGCTGTGGGCAAAGACAGCGGCTTGACCAGTTATAGCGGTGTCCGAGCTAGTGCATTACAGTGATGGGTACTTAAAAATTTTTTAACTGGTTCGCCCATTGCTGCTACTGTGATTGACTCACCTGCATACCACTATATATAGAGCGGCTGAGCAACACGCTGAGGCAGCGTGTTGCTCGACTGGTCAGGAAAACCCTGTCGTTTTCCAAGAAGCTAGAGAACCACACTGGGGCCATCTGGCTGTTCATCTATGACTGCAATCGTCGCATCCGCGAGAAGCTGGCAGAGCAAGGTAATCCGACTCTTTCATCCGTCCTGTACTAAAATCAATTACCCTCGCTCCCGCTTTGTTACCAGAGTAAGTTTGCAGTATTCAAGACTTTTTCATTAAACTTCAATTATTACAATAAGACTTTATGCCATACCCTCATTCCTAGCTTTTGAATAGCTTTTTATCAAAATGAGAATTACTGCCATACTGCTAGTAGAGTAGAATATGTCCACTGTGTCGGTTATTATTCCTAACTTCAACCGAGAAAAATTGGTTGGTGAAACCATCCAAAATATGTTATGTCAGTCCCTACCTCCCTACGAAGTAATTGTTGTTGATGATGGTTCAACGGATGGCTCCGTCGAGGTGATTCGTTCCTTTGGCTGCCAGGTAAGGTTAATCCGACAAGATAACAGAGGTCCTGGTGCCGCTCGCAATACTGGTCTAGCTGTTGCTACGGGTGAGTATATTCAGTTTATGGACAGTGACGACCTGGCAAGTCGCAATAAATTTGAATGCCAGGTTTCAGATCTAGAGCGGACTCAGGCTGATATTGCCTATGGCCCCTGGACGAAAGTGTTTATTGATAATGGTGTTGTTACCCTTGAGGACCATGTTCTTCAAACCAGGCCTATTCCAGACTCCATGAGTATGTTGGAGTGGTTTTTGAGTGATTGGTCCATAATATTGCAAGCTTGTTTGTTTCGTCGAGAATACCTGGAGCAGGTTAAACCTTTTCGCAAAGATTTATTAGGATGGGAAGATACGGAGTTTATGGTTCGTTTATTTGCCCTCAACCCCCGGATCGTCTTCACTCCAGACTGTCTTACCCTGTATCGACTCCATAACTATCAAAAACTAACCGAATCAGGGGCAACCGACCTGCGTCGCCTGCAGGACCGCGTATCCACCTATCCAGAGTTTTGGCAAATTATCAGTAACTACTCTCCCTCCTTGAAACTCAAAACCCGCCTTGAGTTCGGATTTAGTTCATGGCAACTGTGGAATGCCATGCAAGCATACTCTAATTTTTCAAAGGCTGACATTGATGCTATAGCTCAGCTATGGAACTTTTACCCGGCGATTGCATGGATAGGTTTCAGTTTCTTTAAGAGAGTCATGATCCGCTGGCGTTGGCATAGAACTGGCAGCCGCTGGATTTATCCCTACCAATCCAGATTTCCGACGGAGAAAGAGCTTAATTTAATTGTTGATTTAGGACTGGTAGTTCAATAATCGTGAACCAGATGAAACTAAAATGGCTAATTGTCGAGGATGCTCTACGAGACCGCCAGGGCCATTGGTTTGAGTATGTTAGTACCTTTAAGCAGGGATTAAATGATCTGGGTGATGAAGTAACCCTATTGGCAGATCGGCAGGCCCAACCCTTTATCATTGCAGCTCTTGGTGCCCAACCTGTCCTACCTCAGTCGATCTGGCATCGGATGGGTGACGGTGCTGGGGTGTTGACCCGGTATTTGCGAGTGCCCCTCCACGGATTGCAAACTGTGATGGCGGTGGGGCGTTATCTGAAGCAGTTCAGCAATTTTGATGTCATTTTTGTGCCCACCGTTCTGGTTCATCACCTATTGGGTTGGGTTTATTTGATAAAAGGTCGGATCAAAAAGCACCCAGCCCGGGTCATTCTCTTCTTCCCCAATGCCCCTGTTATCCATAACCTATCTGATAATACCTACACCTGGACTCCTTCTCCAACTACCGCCCTACTGCGCTTCCTGCTGAAATCGCTAACAGATGAAGTGAACTCAGGAAAGGTGATTCTAGGGGCAGAAACCTACGCCATGCAGAGGGCTTTGACAACCCTGACTGGATTGTCCTTCACCTATTTCCCTCATCCCGTTGCCCCTCTCCCCGCCCCAGAGCAGGAGAGAGAGCCCAATTCAAAACTGGTCATGGCGTCCTACGGCGGAGCCCGTCAGGAAAAAGGAAGCGATATTTTATTTCAGGCAGTGACAAAGTTTAGCGATCGCTACCCGCATGCACCAGTGCAGTTTATCCTCCAATGCTTACAGGGGTTTGAGGTTGAACGACAAGGGTTGAACAATAACCCGGCTGTGGAGTGGATTACTCGATACTTTATGGAAGGGGAGTACGCTGAATACCTGGGTCAGACCGATGTTATGCTGCTGCCCTATCGTCCTGGTTCCTATGCTTTGAGAGTTTCCCGGGTAGTCATCGAAGCCTTAGTTAATGGGATTCCCGTGGTTGTTACAGGCGGTACAACCCTGGCAGAACAGGCAAGCCAATGGGGAGCTGCCGTATTGTGTGATTCTGAAGACGTCTATAGTTTTGTAGAAGCCATGGGGCAAATGGTACAGCAACAGGAGAAACTACGGTCTAGGGCGAAGGAAAGGATGTCAACGGCTCAAGATCACTTTTCCGTCGCGAATTTCAAAAGATGTTATTTATATTCCAGGAACTTGGAGTCTCTATGATAAGTAGATTGGGTCTATGCCTGTCTGAATCACTGGTAATCTTGAAAAACAGTGATTATGCATACTGATTCAAGTCCTAGATTGCTATATTTTTCCCCTGCCTGGTCAGGGGGGCTGGCTGATTATGCTCACGAGCAAGCTCAAGCCTTAGCACGGATAGGCGTGCAAGTCACATTGCTCACCTCGCCAGCCTATAGCAAATCGGAGTCACCGTTATATGAACTGCGACGCACCTTAAAAACCGCTGGCGTCTTTAAATCACCCGTGCCATTTTTGAGAAAGTCTGTTTTGGTGACTCACCTGCTGCAAAACTATGCAGCCCTAGCCAAGACAATTCAGCGTGAAGGGTTCCGACACGTTTTACTGGGGTCCTATGCCGAATACCTGGCCCCGCTTTGGGTATGGCCGCTTTGCCGACTGGCTGGCCAGGGCGTCAAGTTCGGGGCAGTCGTACACGATCCCATTAGGGGCTACGTGGTGGGCCCCTTGTGGTGGCATCGCTGGTCAATTGCCTATGGTTATTCGTTTTTGCAAGAGGCTTTTGTTCATGAGGCAATCGAGTTGGATACGGTCAAGCCGATGCCGAATCTTCGGACGACAGTAATTCCTCAAGGAGTATATAATTTTCCTCCAGCTCAGATGAGTCGAGAGTCCGTAAGGGCTAATCTGAAAATTCCTTCTCACGTCAAAGTATTATTATCTTTTGGCCATATTCGAGATGGCAAAAATCTAGATTTGGCCTTACGAGCAATGGCTAACTTTCCGGAAGTGTACTTGGTTGTGGCCGGCAAGCAGGCTTCTAGTGCTCAACGACCAGTTAGTTATTATCAAAATCTAGCCTACACACTTGGCGTTGCGGATCGATGTCGCTGGCAACTAGATTTTATTCCGGAAAATCAAGTCGGTGATCTATTTAATGCCTGTGATGGAATTTTGTTGACCTATAGTGCTAGCTTCCAATCGGCTAGCAGCGTTCTCAATGTTGGAGCCACCTATCGTCGACCCTGTATTGCTTCAGGTGGTCAGGGCAATCTGCAAACCATGGTTCGGCGGTATGGTCTTGGGGTATGGGTCGAGCCAGACAGTTGGGAAGCGATTGGGGCTGGAATTCAGCAGTGGCTCAAGGGCATAGATCCACCTTGCTGGGAAGATTATGAACGAGATAATTCCTGGGCAAGAAATGCTGAGCTTGTTTATGCTCGTTTTTGGGGCAATACGTGCAACTAAGATTGGAGCTTCGCATCAAATGGCTGATGTACGATTTACTCATGGTTCTCACAATGCTAGTTGACTTGCACTACTAGCTTATACCGTGTCAGCTTTTTACTAACTGTTTGACTTTTCAAACGCCCTCTTAAAGAGATTATAGCGGTTCTTGGACTAACGAGGTACGATCGAAGTAGATGAGACGCAAAGGATCTTACACTACCGCGTCTTCCTCAGGAGGGCCTGATGAAAGCCTACTCACTTGATTTCCGAGAAAAGATTATCCATATTTACTTCACCGAGAGAATGTCAGTTCGCAAGGTGGCAAAGCGATTTGGCGTGGCAACCAGCTTTGTCGAAAAGCTGCTGAAGCAACTGAGAGAAACCGGTGACATCCTGCCTAAGCCCCATGCTGGTGGACCTAAACCAAAGTTGAACGAAGCCCAACTCAACCTGGTGATGGCGTTGGTCGAAGCGGATAACGATGCGACCTTGGACCAACTCCGCCAACGGCTAGCCGATGAAACCTCGATTTCCATTAGCCGGGCAACGATGGGACGGGTTCTGCAGCAGCTTGGTCTTACCCGCAAAAAAAAAACACTCCACGCCACGGAGGCGGAGAGTCCAAGAGTACAACAAGCCCGGGTCGACTACTGGCAAGGCATTCAAGGGATCCCTGCGGAAAACCTAGTGTTTATGGATG
>JBEIGU010000171.1:0-7527 GCA_040381765.1 Leptolyngbya sp.
ATCCTTAGAAGCGAGTGACCATATCAGTTTGCTCAGCAGGCAACGTCTCTGTCGCAGCCAAAAGTCCCTGAATCGCTGAAAACCCTGGTTCAGGGGATTAAAAAATTATTGGCTGTTCCTCCCAACCTGCTGAATGTGCGTTTCAGTGGAATCATGGCTGATCCAGGGACACCTAACTAGTGGGGCAATGGGGGTATCAGGACCATCGATAAGTTTTGAATCATCTACCTACCGGGCAGCAGCAGCCCTTGCATAGAGTTGAATGGTCTGCTGCGCACAGCGACTCCAACTAAACTGCTGAGCCCGTTCTAAGGATTTCACAGCTAAACTGGCCCTTAAGGACTGATCGCTAGCCACTTGATAGATAGCCCGACAGAGCCCCTCTTCATCCTTAGGACTCACGGTGATGCCAGCATCACCCACAACCTCTGGCAGGGAACTGACGTTAGAGGTAATCACAGGAACCCCACACTGCATTGCTTCCAGGGGGGGTAAACCAAAGCCCTCATAGAGGGAAGGATAGACAAAGCAGGTTGCGCCGCTGTAGATGGCGCTTAGGTCTTGATCTGGAACAAAACCAGTGAAGAAGATTCTGGATTTTAACTTTTCGCTCTTATTGATCTCATCGAATATAGACTTATTCTTCCATCCCTGAATGCCTACTAAAACCAAATTTAGATCGAAATCTAAATTTTGCTGGATTAGGCTTACAAAAGCGCGGATAACAGCAGCCAGATTCTTCCGGGGCTCTAGGGTGCAAAGGGTGAGGAGATAGGGGCGATGGGTAGGAATGCCATAGTTTATCAGTGTATCTCTAATCAAGTAGGTATCGTTTATAGGAAGGAAAACATTCGCAGCAGCTAGTGGGGTTACAACTACCCTAGCTGGGTCAAGTTTACCCTCAAAGAAAACAAGCAAATCATGTTTAGTACTTTCCGATATGCATAAAATCCAATCACGATCAACGTTGATACTATATAGGGACTTTCTAAACGACTCAAGTTGACTCCGAGTAAATAGATTTGGAAATATAACTGGGATTAAGTCATATACAGTAATTATCCTCGGAATTGATGCGGGAAGACGACTTTGATCAGGAATAGACAGAAAAGGAGAGTGGTAAATATCTATAGAATTGAGATCGAATGGAACAAATCTATTATCATGCTTTTGTTTAGGAGAAACAATTTCATTGCCCCCAATCCCAATATCAAAGAGTTTGCAGGAATTGGCAATAAGATATCGTATTGCTCTACTTGCCCTGCCTCTATTCTTCTGGGAATCCTTGATCAGATATCGCTGCGCCCAGGTTCTAAGACCATAAAGAGGAATCTGTTTCCCATAGAAATCAACAAATGACCTGAGAGCCTGTTCACTACCAATATGATGCAAGTAAAGCTGGCTTGCATAGTCATCCCAAAAACTTCCAGTGCCGTGCAGAGATGTGGGAAGTAGGAAAATGTCCTGATGGTCTATCAGCTCAGAGAACACTGATTCAATCACCCTAAATATACCTGTCCTAGAACGCGCATCAAGGTGGGCACGACCTAAAATAGATATATCATATAGTACATTAACTGATTTAGACATCTCAATTTCAGTTATCAATTTTAGACTTGTTCATCATCATTAGAGCGTTATAATTGCTACCAATCCCGTAGGAATCTTGACAAGAGGGAGTAGTGCCAGGAATTTACGTATAAATAAGTTTATGATTTTAGTAGTTATTTTTCCTTTTCGGTCAGGATTAGAAAGGGTTATTGCATCGGATATCAAGCATTTAATGGGCACAAAAAGTTCATAAATTATTTCTGCATCATATGCTTTGCAATGTTGCAAGAGGTCTAGCAAAGATTCCTCTGTATAATTCCTCAAATGGGTTTTGTCCTGATAATGCAAAAATGTGAGGTTATAGTTATGCATAAAGTCATCTTCCCTGGGGACAGTAATGATAATCCTATTTCGAGTGACTCTAATCAGTTCTTTTAATGCCGATAAGTCATCCAGGTGCTCTAGTACATCAAAACAATAGGTGGAGTCGAAATGTTTGTCCGGAAAAGGAAGATTATTGAGATCGCTGGAGACATAATTTCCCAGCCTCAAATATTTGCTGGCTAAATCTAGGAAGTTTGAATTAATATCAACTCCAGTGACATGGAAACCTTGACGACAGAGGAAATCTACGTAGCCACCGCCGCCACAGCCAGCATCTAGAACGCTACTGCCCACTATATATTTCTTCAAGCAGGAAATTCTCTCAGGATTTAAGTCTCCACTGACAGATGACCACTTGAATTTTTTAGCATTTTCAAGAGAATACATTTGATGCCTTAAAGTCAAAGGATATAGTGTTTCTCGATTCAGTGAAATATGGACTGGTCTAGATTCAAATTCTTCCCGAACTCTGGTGGTACAGACCTATCATTATTCTCATATTTTAAGTTAAGTAAGGAGGTAGGTTGACAAGGTATAACTTTCGTTATTCCAAGGTACTTCACCCACGCCAGCTAGAACTGCCATAGTGTATTCCACATAAATTCACTGCACTATGGCGGCTATGGCCTCTACGTTACCCTGGATTATGCTCATTTCCTCAAGACCCTGGTGGATGAGGACTGAGGACTATCGCCTTTACCCGTCAATAAATAGTTGACTCAATACATAGGTTGAAGTAGGTTACATCAGCTACAGTAGGGTAATCACATTACCCATCATTGTGACGGTTTGACGCAACCGAGGAAAGTAAAAGCATAAAAATCACAAACCTTAGCAGGCTAGGCCCTGGGATAGGGCGCCATGCTTGAGCCAGATAGGAAAGTCTGGGGCAAGTAAGAAAGACGCCCCAGCATTGGCTTCGCCCAATCAACCCTGTCCTAACTGTTCTGGCCAACGCTATACTTACGGATGGTTCTGAAGATTGAAGGTCTCAGGATCAACCTTAACTGAATTAAAGTGCATCCATAGCCCCCACCATGACAACCTTACTAAGTTCCCCTGCCATTGAGGCCAGGCTGACCGCCCTACCTGACTGGCGCCTGGAGGGTAAAACCATCACCTGCACCCGCACATTCAGGGACTTTATTACCGCGGTTAACTTCGTCAATCGCTTAGTTGCCCCCGCCGAGGCGGCCGGTCATCACCCCGACCTCTTTATTTCCTACAACCGGGTGGTGATTAAATTAACCACCCATGATGCTGGTGGCTTAACGGAGAAAGACTTCGCCCTGGCTGAAGTGATTACGACGCTGGATTAGGCCTGACCTTACCAATCACCGGACAGCACCGGCAGGCTTTCCCCCGTGGTACTGACCAGGCTGAGGGGCAGGGTGACGGAGGTTTCCTGCCTGGGAAACTGCACAAGCTGTAGCCCACTTTGGCTGGGTTCAACCGTCACAATATACTGCTGGTCGCGCCATTCTATGCTCAGCAAACGGTGCTGAATCAGCCACAATTCCGCCAGTTGACCCTGATTAATGCGTTCAGGTTGATCCCCGTTGTAACAATTCCAGGTGGACTCCAGGGCTGTCCATAGGCCAGAAAAGTAAAGGGGAGGGGTACGGGCACTAAGGCCGTAGGTGGTGAAGGAGAAAATCTGGTGGTTCCACCAGGCCTTGAGGGTAGCAAGCAGGAATTCATCCTCCAGGAACAACCCATAATCTGGCAGGATTTGCAAGGCCTTTTCCTGGAGTTGATGAGAGGGACGTTGCCAGGCTGGCAGGTCCAAGCACAGATTCACCGGCAGTGTCATGGCCGACGATCCATTGCTGGGGTGAGGCGCCAGAGCAGGTAGGGACTGAGCGCCGCCCTGGCTAGGGTTGATCAGCACCATTGACCCCAGCACCATGGCAACTAGGGAGAAATGCCAGGATGATTCTACAGCCATAAGCCTTGATGCACCCAAGGGGATAATAGTATCAAGATAGCGATTATCCATGCCGATCGCCCAGCCCACTCGAGAAATTTCGATAGCGGTTTTTCTGTTTTGCGGCCCATCCGGCGGTAGGTCTTGGGATAGCGCGTTGCTGGTTCCAGCAAGTTTGTGGCAGAATGGCCAGACGGAGCACAGGCATAGCTATAGGACGACAGACAGACTGAATTTCTTATCAAAATGGGTTTTCTCTATGGCCTCCACTGAACTCCTTGACCTCAATATTCTAAGTATCATCCAGGGAATAGACGGGTTTCCCTGGCCTGATCCCATAGCTCCCTACCTGGCTGAAACCTCAGATCCAAGCTGGCTGGAGCTGGGCTGGGTTACCTTCAGCGCCACCTCCTGGCTGACCAATCTAGGTTGGGGTTTCCTAGATAGTCTTGATCAGATATCTGGCGTCCTTGAAATTCAGGGAGGTATCGTTACCGGTGATTTAACCCTGGCAAATGGTACAACCCTGTCGGTGGCCCTCAATATCCCAGCGGAGCTGCAGGGCCTGGCTGACCTGGCCGCCACCACTAACGGCACCGTTACCCTCAACGACGGTCTGCTCAACCTCAGCCTCACAGCCGGCACGGAAACCGCCACCCTGTCTGACCTTGACCTGGCGGCGGCCCTGGGGCAGGGGGTGCTGGCGGCGGTGAATAACCTTGAGGCTACCCTCCCCTTCACCAATGGGGTTTTTAGCCTTGACCTCCAGACCCTGCTGGGGCCAGTAACCGGTACGGTTGATGTGGCCGGGGGGGATTTAAATTTGGACGTGACCACTCCCTTGGGGCCCCTTGCCACGGTGATTGACTTTGGTGACGATGCCCAAATTCCCTTTAACGATGGTGCCCTGAGTGGGGTAGTCAACTTTAATACGGGTAATGTGGAGGTCAACCTGGGGTCCATTGCTGTCACAGTTCCCATATCGGCCTTCAGCGGCACCCTAGCCCTGGATGACGGTATGGCCACCCTGACCACCGCCCTGCCCGGGTTAGGGCAACCTGTATCCTTTGATCTGGAGGTGGGGCCCCTGGCTAGCCAGGTGGTAGTAGATTGGGTGCGAGACCTGGCCGTTGCTGGTACCATCACCGATGGCCTAATAGTGGCAACCCTAGAGAATCCCTCCGGGTCCCAAGCAATCCGCTTTGATACGGTGGCCTTTACTAACCAGGGGGCTGATTTTTTTGCTGGGGTCGATGGTCGGATCGAAATCAGTGGAGGGCTGCTGACCGCTGACCTGACCACCCCAGTGGGCGATCTAGACGGGGCTATTAATCTTGGCAACGTCCCATTTTCCTGGAACCTACCCCTCCTGGCTGGGGCTTGAGTCTGTAAGGCTAGGTAGCGATCGCCCTCAACCATGGCTATGGTGATTACCCTGACGGTAGGCCCCTGTCTCGGGCTCAAAGGGCAGAATGGCGACCTCCAGGTACAGCCCCCCCAGTTGTTGGAGCATCGCTTCTAACACTGGGTCGGGCTCAAACTTTAGACAATCTGCCTGGATTTCCAGGGCTCCATGGCGATTGCCCAGGTGATAGGCGGCCCGCAGCAGAGCCAGGGGGAAGGTGGCCCTGACCACCACCACCGGCTCCGGTTTAGCCACCACCCGCAGGACTTGCTGGTCCTGGCAGATTAGTAGATCGCCATGGCGCAGGACGGAGCCCCTAGGCAGGTTGAGGTGGACGGTGAGACCAGCTTCGCTGACAAATCGGTGGCGCGACTTTTGTCGATCGCCCGCAGTCAGGGCCAGGGTGGCGGCTACGGGGGCTTGGGGATCGGCGGGGAGGATGGCAATGGCGGTGAACATGGCTAAACCAGGGGCTAATAGTCTATTGGACTGATTACTGGGAGCGGCAACGATAGCTTTGGCAGCCCTGATCAGAGGGGCTACCCAGACTCTGCCCCCTGAAGCCTCGTAACATCCGCCAAGCCTATCAATGACCAGCCATCAAATTGCCCCAGCAATTTTATCTTAAGGGTTCTGGCCAAAGCTATACTACGTTGGGGTTGTGTGGCAAAACCCGAGGATGGGTCGCAGCACATCCTGAAATCCTTGAGGGTGGCCGAACCGATCCCGGCTCGGGTTGGCCCTAGGCCCCTTACCCAGATGGTTCCCGCCCTTGCTAGTGTTATTTCCCCCTTGTTGTGGCCCAAGTCCTGATCGAAAACCTCTATAAAACCTTTCCATCGGGGGCTGGTTCTGGAACGGCCCAGGGGTCCGAGTCACACCAGTCGGGCAGCACCGTGCTGAAGCGCATCAATCTAAGGGTTGAGGAGGGCGAGTTCATGGTGCTGGTGGGGCCATCGGGCTGCGGCAAGAGTACCCTGCTGCGCCTCATTGCCGGTCTAGAGTCGATTACCGCCGGTCAGATCTGGGTGGGCGATCGCCTGGTCAATGGCCTGCCCCCCAAACAGCGGGACATTGCCATGGTGTTCCAGAGCTATGCCCTTTACCCCCACCTGACGGTATACGATAACCTGGCCTTTGGCCTGCGCCGCATGGGGGGGGCGCTTCCCCCCGCCTTAGCCGAGCCCGACCCCAACCAGGAATTAGGCCAAGTTCTGGCCCAAACCACCCCCTGGCAAACCCTGCTGGGGGGGCTCACCCGTCCTCTGCCCAGGGGGCTGCGCTATCGCTCCAGGGCGGAGCAAGTGATTGAGCAGCGGGTGCGGGCGGTGGGGCAAATGCTGCAAATTGATGGTCTGCTAAACCGCTACCCACGCCAATTGTCGGGGGGGCAAAAGCAGCGGGTGGCCCTGGGGCGAGCCATGGCCCGTAACCCCCAGGCCTTTTTGATGGATGAGCCCCTCTCTAACCTGGATGCCAAGCTGCGGATGGAAACCCGGGCCCAGATCGTCAATCTGCAACGGCAATTGGGGATTACCACTATCTACGTCACCCACGATCAGGTGGAGGCCATGACCATGGGCCATCGCATCGCCGTGATCAACCAAGGGCAAATTCAGCAGGTGGCCCCTCCCCTCGATCTCTACCGAACCCCCGCCAACCGGTTTGTGGCGGAGTTTATCGGTTCCCCGCCGATGAACTTTATCCCGGTGCAGGTGCAAGGGCCCTACCTGGTCACCCATCCCCACTTCCGCCTCTCCCTGCCCAGCTCCTGGCGTGACCAGCTGGAGCCCTACGATGGCCGTTCCCTGTTGTTGGGGATCCGCCCTGAACACCTGAGTTTGGCCCTGCCTGCCCCCAAGAATATCCGCGGTCAGGTATTGCACCAGGAGGCCCTGGGCAGCGAAACCTACCTGACGGTGGGTAGCCCCGGCTTGACCGTGCAGGCCAGGGTCCCCCCCGAGCCCCGGGTGGCCCTGGGGGAGGAGGTATGGCTGGCGATCGCCCCAGAGCAGGTGCAGCTGTTTGACCCCAGCACCGAACAGTCTCTGCGGAGCATGGCTCACCCTGAGGGTTGACCGGCACCTTGAAGGTTTTCCGAGTGGACAGGTGGGACCTGAGAGGGTGTTTGAAAAGTCAGGTAGTCAGTAAAAAAGCTCACACGGTATAAGCTAGTAGTACCAAACAACTAGCATCGTGAGAGCCATGAGTAAAGCTTACACCAGCAATTTGACCCGCGACCAGTTTGAACTGATTGAGC
>JBEIGU010000172.1:0-7437 GCA_040381765.1 Leptolyngbya sp.
ACCGATTTGATATAGGAGGCTATTAACCCAAAAATCCAACCATGACCAGGCCATAGGCCTGAGTTGATTCGCGATAACCCGCTATTTCTTAGCCCTCTGCCCATCACTACGAGCACTCGGTTAAGATGCGATTACCCTGGGGGTAATGGGTCTTTTATCAATAATGGCCCCATAAACCTGAATTAAATCCCTGGCGATTTTATCCCAGGTGTAATGGTCGAAGATAAATTGACGGGCCCGTTGCCCCATGGCTTTAGCCGCCTCTGGGTCTTGGAGGCAGCGGCTCAGGGCATCACCGATCTGGTCGGCTATGGGGTCTACCACATGGGCAACCTGGGCAGAGGCCGCTTCGGGGAAATTGCAGCCTGTGGTGATGACACAGGGCAGACCAGAGGCCATACCCTCTAGCACCGACATGCTGAACCCTTCCGAATAGGAGGGAGCGACATACACATCGGCAGCGGACAAGGCAGCCTGCTTGAGATCGCCAGTGAGCATACCAGTAAAGGTAACGGCATCAAGGCAGCCTGCCATAGCAAAGTATTGCTTTACCGTAGGCAGAAAATTAACGTTGTCTGGTCCGGCGATAATCAGATGAGCTTTTGGAAAGCGACGGTGAACCGATTGAAAGGCTTGGGCTAATAGGTCTAAACCTTTTTTAGGATCAATACGGCCCAGGAAAAGAATCAGTTTTTGTTCCCGAGTATGGGGAAACTGTTGATAGAAGTGCTCGGCATCTGGCAAACACTTAAATTGATGGGGATAGATGCCATTGGGAATAATAGCGATGGGTGGCTTGATATCAAGATCGGCGATATGCTCCGCTTCAGGAGAGGCTAGGGCCTGAATAGTAGTGGCTCGATTTAAAGCCGGGCGTTCTAGAGTAGAATAGTATAATTGTTTTTTCCAGGCCTTGTAGGAGAGCGCCCAGGGTTCTAGCATGCCGTGGGGGGTCATAATATAGGGAGTTTTAGACCGTTGGCAAGCCCAATGGGCAGGAAGAAGGGGCAAGGCGAATACAGCATTGCTATGGACTAAATCATAGTCCTGAACATGAAGAAAGAGCCAACGAGCAAAGTGACTGCTCCATTGGTAATTACCAAGGTTTATATAAGGAAAATATTGAATACGATAGCTAATTTTGTTCAACCACTGGCCTAGGGGAACATCCATGCGTTCTGTGCCGTTGGCGTTGGTGGTAACAATGTCAATAATAGCGCCCTGGCAATGCAATGCCTCAACCAGATCGATAACAGTTTTTGAAGGACCCCCATAAACTCTACCGACAGCAGGAATAACAAACAAAATCCGCATTGGCTTAACCATAGGTAAGGGCATAGTCGATGGCTTGCTTAAGTCCCTGAGCGAAGTAATCAGGAGAATACTTTTGAATGTGTTGTAGAGAGGCCTGCCCCATAGACTGTAGGTCAAAAGTACCAGAACTCATCTTGAGCATGAGATTCATAAGTTGTGCTTGGTTGTTTGGGTCAAAGCCAAAACCGTTAATACCCTCCATCACCAAATCTTCGAAGCAGCCGCAACGGTTGGAAACCAATACGGGCAAACCAGCAGCCATGGCCTCATTGACGACTAATCCCCATTGTTCTTGGGTACTGGCCAGGATAAAACATTGAGCATGGGAAAAATACGGTAGTAGCTGCTCCTGTTGTAAAAAACCTGGTAGGTGAACCTGGGCATCTAAACCAAGATGAGTAATTTCATCTGTGATTTGATCATGCAGTTCGCCATCTCCACAGATGATCAGATGCCACGACGTTTCCCCAACGTTGATACAGTAGTCAGCGTAGGATCGGAGAACGAAGGAAACGTTTTTCTTGGGAACAAGCCGACAAGTCACTAAAAAGTAGGGTTGTTTGATCGGTGAGGGTAAGGATTTAATTTTCTCCTGTGCGAATACCTCATTTTCGACTACGTCATAGCCAAAGGCAATGGCTCTATCATTCATACCCAGGTTTTGCAGATATCGTTTATGGGGTGGGCCCCCAACTAAAGCAGCATCGTAGTGACTAATCAACCACTGCTTCAGCCATTCCTTCCAAGCTGTACGAATCTCATCATCTTGCTTAGACTCTGACATTAAAACAGTCTTCTTACCGTAGAACTTGGCCCACAATAGGGCTGCGATCATACCTGGCTCACTATACCCGGAGATCGCGATAAAATCTGGCTCAACCCGAGATAGGGTCTTGAACATACGCCAGAACAAAACGGGTAGTGGTATGTTCTCATAGGAGCGATCAGAAAATAGGGTAATCAGCTGGAAAGGCAGTTCAGACATATTAGTTTTCCACTGATACTCTATCTGATCACGGGCAATTTCTATACCTACAACCTTCCAGTCAAATTGATCAAGTGTGACTCGTGTTGATTCTAGCCTAGCTATATGGTAAGGGCCATAATTTACAAAGACAAGAGCTATTTTCATAAGGGTACAGATCTACCTTTCCGGTGGATGCAATTGTTTAAGTAGACTGGGAAAAGTTGCGATCAATGTAATAGATCTCTAGACGAAACAATGGCTATAATAAATTCTCAGACAATATAGGCAATATAAATTCGACTTTAGCCGTTACCTTTGCTGATCAGATGGGGAGAGGGCTGACTAACCGCTACCATGGGAGGACTACTTCTAACCCTGGCATATAAGATTATCAAACAAACGACACCGATTTGAAACACGGCCTCCTGGCAGAACCTACCTAGACCATGACTAACGGCAATCATGCTTGGGCTAACCAATCCAATCATTAACAGGGCACTGACCATACTGCGAAAGTACACAGCGGAGGTCCACAAATGCTTGAACAGATATCCTATCAGGGCGTATACCAAGCAGCCAAAATACCAAAACTCAGTAAAAGCATCGCCAATACCAGTTATAGTTGCGCCCACAAAGATAGAGTAGTCATAGTCACCAAACACCCGCTGAATATCTAACCAATTGAACTGCAGTGATTCTTTAAACTCATAGCCTACCAACTGACCCGGCACAAATTGAAACACCACTGCATCCCAGAGACCTCTACCAAAGCCAAATCGCCAGTTTTGGCTAGCCCAATCCATAAGCACTACCGCACTACGTAGTTCTAGGCCTTCTCCGTCTTGTATATCACCGAAGCTAGTCTGCAACGCGATCTGCAGAGCTTGCCAATCACCACTAAAAACAAGTGACCAAAACCCACCTCGCAGATAGGCGATCAGAGGAATTAGATAAATACCAGCTACAGTCAGGACTAATAATAACCATCGTGGTGGCAGCCGCCGACGCACTAGCCACACAGAGAGTCCTAAGATGACCAAAAAGGTTAGAGTTGGCTGACGACGGCCTCCCAGTACAGTTAAAAGGATTGGATACCCGGCGATTAGGGTTCCCAGTAGGTTTACCGTATTAGGCCGCTGGAGAAATTTAATAAAAAAGATGGCAAAGGCAACGTAAATCAGCTGAGCGAAAAATAAGTAAATAGTACCGGCTCCAGAAAGCTGTCCCCCACCCTGCCAGTTAGCGATATAGGCTCCGGCTAGCTGGGCAAACAGCCACCCTATCAGGGTAAACACGACCGCAACATGGGTTAGTCTTTTATCGTCTAACGGAATATGGAGTCGCCGCAGCCAGTGGAGCTTAGGTTCAAAGCTGTAGCCAACCCAACACATTGCTACACAAAGACAGGCCATCATCAGCATACGAATATAGGAGACTTGACCCAAGGAAGGAAGAGGTACTTCAAGTAGCGGATTGATCTGGGGCAAGATAAAGGCAATAAAGGTACCCGCCATAAAAAAGGGATACTGGTAAATACGATCTACCTTCACTATGCCCCAAAAAATTACAGCGACACAAATAGCAATAAAGCCTCGGTATAAGAGGTCAACCATAGTGTTTACACTACTCGAAACTATAATTAAATCAAGTCTAAGTTAAGACCTAATATGATGTACATGAGAAGTTGTACAAAGGACTTGTAAGAAGTCACTGTTCGGTTTTAGTAACCTATACCTCGTCCAGCTTGAAAATCCTAGTTTTGCGAATTTCGCGTTAAAAGGCTTGTGAGTTGATGGTCCCAGGTCCTGTCAGGCTATCTTAAAAACTCCAGACCTCAACATAGCCGGGGTTTATACTCCGCAGGTGTAAACCTTCAGGGGGCCAGTGAGACGGTAGATTTTCACACTCAACCATTTCACACAGGGTTCCTAACGATTGTCTGTTCAGGCTTCAGGCTTCAGGCGGTTCAGGGTAACCGTTCACATCCCCCCCTCATTCGAACGAGGGATCAGAGATTGTAGCGGTTTAGCCGGGGGGGGAGTGAATCATTACGGTTCAGGCAACAAAACTATATTCGAGAATCGATGCAACAAGCATCAACCATATTTTGTCTAAATCGATCAAGACTAAAGCTTTTGATATTGGCCATTGACGACATTCTTAATAACCTTGATGGGCTTGCAAGACATTTTTCAAGGGTAGTAATAATGTATTCAACACTTAATTCCTTTAGAAGAAAACCATTAACATTATCCTGTACAACATCGCCACAATTTGACGAGACGATCAACGGTAGTTTCCATGCTAACGCTTCCAGTTGGGTTAAGGCAAATCCATCTGAATAAGTTGGCAAGATAAACACATCAGCAAGGCGATAGTAATCAACAACTTCTGATCGGGTGACATTACCGATCCACCTAACTTGAGGATTATGTAACCACTCTTGATAGATTCCTGACTCAACATTACCCACAAGCCAAAGCTCAACTGGTTTGCCAAAAAGTAAGTCAAAAGCCTGAAGTAGAGGTAAAATGCCCTTTCGCAATATGACACTCCCTAGAAAAAGAACTCTAAGAGGTCTTTCTAAAGTAAATGATGTGGGATAACTTCTTCGGAAGTTAACGGCCTCTTCGGTTGGGTGAAAAGCAAGCGGCACAATACGCATCTTATCAGGATCAATACCTGCCTGAGTCAGGCATTTTTGAGACCAAGTCGAATTAACGATTACCCGATCAGCTAAATCTAGCTCCTTTCTCCAATTTTCCCAGTAAGCTTTGGGCGCTGGCTGCCAATATCTCAAACCTATATTTGACTTGTTATGGAGTTGAGCTACTATTTGCTCTTCAACTAGACCAGGATCTATCTGCCCAAGTACGGTTATCCAGTTATGCTGCTTAGCAAAGCTAAGAATATCCAGGGCTGCATAACTATAGCAAAATATTATGGGGGGGGTTTCTAAGAAGTGAAATTCTGATGAAATACGTTCTAGCTGTTTGACAGCATACTTCTGAAACCATTTATTTCGAATGATTATCTTATCCCAATCCGAAAGATTTCTAAACTTATTAACAAGCTCGATAAAAAGTGATGAGCCATTGTTATGATACACATTTGAAGAAGCTAGATCGATATGGAATCTATCAATCAATCGACTGCTAGGAACATAAGCGGTTAAAGAGTCAGGATATACCCAGACATCAGTGATTAGTGCTGTAAGTTGATCATTTTTCTGAAATGCTCTTGGAATAGCGTAATGTTCCCTAGCTCCTAACTGGAAACAAATCCAATTACTAGTCATAATTAATATAGTGGTTTTCTCAATAGGGTGAGCAGCGCTTTTGTAGAGCCAAAGTGGTTCTCGAGCCAGGTGTGACGGTGCCGAGTAAATTCGCCGTAGCCGGCAAGTTGACCAATGCTGTGGGCCTGACTAATTAACCAGAGTTCCCGACCCGTCACGTAGGGGCGGTTGAAGGGAATGATGCGGTACACTTTAGTTTCGATACTGTCCGTAGTACAAAGTCGCGGATTAGTAGATCCTCCGCGATCAATTGGGGGAGCAGGGCTTGAAGGGCTTGCTTCAGTTCGGAAGGGACCATGGCCAAAAAGCATCAGGCGGTCTGAGCTGTTAATGACTTCAGCGTATCAGAGCTGACAGTATAGTAACTACTCAAAGAGTGCTGGTGCAGGCAGGATCCATAGGCTAACCGTCAGGTTGCACCATAGATGGGTAGACCTATGACAAAAATGGACGATAATCCAGGTTATAAGTAAGCCCCTGGCAGCGGTGGCCAATCACCTTAGCGGGGTTGCCTGCGACAATTGTGTAGGGTTCAACGGAGCGGGAAACCACGGCTCCTGCCCCGACCACGGCTCCTTCGCCGATGGTGACCCCAGGCAGAATAATGGCCCGGTAGGCAATCCAAACCCGATCGCCAATAATCACCTCTCCCCCCCGATCAGCGAAGTGCGGTGACTGAGGGTCGTGCCCTAGGGTGAGAATGGCTGCCTCTGGACCAATGGAGACATCGGAACCGGTTTGAATCTTATAATGGCGGCCATCTAACAAACAGCCAAAGTTAATCACATTGCGATCGCCTAAGTGTACTTTTCTGCCATGCAGAAACCTGCAACCCATTTGCACCGAAGTCGCTTCTCCCAAATTCTCTAGATAGATTCTTAGATACGCTAAACGAATTTTGCGCGAAGGGAAATTACTTAAAATATAGTTGTAACCATAACTGAAAAACGTACCTGCTAATACCTTAGAATTCACCATACTCTAGAAATTCAGAAAGAACTCAGGACAACTTCTCTACATCATTTTCAATCCTCAATCTTATCATTAATCTCTTTTGCCCATATTTTATAGGTTGAATTCGAGAAATGTACACCGTCTATAAAGTAAGAACTACGTTGATTATTGACTTGAGATAACAGGATTTTATTAAGATCAATAAAATTAATTTGATTGGCTTTTGTTTCCCGGTCAACAAAATCATTAATTTCTAAAATCCGTTGATCATTGCTCTCGTAATTAGTGATTGGAAAGCTAGTGATTATAAATTTTATATCATTATGAGTTCTAACTTTTCTCAATAGATTCTTCCAGTCTGCTTGGATTTGAGCATCAGAGCGTCCTTGAAATAGATCATTTGTGCCAGCCATTACAAATATATAGCGAGGCCTTAGTTTAATAGCCTGATCTAGTAATTCAGTAATTTGCTCAATGGTATTCCCATTGTTTGCAATGGTAATACTAGAAAAGGGAGGCTTGCCTAACCTTAGCCACCAATTCCTCCCCCCCCCCATAATAGAGTCGCCAACAAAAACATAATCAGGATTTCTAAAATGAGATAATTTAACAGATATCTGCTCGATTGTCACAAATCTATAGAATTCAGATTGAAATAATAGAAGACTGGAAGGTAAAGTAACTAAAAAGTAAAAACTTCCCAAGGCGAATAGGACAGGCTTAAGGCTAAATTTAATTTTATTTCTAGTTATCGACATTATGATATAGCGGTTCTTACTCGGATGAAGTACAGTAGCAATCTTTTGTGAACCAACCGCGAATATCCTTCAAGGTAACTTGAGCATAGGCGGATTCAAGAGCTTCCTTCACTGCTTGATACGTCCGTGCCCCAACTGACTTCAAG
>JBEIGU010000173.1:0-7387 GCA_040381765.1 Leptolyngbya sp.
AGGGTATTGTACAGGGTTTGGCGAAATTGCTGAAGTTGGTTGAAAATCATAGGGTCAATCGAATTTCTACTTCATTGACCTTACGGCAGTCAGTGTCACTCATTGACTGCCTTCCTTTACAGAATTAGTCCAAACTCAAGAAGTGAAAGCAGGCAGGTAGGGATGATCTGGGGTACTCAAATGCAGCCGGTTGTTGACAAATCTGGGCTAGTTGGGAGTCAGTAATCAATAGTCAGGAGAGGTAGGATGGGCAAAGGGCATTAGCCCGTGCCCATCAACCTTTAGCCCTAAAATGACAGGCCGGTAGGATGGGCAAATTGAAACTTGCCCATCCTACCGATCCGGGGCTAAGCAATCGCCATAGGCATAGATAGTTTGAGACTTTCTTTGGCCTTTCCAACAACCTCTAAGCGATCGGGCCAAAGCTATAATAGGGGCTCAAAGCTGCTATTGGTGAGGGTAGACCCATCCGCCATGCCTGAGGTAATGCCCTTCCTAGACCAGACCATTGACCTAGCTCCCCTGATCGATCACGCCCTGCTCACCCCCACGGCTACCCCCGAACAGGTCAGCCAATGGTGCGACGAGGCTGATCGATACGGTTTTGCCGCGGTTTGCCTCTACCCGGTGCATGTGCGCCAGGCGGTGGAGCTGCTGCACCAGAGTCGGGTGCGGGTGTGTACGGTGGTGGGCTTCCCCACCGGGGCTCACACCACCGCCACCAAATTGTTTGAGGCCCAGGAAGCGGTGGATAACGGTGCCACCGAGCTGGATGTGGTGATTAACCTGGGCTGGCTCAAGTCGGGCCAGGAGGATGCCCTGCATCGGGAAATCGCGACCATCTGCGAAGCAACCGGGCAGGTCGTCAAGGCGATTTTGGAGACCGCCCTGCTCACCCCCGGGGAAATCACCCTGGCGGCGGAGCTATGCATGGATGCCGGGGTGGCCTTCTTAAAAACCAGCACGGGCTGGCAGGGGGGAGCCACCCCCGCCGTCGTAGAACAGCTGCAGCATCTCACCCAGGGGCGGGTGGGGGTTAAGGCCTCCGGCGGCATCCGGACGGCGGAGCAGGCCATCGCCCTGGTGCAGGCGGGGGCTACCCGCCTGGGCACCTCCCGGGGGCCAGAGCTGGTCAAGCAACAGCGGGCGGCGGCCCCATGAGTCAGACCGCCAAACTCACCGGCATTAACCTCAAGGCCGCTCCCCTGGGGGAGAGCGATCGCCTGCTCACCATCCTCAGCCCGGAGGTGGGCCTGCTGCGGGCGGTGGCCCCGGGCTCCCGCAAACACCAGTCCCGGTTGGCGGGCCGCAGCGATCTGTTTGTCATCAACCAGTGGCTGGTGATCAAGGGCAAACGGCTGGATAAGGTGGTGCAGGCCGAAACCCTGCGTAGCTTCCCTGGCCTCAGCCACCATCTGGGCCGGTTGACCGCCAGCCAGTACCTGGCGGAGGTGGTGCTGTTCATGGCCCTGAGTGACTGCTCCCAGGTTGACCTCTTTGATCTATTGGTGACCCACCTGGCCCACCTGGAAACCAGCCCTTCCCAAGACCTGCTGGCCGCCCTTTGCCATGGGTTATATCAACTGCTGCGGCTAGGGGGAGTGGCCCCGGAGATGCAGCGCTGCTGCCTCAGTCAACGGCAAATTGTGCCCAACTTCCTGGACCCTGGCTGGCGGGTGCAGTTTAGCTTTGAAGCGGGCGGTCTGGTGCAGGGGGATGACACCCCACCCGGGCTTGGGGTAGGGGGCAGGCCCCGTACGGCGGAACCTACCCAGATCTACTCCTCCGGCCCCACCCGCCACCCTCGGCCCATGCCCCTCACCGCCCTGGAGGTGATGCTGCTACAGCACCTCAGCCAGGCCGAAGGGCTGGGGCCAGCCCCCCGGTCGACCTGGCCCGCCCAGGGACAGCCCGATCCCCAGGTCTGGGCCCGGTTAGAACGGTTGCTGCGCCAATGGGCCCAGGATTACCTGGAGCGGCCGATTCGCTCGGCGGCCCTGATTGATGTTTGTCTAGGGAGTGTCTAAACTAGGGACAGAGGCCAGTTAACCTGACCCCTGAAGTTGAGCCAGAGCCACGTTACGGTTGGTTACCCATGCTGCGTGAGGTTGAGTCAAATAGCCCAACTGTGGAGGGCACCCCCCGTGGCGTCAATGGTCTTGCCAGTCCTGGCCAGCAGGTCCCTAACCTGGAGACCCAGGCCCCAGAAAATGAAGGGTTCGCCTCGGTTCTGGCTAACCGCAACTTCCTCACGCTTTGGTTAGGGCAGCTATTCTCCCAACTGGCGGACAAAATTTACCTGGTGCTGATGATTGCCATCATCTCCAGCCAGTTTGAGGAGCCCGGCCAGACCATCAGTGGTTGGGTGGCGGCGGTGATGATTGCCTTTACCATTCCGGCGGTGTTGTTTGGTGCCCTGGCGGGGGTGTTTGTGGATCGCTGGCCCAAACGGGCGGTGCTGGTGCTGTCAAACCTGCTGCGGGGGGGGTTGGTGGTGCTTTTACCCCTGGGGCTGTGGCTGACCCAGGGGTGGGGGCAGATCGGATCGGTGCCGCTCAGTTTTCTGCTGTTGCTGACGGTGACCCTGGCCATGTCCACCCTCACCCAGTTTTTCGCCCCGGCGGAACAGGCCATCATTCCCGTGCTGGTGGATCGATCGGATTTGCTCTCCGCCAACTCCCTCTACACCACCACCATGATGGCGGCGGTGATTGTGGGCTTTGCGGTGGGCGAACCCCTGCTGGGGCTCAGCGATCGCCTGATGACCGCCCTCGGGGTCAGCCACCATGGTCCGGCCCTGTTGGTGGGCCTCAGCTACCTGACCGCCGGGGCCTGTTTGATCGCCATTACCCCTCCCCCAGAAACCCTGGCCAGCCCCCGCGACCTGGCCCAGATTTGGACCGACATCCGCGATGGCCTCGATTACCTGAAGGGCCACGCCCAGGTGCGGGTGGCGATTCTGCAGTTGGTTTTGCTCTCCTGTGTCTTTGCCGCCCTGGCGGTGCTGGCGGTGCGGCTGGCGGAGTTGATCCCGACCATCAAGGCCTCTCAATTTGGCTTTTTACTGGCGGCCGGCGGGCTCGGGTTGGCGGGGGGGGCTCTGTTTGTGGGTAACTTTGGCCAGCGCTTTCTGAAACGCTACCTGAGTTTAGCCGGTACCCTGGGGTTGGCCCTTAGTTTAATCGCCCTGGCCTGGACTACAGAGCAGCTCTGGCCCTCGATAGTGCTGCTAGCCCTGATTGGCTGGTCAGGGTCCCTGGTGGCCATCCCTATGCAAACCCTGATCCAACAAAATACCCCCGAGGATATGCGGGGCAAGGTCTTCGGTCTTCAGAATAATTTCATTAACATTGCCCTGACCCTGCCCCTGGCCCTGGCTAGCCTGGTGGAAACCAGTGTGGGGTTATCCAATGTTTTTCTGGGCCTTGGGATACTGGTGGGGGTGGGGGGAGTTGTAACCTGGTATATTGCCGATACGGCGTTACGCTAGGTTCCCTAGGGCAGCTCCAGTCCGTTAGGTCTGGGAGGTGCGGTTGCGGGTATTATCTGTGGCCCGAGGGGTTGACCCTAGCCTGGGCGCCGCCTTCTACCCGTTACACCTCCCACTTGAGACCCCATGCACATTGCTTGGCTTGGTAAGAAATCTCCCTTCTGTGGCAACGTCACCTATGGCCGAGAAGTCACCAATGCCCTATTGGAACGAGGCTATCGGGTCACCTTTCTACACTTCGCCCAACCCGATGAATCGGACCTGGCGGACAACCATCCCGATCGCTCCGAGGTGCCCCTACCCTTTCTGTTCAAGTCCCAAATCCTCACCATTCCCTCCCTTAAGTCCGGCAAACTGCTGGCGGAGGCCCTGCAGCGGCTGCAGCCAGACCTGGTGCACGCCTCCCTCACCCTCTCCCCCCTGGACTTTCGCCTGCCGGAGATCTGCCACGATCTTAATCTCCCCCTGGTGGCCACCTTCCACCCCGCCTTTGACCGACGGGTGCGCAGCATCACCTCCGGCACCCAGCACCTCACCTACCAACTCTATGCCCCCTGCCTGGCCCACTACGACCGGGTGATTGTGTTTTCTAACCTGCAGCGAGACCTGTTGACCAAGCTGGGGGTGCCCGCCCAGACCCTGGCGGTGGTTCCCAACGGGGTTGATACCCAACGGTACTGCCCGGGGCCCTCCACGGCCCCGGTCGACCTACAGGCGGAGCGGCTGTTTGTTTACCAGGGGCGGCTATCCCCCGAGAAAAACGTCGAGGCCCTGCTGCGGGGCTGGCGACAGGCGGATATGGGGCCCCACTCTAAACTGGCCATTGTTGGCAGCGGCCCCCTGGAAGCCTCCCTGAAGTTGTTCTACGGTGATGACCCCAGCATTCTCTGGCTGGGCTACCTGGGGGAGGACTACCGCCGCATCGATCTGCTGCGGGGGGCGGATGGGTTTATCCTGCCCTCCCTGGTGGAGGGGCTGTCTCTCTCCCTGCTGGAGGCCATGGCCTGCGGCACCGCCTGTATTGCCACCGACGCCGGCGCCGATGGGGAGGTGCTGGCGGAGGGGGCCGGTATCGTGCTGGATACCCAGCGGGTCTCCAGTCAGCTACAGACCATTCTGCCAATTTTCCGCGACCATCCTGAAATTACCCAGCTATTGGGGCAAAAGGCCCGCGATCGGGTATTGCAGCGCTACACCCTAACCGCCAACATCAGCGAGCTAGAGGCCATTTATCATCAGGTGAAGGCCGCACCGTCGGGTCTGGTGGGTCAGCTTTAGGGGCTCTGTGCCGAGTACTAAGGATCGTGGATTTAATATAGATACTTCTTCAAGAGGAGTTCTAGTTTTTTCAGCGTGGCGAGGGGCACCTGATCAAGGGGGGTGAGAATGGCGTACTGCAGAGCAGAATGGGCATCGGAAACGGGCGGATTGGAGGCAATTCGCTGCACAACCTGATAAATCACCCGTTGAGCGTTGCGAGCGTTGCGTTGCAGATTTTGAATTACCATCTCCACGCTGACGCTGTCATGGTCTGGATGCCAGCAATCATAGTCAGTGACTAAAGCCAGGGTGGCGTAGGCAATTTCGGCCTCCCGGGCCAACTTTGCCTCAGGCAGGTTAGTCATGCCTATCACCGCCGCCCCCCAGCGGCGATAGACCTCCTGTGATTCAGCCCTGGTGGAAAAGGCTGGGCCTTCCATGCAGATGTAGGTACCGCCCCGGTGTAGGGTGACCTCTGGCAAGACTAGCTCTTCCACCGCCGTGGCTAAAATCTCCGCCAGAATATTACACACAGGATCAGCGAACGCAATGTGGGCCACGATGCCCTCGCCAAAGAAGGTGGATACCCGGTTGTGGGTGCGATCGATGAACTGATTAGGGATCACCATATCCAAGGGCTTGGCTGATTCCTGCAGGGAACCCACCGCCGAGGCAGAGATCAGATACTCCACCCCCAGGGACTTCATGGCATAAATATTAGCCCGGGCCGGCAACTCAGAAGGCATGAGGGTGTGATGACGGCCATGGCGAGCCAAAAAGGCCACCGGCACCTCCCCTAGGCGCCCCAGCAAAATTGCGTCGGAGGGCTGGCCAAAGGGGGTTTCCACCCGCACCTCCTGGACATCGGTCAATTCCTCCATTTGGTAGAGGCCACTGCCGCCAATCACACCAATTTGTGTTTGTGTCACCATGGTTTATCCCAAGCTTGATCAGCCCTATCATACCCTCCCTCCCATGCCTCACCCATGGGGTTAAGCTCCTGCAACGAAATATGACACCACCTAGGTGTACAACCCTATACTTTGACCACCTGGGAGGTTTCGTTATAATTTGCAACTCTGGCAACCGGGGATGCTGATGATTTTCTTAAGAGATGGCTAACTTTCTGATCAATCCCTCGAAAATGCCTATACCTAAGGACACTATCCTGAAGCTAGGGAATGTCCCTAGCTGATGCCTCAGTCACCCTGGGCCTACCCCAGGCTTGCTGCCACCGTTTTTACCGTTGTTGTTGTTGACCATTGAGCCCATGCCCCTAACCCATCCGCCCCAAGCCCAAGGTCTTTACCATCCCCAGTTTGAGCACGATGCCTGCGGGGTGGGGTTTGTTGTCCATATGAAGGGTGCCCAGTCCCACACCATTGTGGAGCAGGGGCTGACCATCCTGGTCAACCTCTCCCACCGGGGAGCGGTGGGGGCGGAGGCCAACACCGGCGATGGGGCAGGGATTTTGCTGCAGCTTCCCCATCGGTTTATGGTCAAGGTGGCCAGGGAAATCGGCATCGACCTGCCCGCCGTGGGCGATTACGGTGTCGGGTTATGCTTTGCCTCCCCCGATCCGGAGGCCCGACAACGGGGGCGACAGATTTTTGAGCAGATTGCGGCCGCGGAGGGTCAACGGGTGCTGGGCTGGCGGGATGTACCCACGGACAATAGCGCCCTGGGGGCCACGGCCCGAGCCAGCGAACCCTTTATGGAGCAGGTGTTCATCCAGCGGGGGGAGGGCCTCAGGGATGAGCTGGACTTTGAACGGAAGCTCTACGTCATCCGTAAGCGATCGCACTCCGCCATTCGCCCCACTGGTCTCGACCCCTACTGGTACACCACCAGCCTCTCTTGCCGCACTATCGTCTACAAGGGCATGCTCACCCCTGAACAGGTGGGCCCCTACTTCCCTGACCTGGCGGATGCCGACATGGAGAGCGCCCTGGCCCTGGTGCACTCCCGCTTTAGCACCAACACCTTCCCCAGTTGGGAACGGTCTCACCCCTACCGCTACATTGCCCACAACGGGGAAATCAATACTCTGCGGGGCAACATCAACTGGATGTATGCCCGGCAGTCCATGTTTGAGTCGGAGTTGTTTGGGGATGACCTGCAGCGCACCCAGCCCGTGATCAATAAGGATGGTAGTGACTCCGGTATTTTTGACAACACCCTGGAGCTGATGGTGCTGGCGGGGCGATCGCTGCCCCACGCCATGATGATGATGGTGCCCGAGCCCTGGTCGGCCCACGAGTCTATGAGTCCAGAAAAAAGGGCCTTCTATCAATACCATGCCTGCCTGATGGAGCCCTGGGATGGCCCCGCCTCCATTGCCTTCACCGATGGCCGCAGCATGGGGGCGGTGCTGGATCGTAACGGTCTGCGCCCCTCCCGCTACACCGTCACCAAGGATGACCTGGTGATTATGGCCTCGGAGGCCGGTGTCCTCCCCATTGCCCCAGAGCGGGTGGCCTATAAGGGCCGCCTGGAGCCCGGTCGCATGTTTCTGGTGGATATGGCGGAGGGGCGGATTGTGGCCGACGCCGAAATCAAAGCCCAGATTGCCAGCGCCCACCCCTACCAGCAGTGGTTAGATCAACACCTGGTGCAGCTGGCGGACCTGCCCACCCC
>JBEIGU010000174.1:0-7384 GCA_040381765.1 Leptolyngbya sp.
AACCCAATCAGCGACAAACTGCCCCCCAGCCCCCAATTCCGGGGGAACCGAACCCTTCAAAATCCACCAGAATTGGGGGATTTTGGGGACGCAAAGGACTCAAACGAAGTCAGACCCGACTTATGTGTACACGGCAGCTTGCCAAGGGGGAGTACAGCGTGAAACTCATACAGCCAGGCGCTGGGGGGTAAGATTGAGCAATGGGGTATCTGACTCTATCGAAAACCACTCTAATACAATAGAACTAAACTATATAAACCCATGGTCAGACATTAAGTTGAGACCGCCATAACCCTTACCTTAAAAAATTTTTTACATAATTGATATATAAAAAAACCTATTCATTAATTTTTTTCTAAGATGCACCATTGGGCTGACCTTATATCAGATTACCTACAATCCAGGATCTGTCAAGGTGCTTGACGCCAAGGTTCCAGAGGTTGCCTTCCAATCAGGAATCTTATATAGCGGATCCACTTGGGTGAAGTGCGTTGCGATCATCCCCCCAGTCCCCTTGTCAAGGGAGGAAAGTGTGAGACTTAGACAGCCAGGCATTGGGGGGATTTAGAATTCAGCAATGGTGTATCTCACACTATAGCCATTAAAACTATGAGGAAATGGACTCGTACCTGCCTATGTCCAGATTTAAGATACCAACGGTAAACTGTTTATAATCCCTTTCATCCCCTATCTATTGCCATGACGGCCACCATCCCTGCCATCTCTGCCCAGTACGACCCCACCCTGACGGAAAGCAAATGGCAGCAGCGGTGGGAGGATGATCAGGTGTTTAAGGCCGACCCCAATCACCCCGGAGAACCCTACTGTGTGGTGATTCCGCCCCCCAATGTCACCGGCAGCCTGCACATGGGCCATGCCTTTGAAAACGCCCTGATCGATACCCTGGTGCGTTATCAGCGCATGGCCGGTCGCAATACCCTGTGGCTGCCCGGTACGGATCACGCCAGCATTGCCGTTAGCACGATTTTAGATAAACAATTGCAAGCCGAGGGGGTGAATCGGGAGGAGTGGGGCCGCGATCGCTACCTGGACCGGGCCTGGCAGTGGAAGGCGGAGTCCGGCGGCACCATTGTTAACCAGTTGCGCAAGCTGGGGGTGTCGGTGGACTGGTCCCGGGAGCGGTTCACCATGGACGAGAGCCTCTCCCACGCCGTTCTCACCGCTTTTACCCAGCTCTACGAAGAGGGGTTGATCTACCGGGGTAACTACATGGTCAACTGGTGCCCCGCCAGTCAATCGGCGGTGTCCGATCTGGAGGTAGAACAAAAGGAAATTGACGGCCACCTGTGGCATTTTCGCTATCCCTTCAGCGATGGCTCTGGCCACCTGGAGGTGGCCACCACCCGGCCCGAAACCATGCTGGGGGATACGGCGGTGGCGGTCAATCCGGCGGACGATCGCTACCGTCACCTGGTGGGCAAAACCCTTACCCTACCGATTCTGGGGCGGGAAATTCCGGTAATCGCCGATGACTACGTTGATGCCGCCTTTGGCACCGGCTGCGTCAAGGTCACCCCGGCCCACGACCCCAACGACCTGGCCATGGGGGAACGCCACCACCTACCCCTGATTACGGTAATGAACAAAGACGGCACCCTGAACGAGGCCGCCGGCCCCTTCGCCGGTCTCGACCGCTGCGCCGCCCGGCAAGCGGTGGTACAACGTCTGCAGCAGGAGGGCTACCTGGTGCGGGTGGAGGACTACCGCCATACGGTGCCCTACAGCGATCGGGGTAAGGTGCCGGTGGAGCCCCTGCTATCCACCCAGTGGTTCGTCAAGATTCGACCCCTGGCGGACAAAGCTCTGGATTACCTGGACAACCACCAGTCTCCCCGGTTTGTGCCCGAGCGCTGGACCAAGGTCTATCGCGACTGGCTGGTGAACCTGAAGGACTGGTGTATTTCCCGCCAGCTCTGGTGGGGCCACCAGATCCCCGCCTGGTACGCCGTCAGTGAGACCGCCGGAGAAATCACCGACCACACCCCCTTGGTGGTGGCGGCCACCCCAGAGCAGGCCCGGGCTCAGGCGGAGCAGCGGTTTGGCCCCGACGTTGTGCTGCAGCGGGACCCCGACGTGCTAGACACCTGGTTTTCCTCCGGTCTCTGGCCCTTTTCCACTCTGGGCTGGCCCGACCCCAGCGCCCGCGATCTCCAGACCTACTACCCCACCACCACCCTGGTCACCGGCTTTGACATTATTTTCTTCTGGGTGGCCCGCATGACTATGATGGCGGGCCACTTCACCGAGACCATGCCCTTTGAGACGGTCTACATCCACGGCCTGGTGCGGGACGAGAACAACAAGAAAATGTCCAAGTCCGCCAATAATGGCATTGACCCCCTGGTGTTGATTAACAAGTACGGCACCGATGCCCTGCGCTATACCCTGATTCGGGAGGTGACTGGGGCCGGTCAAGATATTCGCCTGGAGTACGATCGCAAAACCGATGAATCTGCCTCGGTGGAAGCCTCCCGTAACTTCACCAACAAACTCTGGAATGCCTCCCGGTTTGTGATCATGAACCTGGGGGGGCAGTCTCCGGCGGAGCTGGGGGTGCCCGACCTGGATCACCTGGAGCTGGCAGATCGCTGGATTCTCTCCCGCTTTAACCGGGTGGTGGCGGCGGTGCGGGGCCACCTGGACCAGTACGGCATGGGGGAGGCGGCCAAGGATCTCTACGAGTTCATTTGGGGGGATTTCTGCGACTGGTACATTGAGCTGGTCAAGGCTCGCCTGCAAACCCCTGGGGTGTCTAAGCACACCGCCCAACAGACCCTGGCCTTTGTGCTAGATGGCATTCTCAAGCTGCTGCACCCCTTCATGCCCCACATTACCGAGGAGGTCTGGCACACCCTCACCCAGGTAGAGAATGATCAGTTTCTGGCCCTGCAGCCCTACCCCACCTCCTTTGCCGGCCTGGTGGACGATCCCCTGGAGCAGCGGTTTACCCTGCTATTTAACACCGTGCGTACGGTGCGCAACCTGCGGGCCGAGGCGGGGATTAAACCCGGTCAGCGCATCGAAACTATCCTGGAGAGTGACAACCCCCAGGAGCGCCGCATCCTACGGGCCACCGCTGACTACCTGAAGGATCTGGGCAAAATCGATACCTTGGTGATTGCCGGGGGCGACCCACCTCCTGCCCCCACGCCGTCCCCGGGCTCCTTCTCGATCGGCCCCTTCCTGGCTCCCCTGGGGAACCTCTGGAAAAGCCTGTATCCCCTGCTGGAGCGGCCCCTAGACTACACCACCGATTTTCTGGCGGATAGCCATCGCCCCGCCCTCACCCTACTCTGGTTGGTGGTGGGGCTGATCGGCCTGCGGCTGGCTAGCGGGGTGGCCCAGGCGGTGGATAGCACGCCCCTGTTTGGCGACCTGATGGAGCTGGTGGGGCTTTACTATAGCGTCACCCTGGTGCGGCGCCATCTGCTCAGCGACGGCGATCGCCAACAACTCCAGCGAAGTCTAGGGGCCTGGTGGCATGAGGTGATCGGTCCTGAACCACCGGCCCGCCGCGCCTCTGGCTCCACCCCTGTGCCCCAGGCCAGCCTACCCCTGGCCCCTGAGCGGGCTCACCAGGGCCACGGCAACGGCCATGGCAACCATGGGGTGTCTGCAGAACCCCGGCAACTGTTCGCTGGGGTCACCGGTACGGTGCAGGTGCTGATCCCCCTCACCGGTCTGGTGGATATCGAGGCCCTGCGGGCCAAGCTCACCAAGGATCTGGGGAAGGTGGAGGCGGAAGCCCAGACTCTGGCGGGCCGGCTGGGTAACCCGGGCTTTGTGGATAAGGCCCCCACCACCGTGGTGACGGGGGCCCGGGAAGCCCTGGCGGAGGCGGAGGCCCAGGCGACCATACTGCGAGATCGCCTGCAACGGCTCTAGATGGGGTTTTGTTAACCCTATTATCTGTTCTTCCCGGGCTCTGGCTTCTGCTCATTTGCTCCAGGGGTGATTTAATGAGGAATGCAACCGAGCAACCAGTTTTCTAAACGAATACCCAAAGCCATCAGAGAAAAATTGGCTTCTGCCTGTTGACGACAAACAGCGCGGTTGATCTGATCGAGTTTTCCGATCGCTTTTACTAGACCTGCTACGCTATCTGGTTCCACTAACCAGCCAGTTTTGCCCGATTCCACTAACTCGCCAGGGCCACCCCGGCGGTAAGCAATCACAGGTACACCACAGGCCAGAGCTTCAATCACCACATTACCAAAGGCTTCTATCCATCGGGGAGTCATCAGTAGCGCTTGACAGCGCCCTAGTTGATTCTGCAACTCAGTTGTAGGCAAAAAACCCTCATAAAAGATGGGCGCATCCAGATACCGTTCTCGGATCTGTTTCCAGTAATCTTGGTTTTCCATGATGCCCCAGATTTTTAGCGGTAGATCCGCCAGGTAAGCTGCAGCAACTGAATCCTCTAAGCCTTTTTCTGGAGCGATGCGACCGACCCAGGCCAGTATTGGTTCTGGGTCAGGACAAAAAGTGTACCGAGAAAGGTCGAACCCATTACCAATAACCTGCAGTTGCTTAGCTACTGTAAACGTATCAGCTTGCACTCGAGTGTGAACTGCTACAGTACCAGGAAACTCCTGTACTACCCGGGCGATTGCCCCATCCATGCTCTCGGTGAGAGACGCCATGCTGACTAGGTGGAAGATAGGCGTAGAAAAAAAGGGAGTCAGATAGAAAGGCAACCAGTCGTAGGCAAAGTTAAGAACGATATCGTAATCAGCCTGTCTAGATCGGGCATAGCTCCATAAATTAGCCAGCACTGAATTTTCGGGTAAGACTATAAAAGTTGACTGTTTTTCAGTTTGGGCACTCGGTTGACAGGCGCCATCGATTTGAATCACAGGAAACTTTCCACAGGTAGAGCCCGACGGAGCAGCAATTGTGACCTGATGTCCTAGTTGCTCTAAAGCTAGGGCACAGTTCTCTATGGTCAATTCCACCCCGCCTCCTGACCCAGTCCCCAAGGGCCCAACCGGAGTGGACACAAAAAGTAATTGCATTTTCACCCTGAATAACGTTATTCGAATTATCTTAATGTAGAGATTATTAGGTGTAGCAATATAACTCCATGTTAATGAAACTGTACCCGCCCCACCTTAAAGCCTATTGGGACAATTGCTTTGATCTGGAAACCCATTTGCAGCGTTTTCTACACCTCGATGCAGCTACGCTAAGCCAGCAACTACAAACCCGCCGCCATTTAGCCGACGAGGTAGGGCAACACTTTGACTGGGCCATGGTATCTGATTTCTACCGCGATCAAGTGGGCTCTGGTTACCTATTTGAGCTGGCAGCATGGCACCTAGAGAGTCGGGACTATATCGGCGACACTCTCCAACTCATTACTGACCATGCCCAGGGGCGCGTACTTGACTTCGGCTGTGGAATTGGTACCCATGCGATCGCGGCAGCCTATTCCCCCCAGGTTCAGCAGGTGGTTTGTGTCGACATCAATCCAATCAACCTGGAATTTGTGAAGTTCCGGACCACCCAGTTGGGTCTGGCGGAGAAGATGACCTATGTTGATGAGCTACAGGATACCCGTCAATTCGACACCATCCTATGCTTTGACGTGGTTGAACATTTGCCTGACCCCCAGGCTCAGTTGTTAGACTTCTATCAACGTTTAGGTCCGACGGGTCGAATTATTTTGAACTGGTATTTTTTCAAGGGTTTTAAGCAAGAATATCCCTTCCACCTGGATGATCCTGAGCTGATTTCAACTTTCTTCCAAACCCTACAGACTCATTTCCTTGAGGTTTTCCACCCTTATTTGATCACCACTCGCTGCTATCGCAAGTTAACGCCTGCAATTTTACCTTTCTAGCTGACCTAAATTAGCATGGATTAACGCCCCATTGACCACGGGATGGGTAGCTGCGAAGTAAATCACCTCAGCAATTTCCTGGGGTTGAATTAATCGGTTCTGAGCATTCATACCCTTAATAGCCTGTACGATAATCTGGTCATGATTTAAATGATTCATTAACATGGGGGTATCGGTAAAACCAGGACATATACAGGCGGTATGAATCTGGCGATCGCCCAAGTCTTGACAGGTGGCCCGCATTAGTCCAACCGTAGCATGTTTTGAAACCACATAGCTGAAGGCCCCAGCAACAGCCTTTTCTGACAAGGTGGAACCTAAATAAATAATGGCAGAACCTGCCGCCATGTGAGGAAGAATAATTTGATTTAACAGGCTTGGTGCTATTACCCCAACTGCTAGAACATCTCTGAAATTGATAGAATCAACGGTATCAAGACTATCTTTTCTAAGATTGGCAGCATTATGAACTAAGATAGTTACGTCAGAGCTGTTTAGCAGGGCTGAAAGTTCAGATTTAAGAACTATTTCAATATCCTTCTGACTAAGATCAACCTGGATATTTAAAACTCCATTGACAGGACACAAGCCCCTAGAAACATTGATAACATCCCATTCTTTTTGCTTAAAGAACTCAACGGTAGCCAATCCAATCCCACTAGTGCCCCCTGTTATGATTAATCTGCCTGTAGTCATGATTTTTTCCAAAAACTGCTGCCTGATTGCCCTGGCCCTGAAGAGATTTTAACCTCTATGGAGTGAATATGATCTTCGGGACGGCCTTCCGCGTGGATAACTAACTTTTGTAGAAACCAATAGGAAAGCTCCTCTACAGTAATATTAGATAGCTCAAGCAACTTGACATCTCGCCTGAGAAAAGGTATTTTTTCCTTTCCAGAATCAAAAAAAGCATAGATATAGTCATGAGTCTCTTCAATTTTGAGGCCAGAATTATTAAGGGGAAGAAGTACAACTTCATCCAGAGAATCACAAAGCTGAATAATAACTTTCTTATAGATTTGATAGTCGAAGGTCATGCCGGTTGATAGGACTTTTGCTTCGATGGCAGCATAAACAGAAAAACGATGACCATGTAAGTTCTCCCTTTCACTGTCAGAAAATATTGTAAAGTGACCGGCGGAGAAGCTCATTCTTTCTTTGAAGAGCTCAATTTTTGTCAGGCGCGTATTCATTGCTTTCTAGTAATCGCTTTCTAGTATTTTAGAGCTATAGCGGTTTTCGATAGAGTGAGACACCGAATTGCCCAGTCTTACCCCCTAGTGCCCGGCTGTTAGAATTTCACACTGTGCCCCCTAGTTGACTGACAAAACATTGGCTTAGGGCGGTTCAAACCGCTTCTATACAGACAAAGTCGGCGAAGGCTTCTAGCCGCCAGCGTTGAGAGTTTTGTCAGTCAACTAATTTTAACCCATTGAGAAATGGGGGTTTTACCCCAGTTCGATAAGGGAGGAATAAAGAGGGATAAATTTGGGCATGAACCCTACTTGGGCTTGATCTTAA
>JBEIGU010000175.1:0-7291 GCA_040381765.1 Leptolyngbya sp.
CCAGCATGAATGGTGGTTCGAGACAGTCCTGTTGCGCGCGATACTCTGGTTATGCCACCATATCCCCAACTCATAGCCTCTACTGCTGCCCATGCCCGTAAACTCGCTTCATTCAAATAAGGCACGAGTTGTTCATATTTATGTTGAATGATTGTTTCTGTTGACGTGCTGAGCATACTCATTCTTCCAAACCCTTGATGTTCTTAGTCTAGTGTTTGGACAGAGAAACGTTCAGGTTATTGTTTCATGAGCCCTTAGCGTAAATATACCCACTTTGCTTAGCTGCTAAGTTCTGCCTTCTCAAGCCCCAAGCCAGTAGGATGGCAAAAACAAAGGGCGTCCATGCCCTACCGTCGGGTGGGGGAGAAACTCTTCAACCAGCCCCGCCGCCAGAAGAAGATCAACTGCAGAACCGCGATCGTCCCCATCACCGTCAGGCAGCCAAGGTAGCCCCAGTACCACTCCAGCTCGGGCATATTCCAGGGGGATTTCTCGGTGTTGAAGTTCATACCGTAGATCCCGGCAATAAAGGTGAGGGGAATAAAGATAGAAGAGATTACCGTCAGCAGTTTCATTACCTCGTTCATGCGGTTGCTGATCGAGGAGAGGTAGACATCCATCAGGTTAGAGGCGGTTTCCCTGTAGTTTTCTAAAATATCCACCACCTCCACAATGTGGTCGTAGACATCCTGCAGGTAGACCTTAACCTCCTGGCTGATCAGATCATCACTATCGCGGATCAGGCTGTTAATCACATTTCGCTGGGGCCAGATATGGCGCCGCAGTTTGATCAAGCCCCGCCGCATCCGGTAGATCTTTTCAATGGTAGCCTGGGTGGGGTTCTCCACCACCTCATCCTCCAGTTCCTCCAGGGCTTCCCCCAATTCCTCCAGCACCGGAAAGAAGCTGTCAACGATAGTGTCGAGCAGGGCGTAGGCCAGGTAGTCGGCCCCCTGCCGGCGAATGCTACCGGTACCCCGGCGGATGCGATCGCGCACTGGATCAAAGGAGTCCCACTCTGGTTCCTCCTGAAAGGTGACCAGAAAATCCTGACCCAAAATAAAGCTGACCTGCTCACTATCCACCCCAGAGCCAGCATCCTTGGACTTGACCATCTGCATGATCAGTAGGATCTGGTCTTCGTAAAAGTCCACCTTGGGCCGGTGGGGCACGTTAACCACATCTTCTAGCATCAGAGGGTGGACCTGAAACACCTGGCTAAACTGCCACAGGGTCTTCTCCGTGCCCAGACCGCGGGCATCGATCCAATTGACGTTATAGTGTTTGCTTGGGCGGCGGCATTCCTGCAGATCCTCCAGCGATCGCAGGTCCACCCCATCATCGCCATAGGCCATTAAAATCAACTCCGTGGGTAGGGCATCCTCAGGAATATTTAGGGTGCCGGGCACCGTGCCTGGTTGGTTGTAGTTAAAATCCACCAACTGATCACCGCGATGGGCCAGCATGGCGTGGTCGTACACCTCTACCTCTCCCACCGGCTCTGGCAACGGCAACCGCCCGGTAGCCTGGGAGTCAACTCTGGTTCGCCCCTTGGCTTTGCTGGAGGTGCGTTTGGATAGATTACCTTTTCGAGCCATGGGGATCTCCTGGTCAGGTGCTTTTTGCGGCACTAAGAGCATAGCGCTATGGACCAGGAGTAAGCGTTAAGGATCGCTCATGGTGCTTAACTACAGCCGCAGCCATCCCTCAGGGGCGTAGGCCAGCCAAAACTATAAATAGCCCCCGGCGCTGGGGGCACCGGGGGCGGGTTAACATAGAGATTTAGAAATAAATAAGTGGTTCAAATTATTAACACTTCTATAATCTTTGAAAAACTCAACATTGGCCAGGATCTAACCCTTCAAACTCCGTGATTCTGATCACTGTAGCTGTAAACCGGTTGATGCCGCCTTCCCCTCAGCTTCTGATCCAATGCCGGGTAAAGGGCGATCTCCAGAAAGTGGACACCAAGAACTATTCTGGTTGCCAGGGGAGCCAGCCTACGTGGCCAGCAAGCACGGGGTCACCGGCCTCACCCGCAACGCCGCCCTCGACTACACGCCCTACGGAATTCGGGTTAACTCTGTTAACATGGCCGCCACGGACACCCCCATGGTGGCCCGGGCCGGCGAGTTTGTCCAGGCCATGAAGGCCGCTGGCCAGGGGGGGCCATGGGGGGGCTGAAAACCCAGAGTATCCTGGCGGCGGCCGACTCTAAGCACCGTGCCTCCACCGTCTGGGAGCAGGCGGCGGTGATCCTGTTTCTGCTGTCCCCCGATGCCGCCAACTGGTGATCCCCGCTATCCAGGCGGAGTTTAACCCCTCCCAATCCAGCATTAGTTTGTTGTCTAGCATTTCTACCCTAACGCTGCGGTGCAACTGGGCAATGCCCTGGGGATCGCCGTCACCGTGGCCCTGGTCACCACCTTTGGCCGCAACTATTACCTGGGGGAGCTCACCGCCGCTGGGCTCACCCCCTCGTTTTAAACCCTATGTCCTTAAGAGGTTGTTTGAAAAGCCAAAGAGAGTTTCAAACTATACCTATAGAGTAGGATAATCACTGCAAAATACAGTATTTTAGCTGCCCCCTGGCGGCGAACTATACCTGGGACAGCCCTTTTCAAACAACCTCTAAGTTTTGTCTTTTCTTGTCTATGACCACCATCGTTCTGACCGGATCCCAATCAGGGATGGGTTGGGTTATGCGCCAACACCTGGAATCCCAGCCCGATACCCGCGTTATCGGGGTTGATTTGCCCGGCAAAGGGGCGGAGGTGGAGGCGGATCTCTCCTCATCCGCCGGTTGCCAGGCGGCGGTTGATCAGGTGCTGCTCCAGGCCGGGGATGGCCTCAGCGGGGTGGTTGCCAATGCCGGTGTGGATGCCAACGATCCGGCCCTAACCTTCGGCGTTAATTATTTTGGCGTGGTGGATTTTCTCCAAGGTCTGCAGCCAGCCCTGGCCCAGGCCGCCCCGACATCGGTGGTGGTCAACGTCTCCAATTCCATCGCCATTACCCCCCACATTCCCCTGGCGCCGGTGGAGGCCCTGTTGGCGGGCGATCGGGGGGCGGCCATGGCCCTGATGGCGGGGCAGACCCGGTTTAGCTATCAGGTGAGTAAGTTTGCCATCGCCCGTTGGATTCGCCGCCAGGCCGCCACAGAGCCGTGGGCGGGCGCTTGGCATTCCGATGATCATGATCGATGGCGGTATTGAGACCACCTTTCGCGCCCAGGACCATCCCAGCGTCTGGACCGTAGCACCTCAAGGAGACCAGGTATGAAGGTAGTCATGATTGGCGGCACCGGCTATCTGGGCTATTTCTCGGTGAGGGAATTGGTCAAGGCCAGGCACCAGGTCACCTTTCCCTAGACTATTACTATCGCTTTGCCGACCAGTTAAATAACCTGGGGGGAAATCCGGCCCTCTCCAGGTTAGAATACACCGACATTGGTCACGAGTTACTGTTGATTGGCCGCTACACCCTGGCGCAAAATTTCCTACTCCAGGCCGTGGGGGCGGTTGGGTTTCCGGGCCAGGCTATTCGTCAGGCAGTGGGTGGGTCTGCCGATCCCTGGGTTACCCTACAACTATCGTTGTTTATGTTTCTCTAGCCTTGATTCTGAAAGGCCCGTCCATCCTATTGCCGTCCCCAAGGTAGGTCCTATGCCCCGTCCTCTGCCCCGTCTGCCCCACCTGTTACTGGGTACCCTGGTCGCCGGCCTGGGTTGGGGGGGGTTAGAAATTCCCTTCTTGGGGCCGACCCCGACGGTGCAGGCGGCGGCGGAGTTTACCATTCCGGCCACGGGGCCCTTAATCTTTAGCCTCTCCATTGAGGATCTGGAGACCTTTGCCAACACCGGTGAGGTCACCGGCGATCTGAGGCTCTATGCCCGGTTTCTAGACGAGGAATTGCTGGCTAACCTGCGCAAAATCCTGCAGATGCGCTTTCCCATCCCGGTGGCCACCGTTGGTCACCTGAGCTACTCCCCCCTGGGGCGCGACGGCCTCACCAACCTGGGCAAGGTGTTTCAATCCACCCGGGGGGAAAATGGTTTCCATGCCCTGCGGGCGGCGGTGATTAGGGCGGCGGCGGCGTCTGGCCCTGAGGGTTGGACGGCCCTTGACGTGATGCGGGCGTTCCCCACCCACTCCATTGAGGTTAACCTGAAGGGGTTGCTGGACCTACGGCGGGAACTATCGATTTACCTGAGCTATAACCAGGCGGCGGTGCAGGCGATCCGCACCCAGGCGACGGCGGAGGCCTCCACATCCCCCAAGGTCGATTTTGCCAGGCTGCCCGATCTGTCGCAACCGGGGCCCTACTCCTTTTCCCAACGCACGCTTACGGTCACCAACCCGGCCCTGCGGCAAACCGCCACGGGGTTGACGCTCAACTACGACTTTAGTGCCGATGTCTACCTGCCAGAGCGGGTCTCCGCACCGGTACCGGTGGTGATCATCTCCCATGGCTTTGGGGCGGTGAAGGAGGACTTTATTTTCCTCAGCCAACACCTGGCCTCCCATGGCTACGCCGTAGTGGTGCCGGACCACGTGGGCAGTGATTTGCAATACCGGCAGCAATACCTGAATGGTCGCCTCAATACCCTGCTGAGCCCGATTGAATTTATTAACCGGCCCAGGGAAATCTCCTATCTGATCGATCAGCTGGAACAATTGGTGGCCAACTCCCCCGACTGGGCCGGTCGGTTGAACCTCAGCCAGATTGCCGCCATTGGCGACTCCCTGGGCAGTTCCACGGTGATGGCCCTGGGGGGGGCGACGATTAACTACGATCGCCTGGTGGAGTCCTGCGATCGCGATACGGTGATCCTCGACTTCAGCCTCTACCTGCAATGCCGGGCTCGCTTCCTACCGCCGAAAAACTACGACCTCAGCGACCCCCGCATCAAGGCGGTGATCGCCGCCCATAACCTGGGGGGGCCCCTCTACGGCCCCGAGGGGGTAGCGCGAATTAAGGTGCCGATTCTGATGGTGTCCGGCAGTGCGGACGTGGTGGCCCCGGTGGTGACCGAGCAGTTTGCCCCCTTCCTCTGGCTCACCAGCCCCACCCGCTACCTGGCCCTACTGCAGGTGGGCACCCACTTTTCCTCCAAGCCCCTGGGGGAGGGGGCAGGGGATGTGCCCTCGGTGTTTATGGGCCAGTATCGCAACGTCGGATCAACCTACTATAAGTCTCTAGCTACGGCCTTTTTGGGGGCTCACCTGCGAGGGGAGGCGGAGTTTCTCCCCTATTTGACCGCGGCCTACGCCCGCTGGGCTAGCCAGGGCCAGCCCATGGCGGTGGACCTGATTCACCAACTGACGGCAGACCAGGTGAATGCCGCCTACCCCGGGCGGCCCCCGGTAGCCCTGGTGCCGCCGGCGCCGGTGGCCGCCGTTCCTCCCCGGCAGGAGCCGATTTTAGAGACGATTAAACGCACCGGGGAACTGCGCCTGGCCATGCGCCGCGATGCCCCGCCCTTTGGCTACGGCGATGACACCACCGGTTGGTCGGGCTACTGCCCCAACCTGGCCCTGGCCCTGCGGGACCACCTCGCCGAAACCCTGCAGGCGCCGGTGGCGATCGAACTGGTGGAGATGCCCTCCACCCTCGATAACCGCTTTGATCTGGTGCGGAATGGCCAGGTGTATTTAGAATGCGGCCCCAACACCATCCGCCGGGACGTGCCCGGGATCGAGTTTTCCAACGTGATCTTCGCCACCGGCAGCCACTTCCTCACCACCCCGGAGAAAGCCGCTAGCATTAACCCGGCCCTCTCCCTGGCGGGGGTGCGGGTGGGGGTGCTGGCCAATTCCACCAATCAAACCCTGCTACAGGAGCGTTACCCCGAGGCGGCGGTGACCCCCTTCAGCGGCCCCACTGGTCGGTCCCTGGCGGTGCAGGCGGTGTACCGGGGCGAGCTGGATGCCTTCCTGGGGGATGATATCCTCACCCTTAGCGAGGTGCTCCAGCAGGGGCTATCGGCTCAAAACCTCACCCTGGTGCCGGAGTTGCCCCTGAGCTGCGAGTACTATGGCCTGGCCCTACCGGGGGATGACCCCCAGTGGGTGGCGACGGTGAATCAGTTTTTGGCGGCGGCGGGGCAGCAGACCTGGACGGCCTGGCTGGGCCAGTACACCCCCTACGCCCTGGATACCCTGAGCTATTGCCTGAATCGGTAGGGCTAGCCCTGGGTCAAGGCCGCTCGCCCATAGTGCTGCCAAATGTCACCGTAGACGATGTCAGGATTTTTCCAGGGCTTGTGGTGACCCCCACTCCAATGGATGACATTAATCTGGTCCAGAGGTTTTTTCAACAGGCGGGCCACCAGTTGGATATTGCCGTAGCCACAGCGGTTCCAGCTGGGATCAAGGGGAATGTAGTCCTTAAACATGACGTTGAGCAGAGTCTCATCCCCCCGGTTTAACATGCCGTAGCGACAGGAGGCATCCCAGTCCAGGTAGTAGTGGAAGCTGCGATCGGTCTGCTCATTCCAGTAGGTGTAGTCGGTGAAGAGTACGCCGCTGTTAAAGGATTGGTTGAAGGCGAGCATCTCCTTCAGAGCCTTGAGGGGATTACCAAACTGGAAGATGGTGGGATAAAAATGAGGGACCGCAGCGAAGTAGCGATCTGGACTAAACTCTACAGCCTCAAATAGGGTGGCCACATCACCCAGCACCACCACATCGGCATCTAGGTAGAGCACCTTGGTCACACCGGGAAAAATATCCTGTAAAAACATGCGGGCGTACTGCATATATCGTGACACCCGGCGGGTTGGTGTCATAGGCTCGTACTTGGCATGGATATAATCCTTCATAAACTGGGGCGGAGTAAAAGGATGCACCCGCCAATTAAAATTTACCGAAGGAAAGAATGCGGTAATCTTGCCTTCAAAAAAGTCGACCTCCTCCGGCGGCACCGTGATATTGAACCGCAATTTTTCTGGTTGGAGAGCATTACTGACCACCGAATTCATCGCCGCTAGCAACCCCACCACAATGCCCTGGTTGAGAGCAAAGGCAACATCGTACATGACTATCTCCTGGCTAACCCTGGCATTGAACCAACCTACTTTATATACCCCATCCGTACCCCTCAAACCTCTCCCAGAGGCTTGATTACTTGGTCCTGAGTTAATTTCTAGGAAAGGAAAACAAAACCCCCCATGAGTTAGATCAAGGGGGGTTAGGAATAGTACCCTGGCATTGCGCTATTTTGACAAGGGGCGACCCCCTCACTATCTTTGCCGCAGATACGTTTCACGCCCGAGTTCGGGATGGGTCGG
>JBEIGU010000176.1:0-7237 GCA_040381765.1 Leptolyngbya sp.
CCCCATCAGGTCCTCAGGGCTGCGGTAGTCTTTCAGTAGCTCATCAATTAGCTCAGGGCGGAAGGTCATGGGTTATGCCTCAAGGAGTTAGTTCATTAGATCTGATTCTGACCTTTGACACAAACTACTTTACAGTCCCTGATCAGACCGGAAGAGCCGCTTTTAGCGCTTCATCAGTAGAACCCCAAGCTACCTGAGTATCGATATCAATTGCAAGATACTCCCGTACTCTCTGAGCTACCGCAGGAATGTGAGCCGCATCGGTTAGCTTGATGTCTTTAAAGATTTTGTGGTCAGAGGGGTTCATGCCCTCGGTCAATTCCTTCAGCGATAGCTGAAAGGTCTGGCCCAACCGTAGCAAATAACGGGTATTGGGTAGCAGTTGATCGATCTCGGCATTGGGCAGGGTACGAAATTCCTGTTTAACGTCTACCTCCTGAGGTGGCTCTGGGAGGAAAAATAGGACTAAAGGCCGCTTATACAAGTCATAGGCCAATTTTTCGAGTTGGGCGTAGGTGGGGGCAGATTCCCCAGTTTCCCATGCCCTAATCTCAGCAGGATCTCGCTTTAACTGCTTGGCTATGTCCTCCACGGAATCAGGGTAAGCGCAAGAAAAATAGGTCTGTGACATGCTAGGGGCATCCCATAACCGATATCCCGAGTGAGTCCACATGAGCCAAGGCTTTGCTGCCAATGAAGAGACCGCTAAAGCGGGTCAGACTAAGCCACCCTTGTGCGCTGCCACCGATGCTGCCACGATTCAACAGCAGTGGGAATCACACTTTTCTGAACTCAAAGACCCGCGCGGCAGTCAGGGAGTAGAACACCCGTTTTTAAGTATTGTGATGATAGCGATTTTAGCCGTCATCGGTGGTGCGACAGGTTGGGAGGACATCGAAACCTATGCCGAGAGCCACGAGATGTGGCTGATCACCCTGTTCTGGCTACCCAACGGCGTGCCCCATGCCGACACGTATCGTCGGCTGTTCGCGCGGATGGCCCCGGATGCCCTAGAGCGTTGCTTTTTGGGCTGGGTGAAGCAGATCGTTGAGGGCAGTGGTGCTCAGGTGATTCCGATTGATGGCAAGACGATTAAAGGGTCCTATGACCGCAACGCCAAGCAATCGGCGCTCCACGTCGTCAGTGCTTGGGCCAGCGAGCATCGGCTGTTGTTGGGGCAAGTCAAAGTCGCTTCTAAGAGCAACGAGATTACCGCCATTCCGGCGTTACTCAAGTTGCTCGATATCAGCGGCTGCATCATCACCCTGGATGCCATGGGCACCCAGAAGGAGATTGCTCGTGAGATCATCGGGCATGGGGCCGATTACGTCCTTTGCCTCAAGGCGAATCACCCCACCCTGTGGGCCGAGGTCACGGCATGGTTTAAGGCGGCTGAGGCGGCCAACTTTGCCGCTCTAGAGCACAGTTATGACGCTCGGGTAGAGTCGGGCCATCATCGGCGGGAGCATCGGCAGGTGTGGGCCGTACCGGTCGCCATGATGGGAGACCTGCATCAAATCGAGCAATGGGCGGGGCTGAGAACCCTCGTCATGGTGAAGCGGGTCCGACACCTCTGGAATAAAATCACCCATGAGACGATGGTTTATCTCACGTCGTTGCCCTGTGATGCAGCGGTCATTGGTCGGGCGATTCGCACCCATTGGGGAATTGAGAATCAACTCCACTGGGTGCTCGATGTCACCTGGGGCGAGGATAAGTCCCGTATTCGACGGGGCCACGGGGGCGAAAACATGGCACTCCTGCGACGCTTGGCCATCAGCGTGCTGAACCAGGAAACCTCAAAAAAACGAAGTCTCAAGCAGAAGGCAAAGCGAGCCTCGATGAGTCCTGACTACATGCTTAATGTCCTTGCCGCAGGTCTCGCAACGTAGCACAATTCCTCGATACTTTTCTTGCGCTTACCCTGTCCACGGAATAGCCTGCCCTCGACCTGGCCCATCTGAGCACCTTGGGTTGTACAGCTACCACTTGTTCCGCCATTTTGCCCTCCCAAGCTCCATATCCTCAGCCTATCCCAGCTTCCAGGAAATCGTAAATAATGGTTTCAGCTCACTCTCCTGCTCCAGCTTGCCTTCAATCTCGGCAATCAACCGGTCCCGTTGTTCATCCACCTCATCCTGGGCGTCAAACAGCGATCTGCGTTTTTGGTTCCGCAGTTTCTCCAACTCCTTCACTCGCTTCTGGCCTGCCAGTTTTTCCTCCAGGGTCAACCCTGCTGTCGCCGCCCGCTTAGCTTCCCTAATCTGGCGATCCAGCTCCTTAATCTCTCGCTCTAGCACCACCTTCAGGTCTTCAGCCCAGCGATCGAGCTTTTCCGTTTCGGCCTCAAAAAAGGCCGCATTGCGTTTTGTGATGCTTTGGTGTCGGGCCGCTTCCTGCTGTTTGGCAAGGGAGTCAAGCGGGTCAAGCATGGCCGCAGGGAGGGTCACCTCAGACTGAGTCACCCGCCCCGGTAGGGAAAGCAGCCGTTCGGCTTGATCCCGATCCAGGGGCTCTCCAGCCGCCGTCACCGCAGCAAACAGCAGGTACTCCTCCACCTGCTCCAGCGCTGTCACCCGCAAAAGGGATAGGGACAGTGCTCCCTGCTGGCCCAATAGCGGCTCCAAAATAGTGATCTTGCCGTCATGGGCACTGTAGTCGAAGGTAATCATTGCCGTGGGTAAGGGGCGCTGTTTAGCCTGGGCAATCACCGCATCTGCCAAGGGGTGCCCCAACCGATAGGTCAAGGCATCCCCCGACTGCCTGGGCAGTTCGTACCGCCCCAGGGGGATAGAGTCTCCTGCCCCCGCTGGCCGCTGGTATAGGTCAAAGGCCACCTGATTAAAGAAATCCGCCTTGCCGTCTAGTTCATGACGGGTGATCTGCATCAGCCGCTGCTCAAACTGGGTAAGCATTTCCTTTGAGTCCTGCTCTCGCATCCTGAGCTTTTCCCGCACCTCGTCGTCAAAGTTTTCCAGGAGCTTGCGGCGGGTATCGCTCATCGCTGCCTTAATCTCATAGCTCAACTCGTCTTGGAGCTGGTCAAAGGCGCTAGCAATCTCCTCGGGCTGGCGGCAGCGCTGGTAAATATCGGCAATGCGCTTTTCAAAGTCCACCCCCGATTCGATCGCCCCCAACACCTCGTCGCTAGTACCAAACACCCCCTCAAATAATTGAAACTTCTCGGATAGTAGTTCGTATACCCGCTTATCCGCTGCATTTTTGGTGTTGAGGAAGTTAACCACCACCACGTCGTGCTTTTGACCGTAGCGGTGACAGCGGCCAATCCGCTGTTCAATACGCTGGGGGTTCCACGGTAGGTCGTAGTTAATAACCAACGAGCAAAACTGCAGGTTAATGCCCTCGGCCCCCGCCTCGGTGGCGATCATAATTCGCCCCTGTTCCCGAAAATAGTCCACCAGGGCCGACCACATATCCGCCGTCTTAGACCCCGTAACCCGGTCCGAACCCTGATGGCGCTGGAGCCATTCGCCATAGATCTGCTTTGACCCGGCGTCGGTATTGGAGCCATTGAACAGGACAATGCCTTCGCTCCACGGGCTATCGCCCAGCAACCGCAGCAGGTAGTCCTGGGTGCGGCGAGACTCGGTGAAAATGATTGCCTTTTGTACCCCGCCTAGCCGAACCGTTTCGTCAAAGGCCACCGCCAGGGCCTTCAGCAGCGCCATACCCTTGGCATTCTGCTCAATCGATAGGGCCAGGCTAATAAAGGCATCCAGATCGGCAATTTCCTGCTCCAGGGCCGCCGTCTGTTGGGCGGTCGGTGGGGGGGCGGCGGCGTCCTCGGTCCATTCCTCCGCCCTGGTATCCAGCCCCTCGTAGTCCTGCTCCAGGTCGTGGGTGAAGGCCTCGCTTGCTTCAGGGGCCTTGAGCTTGCCCCTCAGACGATTGGCAATGGTGGTGAGGGCCCCAGCAATGGCAAAGGTGGAAGAGGCTAGCAACTTACGCAGCACCAGGGTGATTAGCGATCGCTGTCCCGTTGGCAGTGCCTGGAAGTTGTCCCACTGTAAATACTCAGACACCAGATGATAAAGCCGATCCTCAGTCTCCTCAGGGGTAAATTCCTCCAGCAGGGCGTGGCGTTGGGTGAAGGGTACGTAGGCGATCGCCGCCGCCACCACCTACGGTGACCTGATCGAAGCCAGCTTTGACCTCTACCGCCCCCTCCTCTACCAATCCCTCCGTTGGGACATCCCCGCCGATCCCCAGGAGGAGCGGCGAGTCGGCCAGCACCTGACCGAGTACCTGTGGCGCGGGTTGTGACCCATCAGACTGGGGGGGAGAGTGATCAGATGGAGAACTAAGGCACAACATCACCCCCCAGCAGCCTACCGCCAGCGATCACACCGGTGTATTTAACGATCGCACCCGTGCAACCATCGATCACAGGGGTGTGTTTAACGATCACACCCGTGCAACCATCGATCACAGGGGTGTGTTTAGCGATCACAGGGGTGTGTTTAGCATGCACTCAATGGTGATCGCCATACACATAGACCACAGCAATGGTTTCTCGCCAAATTTTAACGATCACAGGCCTGTGTTTAGGATGCGCTCAATGGTGCTCTTTAAGCACATAGACTACAACAATGGTTGCACGGGTGTGTTTAGAATGTGCTTAATGGTGATCGATATATGCATAGATGAAACCTTAGGGATTTTGGCCGAATTTTTCCAAAATCGTTTCTACTATAGCGGTTCCTGATCGGATACGACACAGTAAAAGCCTTGATGAATAAGCATTACAGGCACATCACCGTACCTCACGCCAACGAAAACCGCTATAGCTCTACTATTAGATTTAAATCGAGAATTGGTGGGGGGGTAGCGGTGGCCTGACTGATTAATTGGCGGGCTCGCTCCGGTGCCTGGCTCTGGGGCGTCACCATCAGTTGGACCAGACCTAGACTAACGGAGGGGTGATCGGGCAATTGATTGATCGAGGTAGACCCGCTGGCAGTAGTCACTGGTGAGGAGGAAACCGTAGGCAATTCCCTTTGGGACGCTAAGGCGAACGCATCGTCGGGCTCCAGGATAACCCGGGGAAAGATCACCACCGATCACTAATGCACTACTCACAGAGGCCTCCGATAACGCAATATCCTTAGAGGTTGTTTGAAAAGCCAAAGAGAGTCTCAAACTATACCTATGGAGTAGGATGATCATGGCAAAAATCACTATTTTGGCGGCCCCCTGGTGGCGAACTATACCTGGGAGAACCCTTTGCAAACAACCTCTTAAGCAGGTATCCTTTTGACTTGGGCCAGGGAATGGCCGGTGGATCGGGCATGAAGGGCTGGAAGTCAATCGTCAAGGCCCCTGAGCCGGTTCAGGTTAGTTGCCAACCAGTAGGCGTTTATGGTTTCCGGATACCTGCTTGCTGTGGTCAGGGGTCAGAACAGACTCTTCTGGTGTCTGATGGCTGAATGGTAATTGCTTAGCCCCGAATCGGTAGGATGGGCAAAGCGAAGCGTGCCCATCGGTTGCCCAGTACCAGGAAAAGGAGAGTAGGGAGTTCAAGCCTCAGCGGTCTGTTTACCCCCTGGCTCCTGGGCGCTGAGCTAATACTATTGCCCTAGCCAAGGGCCCTGACCAAGCCTTGAGCCTCAACCCACACCTTAAAAATCCTGAGAAAAGTTATCGGTCAAATCAAAACTTTCCGGAAGAAGGCGACTAGGGCCTGTAAAAGGTATCCATAGCGCTAGAGAAACCCCATGGATGAGCAACGACTACCGGCCTACCTGGAACTGATTCAGCAACTGCTCCAGTGTCCTCAGGGAGAGGAGGCTAGACTCTTGCAAGCCCACTCACACCTGGTGGATGGGGGGCTAGTAGCGACCATGGCCCAGGTGGCGACCTTTCTGGAGGGCCAGGGCAACGGTGATGCCGCTCAATGGTTGGGGAGCCTGGCGGCCCAGGGGGCAGAGGCCCTGAGGTTACAGCAAGCGGCACCGCAGGGGGCAGAGGCCGCCCGCCAGTTTTTCTTAGAGACCTTGCAGTTGATAGCAGATCAGCGAGGCAACCCCCAGCAGATCTATCCCCTGTGGGGGCAGCAGCAATCCCGGTTTAATCCAGAACTGTTGGCAGTGTTGCCCAGCCTCACCGCCCAACTCCTGCAGGAAAGTGGGGAACAGCGCCCCTTAATCGCGATGGTCTTGTCGGAATTTGGCGATCTGATTCAACAGTTTCCCTTGGGCCTACGCTGGCTCAACCTGGAGTTAGCCATCGCCGCCTACACCGCCAGCTTGGAGGTGTTTACCCGAGCAGCCATGCCCGTCGACTGGGCCCAAGCCCAGATGAATCTGGCGATCGCTTACCGTAACCGCATCCGGGGCGACCGGGCCCAAAATATCGAGGACGCCATCGCTGCCTACACAGATGTCCTGGAAGTCTTTAAACCCGACCTGCTACCCAATGATTGCCGGAGAGCGGCTCGCGGTTTAGGTGATCTCTATTTTGAGCAAACCCAATGGCAAGGGTCGGTTTCAGCCTATCAGACAGCGTTGGCAGGGGCGGAGACCCTGTATCAAAGCGCCAACTTACTGGATAGTCAGGCGGCGGAATTGTCAGAAACCGCCGATCTGCCCCGCCGTGCCGCCTATGCCCTGGCTCGGGTGGGTGACCTCCAAAAAGCCGTTGAAACCCTCGAGCAGGGCCGGGCCCGGGGCCTGAGCGAAAGCCTCAACCGTGATCGGGCCGATCTCACCCAACTGGAAAAGACCCACCCTAAGCTTTACCAAAACTACCAGGAGATCGCCAACCAACTGCGCAACCTGGAAGCTCAGCAGCGCGATCGCCTGGCCGCTGATCGCCATAACCTCACCCCTGCAGCCCTCAGGGATAGGGCCATGGCTCTACGTCAGCAACTCACCGCCGCCATTGAGCAAATTCGCCAGATTGAGGGCTACGGGCAGTTCCTCTCCCTGTCTGGCTTTGCCGACATCCAACAGGCGGTGCAGGGCGACTCTCCCCTGGTGTACCTTGTCGCCACCCCCGCAGGTAGTCTCGCCCTGATCGTCACCACCGACAAAATCCATGACCTTTGGTTAGATAGCTTTAATCAAACCCAGCTAATTGACTGGAGAGTCGGAAGTTCTCCCAAAATCCGGGGCTTGAAGAAGCCTGAAACCCTTCTACCATAGGCACTTGAGTAGTTTCCGTCTTTGTTGGCAGTCCGAAGCCTGAAACCCTGATGAAATCTCACTTTCTCGGAGAA
>JBEIGU010000177.1:0-7236 GCA_040381765.1 Leptolyngbya sp.
CCGCCTGGCGCACTAACAGCAGGCCGGCGTCTGAACTCAATTCTAAATCCGAAAACTGCACGCTCAGCGGGCGGGGCTGGGGAAAATCAAACGGCAGATCCGTTTTACACACTGTCATGGCAAAATAAAAGCACTTAATTTGTTGAAGAGTCTGATTCTAAAGCGTTTCAGGCTCTTTTTTCTGTGATCTATTTATCCTTCGTGAATTATCCAGGCTAAGGGCAACAGGGAGTCGGGGGTAAGTTGGGTATTGAGACGACTGACCAGCAACCAGCGCGACCCCAGTTGCTCAACCCATTGAAACTGCCCCAGACAGGCCAGAAACCGCCCACCGGTGCCCGTGTCATTGCTGGTGGCCCCCAGCATATCCAGCCCCAGGCTAAACTGCGATCGCGCCGCCAGCACCCGCCGGGGGCCCCGCCCCAGCCACTCCGGGGAAAACCGCAGGGCACTGACCCAGGCCACCCCCTTCTCTACCCCCTCAGAGAAGGAAAAGGGAATATCGTCCAAAATAAAGCTGCGACTTTCCCGCAGATCAAAGGCGAACCCCAGTGCCCACGCCTGGGCCAGAGATCGGCTCAGGGGCTGGCGCCAGTACAGCGAAGCCGTCTGACTTTGGTTACGAATCCCCAGATCGGCAAACTCCGGGGTGACGATCCGACTACTGGCGTTTTCATAGCGCAGTTGTAGGGTGCCATCTCGGGCATTGAGGGGGATGCCGTAGGTTAGTTCGTAGAGGTTTAAACCCCTGGCCACCGAACCCTACGACACCCGCCTGGCTAAGCAACTCTACGATGTCATCATCGCCCCCCTGGAGCCCGCCCTGCAAAAAGCCAGCATTAATACCCTGGTGTTTATTCACGATGGCTTTTTGCGCAGTGTGCCCATGGCGGCCCTCTACGATGGCCAGCAATTCCTGGTGGAGCGGTATGCCATTGCCACCACGCCGGCCCTGACCCTAACCGCAAGCGGGAGTTCCCAGGCGGAAGGGGCCAGGGCCCTGGTGTTGGGGACTAGTCAGGCGGTGCAGGTGGGAGACCGACGCTTTCGCCCCTTACCGGAGGTGCCAGGGGAGGTGGCATCAATCCTGGCTACCCTGCCCGGCAGTCGTGACCTGGTGGATGGGGATTTTAATCAAGCCGAACTGGAGCGGGCGCTACAGCTCACCAACTACTCGATTTTGCACTTCGCTACCCATGGGCAGTTTAGCCCCGATCCCCAGGAAAACTTTCTGATCACCGGCCAGGGGGAAAAGCTTACCTTTAGCCGACTGGAGGGGTTTATCCGCAATGGGGCCCGGGGTAACCAGCAGGTGGATCTGGTGATGTTGACCGCCTGTGAAACCGCCGCTGGCGATGATCGGGCCACCCTGGGTCTGGCCCTGAGTTACCAGGGTTTTAAACACCTGGGCAGGGGGCAACCCCAGCTTGGCCGCCGTACTGGGGGCGGCTAAGTCCTCCTGGTCAACGGTGTACTCCAGCAGTGAGTAGGGAATGTGCAGGCGATCCAACAGGCGGGCCGCATTGGTTTTCACCACAGATCGGACTCCTGATCCAACTGCCCCTCTGGGGGATGCTCAACGGAGGGGCTAAACAGGTCCTCCAGGGTCAAGTCCGCCGCCGCCGTGGGGGTGGGTTGCTCCGGCTGCCGGGCGGCATCCAGGCTAGCAAAGTCAAAGAGGGCCCGGTCCGCCAGTTGGGAGGGGGCAATCTGCTGCAGGCTGCGAAACAGGCTCTCGGTGCGCCCCGGCCATTGCCGCTCCCAGTCTTGCAGCATCTGTTTGATCTGCGATCGCTGCAAATTCGGCTGGGAGCCGCAAAGGCTGCAGGGAATCAGGGGAAACTGGCGATAGCGGGCATAGCGGGCGATGTCCGACTCTGAGCAGTAGGCCAGGGGGCGGATAACAATGTGGCGGCGATCGTCGGTCAACAACTTGGGCGGCATCGCCTTCAGCCGGCCACCGTGGAACAGGTTGAGAAACAGGGTTTCGACGATGTCATCGCGATGGTGCCCCAGGGCAATTTTGGTGATGCCTTCCGCCGCCGCCACCCGGTAGAGAACCCCCCGTCGCAGACGGGAGCACAGGCCACAGAGGGTCTTCCCCTCCGGGATCACCCGTTTCACCGTGCTGTAGGTGTCCTGCTCCACAATCCGGTAGGGCACCCCCACCGCCTCCAGGTACTCCGGCAGCACCTGGGGGGGAAACCCCGGTTGCTTTTGATCCAGGTTCACCGCCAGCAGCTCAAAGTTAATCGGGGCATGGCGCTGCAGGTGCTGCAGCATATCCAGTAGGGTATAGGAGTCCTTACCACCCGACAGGCAAACCATCACCCGATCGCCCTCGGCAATCATGGCGTAGTCATGCACCGCCTGACCCACCCGCCCCCGCAGGAAGGCCTGGAGTTTCTTAAAGCTGGTGGAGACGGGGGGCTGGTGGACAACCATCGAATTGAGTTCAAAAAGTCAACAGTCAGACAAGAGGGATAGTCTCATAGACTGTAATTAAGAGTAAACACCAACTCGGCGTCAACGTCAGCGATACCGTCTTCAGAAATCACATTTAAGTTAACGTCGACGTATAGGTTCTTACCGACCTGAATATCTACTCCGCCAGTCACCATAGCTTCGATTCTTTGACGGTCATCAGTATTGTAGGCAAAACCAAGTCCGGCATAGGGGAAAACGCTGCTACCTACGGACATCTCTGCGGTAATCGGCAATCTGGCTTCGGTAATGCCGCCCCCAAACATAACCGATGGCCGGGTGGATAAGGTGAAATCCCCCAGGGTGGCAATTTTCGCCTTGGAGTCAACCACAAAGGATGTACTGTCAATCCCAATCAAGCCCGGTCGCACCCCCAGGCCGAGATAGTAGTCAGGCATAGGTTCGGCCTGGGCCGAGTAGCCTAAACTTAAAAAACTAGCGACGGCAACCACTGGAAAGGCAACTTCCTTAATCATAAATTTCACAAAATATTGTGCTTATTAGGCGAAAAAATTAACCCGGGAAATAATGATTCACCTATGGGTAATGATTCACTCTCCCCCGGCTAAACCACTACACCCCTTGAACTCTCCTTCGAATGAGAAGAGACTGTGAACGATTACGCGGGGGTAATGGTTTTAGCAATTACTTTCATAATCCCCCCGGGGTTGTAGCGCAGGACCAAGAGCAGAACGCTAATAGCTTCCTTGAGGTTACCCTGCTTAAGACAGGTAAGAACTTCGTAAAACAGATAATCATGGGCTAGCATACTTGTCCAATGATTTAGACCTTTTGTGTAGGCAGCAGCATACTCAGGGTTATTCTTAACGAAATTATTTTGCCTAGAATAGATAGTTAAGAACTGACGTAAATGCTTAGATGAACGGGTACTTTGCGAGACACTTTCAGAATGTTCGCGATATTCAACAACGGGTTCATCATGACTGACGGCGGGGAAAGTTTTGACTGCCCTCAAATAAAAATCATAATCAAATGCAGAGCGCATGGAGGCATCGAGATAGCCAATTTTGTCAAATAGGGCGCGACGAATGACATGGCGCCCCACTGGATTTAGGCAGGTACCCTGCAGTAGAGTTTGATAGATAGAACCCCTAACCGGTTGTTCTAATATTTTCCGACCACCCGAATAGGGTTGCCCATGTTCATCAATCAAACGACATGGACCAAAGGAAAACATACAATCAGGGTGGTTTTCTAATTCGCGCACACCAATTTCGATCGCACGGGGCAGGAGGCGATCATCCTGATCGAGTAGAACAATATACTCTCCGGTGCTTTCAACAATGCCTCTATTCATGGCTCCCGGCGGGCCCTGGTTGACGTCAAGATACACGCATTTTACCTGGGGATAACGCGCCACTACGGCCTTACTATTGTCAGTCGAAACATCGTCTACTAAAATAATCTCGGTGACGGGGTAGGTTTGAGCTAATATGCTTTCAATCGCCTCCGCCAAATACTTTTCGCCGTTATAGCACGGAATAATGACTGAAACTGAAGCCATAATTTAACTACTTTTTTTATGATAGGTATTTAAAGATTAAACAATGCAAAACCGCACTGCCTACAGTGCTAACAATCCTGATGGTTATGAATATATTACCCCAGCCCCCGAGCTGAGATGCTACTGGCATTAAAAACATCAAATTTTTATCTTACACCTATATTTCTAGATCGATTCCAGGCTAAATGAGGTGTTTTAACTCACGGTAGCAGGTGATTTTGTTCCGCTTCCATAGAAGACGGATATAGCGGATTTCACTTGGGTGAAGGGCGGTGTGAACACCCCCATGCTCCGCTTAGGCATGGGGCTAGGTTAGGGCTTCACCAGCACCGGCGTGCCTATCTTCAGGTGACCGTAGAGGCGCTGAATATCCTGGTTTTTCATCCTCACACAGCCATGGGAGACGGCGGCACCAATGGTTTTTTCCTGATTGGTGCCGTGGATACCGATGTGGTAGCCATCCTTTTCTAGAAAGCCAATCCATCGGCTGCCCAGGGGGTTGTCGGGGCCGGCGGGAACGGCTTTTTGGGTGATGGGGTGCTGCCAGGCGGGGTTGACCCGCAGGGTTTGCACGGCAAAATCGCCAATGGGGGTACGCCATTCCGCCTGGCCAATCGATACCGGCGCCTTCATGGTCACCTGTTGATTTTGGTAGAGGGTGAGTTGACGTTGATCCAGGTCGATCTCAACCCGGGTGTTGGCCCAGGTCAGGGCGGTGGGTGCCTGGCTCACCAGGGTGGTCAGGTGTCTCAGGCGGACTGACTGGAAGCGATTGAATGGCTGGGTTTGATGGCCATGGCGATAGTCTCGCCAAGCCCCGGTGGCCAGGCCGATGGCGGCGGCGTAGCAGAGCAGCACCAGGCAACGACGGAGGGGAGAGGGGCTGATCATGGGGCAGGCAGGGGCGGCGATCGCAAGTCTGCCTGGATTTTAGCCCAGCCTTGCTATGATGGGGAGAACACACAGGTAGGCTAGAGCGGTGACGGTAAAACCAGACTGGTTGCGGGTCAAAGCTCCCCAGTGGGAGCGGGTGGGGGCGGTCAAGGCGATTTTGCAAGACCTGAGCCTGAATACGGTGTGTGAAGAGGCCTCCTGCCCCAACATTGGGGAATGTTTTCAGGCCGGCACCGCCACCTTTTTGATCATGGGGCCCGCCTGCACCCGCGCCTGCCCCTACTGTGATATTGACTTTGAGAAACAGCCCCAGGCCCTAGACCCGACGGAACCGCTGCGACTGGCGGAGTCGGTGCGGCGGCTGGGCCTTAAGCATGTGGTAATTACCTCCGTCAACCGGGATGACCTGGGGGATGGGGGAGCCAGCCAATTTGTTGCCTGTATCACCGCTGTGCGCCAGGCATCCCCGGGCACCACCATTGAGGTTTTGATCCCCGACCTCTGCGGCAACTGGGAGGCCCTGGCCACCATCCTAGCGGCCCGACCGGAGGTGCTCAACCACAATACGGAAACCGTCCCCCGTCTCTACCGCCGGGTGCGGCCCCAGGGTAGTTACCGGCGATCGCTGGATCTGCTGCAGCGCAGCCGTGATCTGGCCCCCTGGGTCTACACCAAGTCTGGCCTGATGGTGGGGCTGGGGGAAACCGATGCCGAGGTGCACCAGGTGATGGAGGATCTGCGCGCCGTAGACTGCGACATCCTCACCCTGGGGCAGTACCTGCAGCCCAGCCCCAAGCACCTGCCCGTGGCGGAGTTCATTCCTCCCCAACGGTTTGAGGCCTGGCGCCAGAGCGGCGAAGCCAGGGGCTTTCTCCAGGTGGTCTCCTCCCCCCTCACCCGCAGCTCCTACCACGCTGAAGCGGTGCAGCAACTTATGGCTCAGTACCCCAGATCATCCCTAGGCCAGGTTGATCGGCCTGGGAAATAGGCTTGCCCCTGGGTCAGAAATTTAAGCAGGAATTGAACAGGCTTAACCCTGCATCGGGGATCGAAAGAGGTATAGGATATCGATGACTTTCCCTGTATGAGGCATTTGCACCATGGCCCTGCCCATTTTGAAATCCCTCAACCTGCAGTCTAAATTGTTAGCGATGCTGTTGGCCGCCAGTCTGGTCTCGATGCTGCTGACCGGCTTCATTGCTTATACCAGCGGGCGGGATACTATTCAGCAAAACGTGACTAACCAGTTGACCGGGTTCCGCGCCGCCAAGGCCGACGAGATCGAGGCCTACTTCAACAACATGGAGCAACATATCCTGACCTTGAGTGAGGCCTCCATGACCATCGACTCCCTCCAGGGGTTTACCACCGCCCTTCAAAACCTCAGGGACAAACCCCTGGATAGCGGGCAACGGGGTCAGCTAACCCAGTTTTATGAAAAGGACTTTTTGCCAGCCCTGAGCAAAAATATTGAGGGCACCCCCTCAGCCTTTTCCTACCTCCCCTCCGAGGTTAATACTCAATACCTTCAGTATCACTACATCGCCGCTAACCCGAATAGCTTTGCAGAGAAGGCAAAGCTAGATAACCCCCGAGACGGTAGCGACTACAGCAAGTTACACGCCCTCTACCATCCTCGCTTTAAGCGAGTCGCGGAACGGATGGGTTACCAGGACCTGATACTGTTTGATCCCCAGGGTAATATGGTCTACGCCGTTGCCAAGCAGCCTGATTTTGGCACTAACATTGAATCAGGCCCCTACGCCCAAAGTAACCTGGCGGAAGCCTTTCAAGTTGCCTTGAGGTCCGCCGACCCTAACTTTGTCTCCGCCATTGATTTTCAGCGGTACAGAGCTAATTTGGGGTTACCCAGCAGTTTTATTACCACCACGGTGTTTGACTACGCGGGTAAATTTATCGGGGTTCTAGTCGCCCAAGTTGATAGTAGTCGTATAGACCGGATTATGACCAGCAACCAAAACTGGGAAGGGATGGGGCTGGGTAAAACCGGCGAAGCCCTACTGTTTGGGCAGGATTATAAGCTCAGGTCCCCCAGTCGTCGGTTTATGGAAGACCCTGAGCAGTACTTTAAAGCCCTGGAAACTCAAAATTATCCTCCGGAGGAGCTTGAGGCCATACGGAGTGTGGGTTCCCCGGTTGCTTTGATGAATATTGCTAAAACCCCGGCCTCGGACAGGGTAATCGCATCTTAATTGGCTAATTACGATACAGACAGATTGCTCACTTTCTGAAGCAAGAGCAGATTTACTGGTTCTTCATCCGTGATCACGGCTAATCTCATACTGATACTGCATTTTGGGTTATATGAGACA
>JBEIGU010000178.1:0-7165 GCA_040381765.1 Leptolyngbya sp.
CCAGGACCCGCCCCGCACCACGCGATAACCCTTATCACCACCGGTTACCCAGGCACTACCATCGCTAGGGGCACCCTCATAGCCAGGGTGCCAGTGGTCTTGACACCACTCATAAACATTACCGTGCATGTCATAGAGGCCAAAGGCATTGGGGGCAAAGCTACCCACAATGGTAGTTGTTTCCCGGTAAGTTCCCTTAGTGCCCGAGCTATAGCTGTAGCCGCCATCGTAGTTAGCTAGATCGGTGGTAATGGTCTCTCCGAAGTGGAAGGGTGTGGTGCTGCCAGCCCGACAGGCGTACTCCCACTCCGCTTCACTGGGCAGGCGATACTCCCGACCGGTTAAAGCAGACAGGCGATCGCAAAACTCCACCGCCTCATACCAAGAGACCGACTCTACGGGGTGGTTATCGCCTTTAAAGTTTGACGGATCTGGGTCTAACTGCCCCGCCACCATCGGTAGGGCGGCCACGGCTCGCCACTGGACCTGGGTAATCGGGTACTGAGCTATGAAAAAGGGAGGAACCTGCACCCGGTGTTGAGCCTCTACATTGATCCCCTCAGTCTCTGGGAACACATTTGAATACCAACCCCGATCTGCTTCATCCTCAGGAGAACCCATGATCAACTCGCCTCCCCGAATAGCCACCATAATTAGCTCTGGGCCGGGGGCGGCGATCACCTCAGAAAACCAAAAGGCGCTGACCGGCTCTCGGGCAATGATCTCTCCCCGGCTATTCACCGTTACCGTTTCAGCCCTAAACTCCTGTAGCTGACTATCCTGGCTGGGGCTATCCACCTCCCCCACCCGGATCGTCGCCACCTCAATCAAAACCTGAGTTACCTGCAAACCCGCCTTAACCCATTCATCGGTGAGGGCGGCGGCATCATCAATCGATTCTGCTGCAGCCACCCGGTCTGCCATATCCAGTAGGAGGGGTTGAAACTCAGGATCAGCTAGAAATTCACCATAATTCTCCACCACCGAGGCCAGGCGAAACCGTTCCTTTGGGTCCTTGGCCTGCGCTGCCAACTGTTGTAGGTTCTGACGAATTTCCTCAAAAGCGTCACCAGGGCTGAGACAGGCCAGCACCGTCCACTGAGACTGATCCCCCAGCACCAGGGGCCGGTCAGAGTCCTCCTGGTCGAGGCGATGCCTCAGATAGGCCACCATAAACTGTCCTAGATTCCTAACCCGATGGTGACCAAATTGATCCCGCAGGTAGCTCAACAAATAACGCCGGGTCGGGGGTTCCATTTCGTAGAGATCGTAGCCAACTGGCAAGCATAACCCCGATAACAATAGATCGGCGGCCACATACCAGGGGCAGTCAGGTAGATAGGTCTCCCGGAGACAATAAACCACATCGGTGGTCAGGGTCAGGGGAAAGGCGGCATGGGCCGCCAGGTGGGTAGCCTGTCGGCCATAGCGCTGCTCAAAGACTCGAATGCGTTGTTCGGTGGGGTCTGGTCGTGGAGCCATGATCACCTCCGATTAACCCAGACCCCGCAGGGTCTGTCGGTCACGATTAATCGGCTGGCGGGCCAGGGTCAACAGAGCTGACCGATCCGCATGGATCATTCGACCATCCAAGAGGCGAGCCACCTCCGCCGCCAGGGTACCTGGCCAGCGATGGGGCGGCAGGGGGTTAAGCCACACCAGACACCTCAGACAGGGGGTCAGGCGGGTAAGAAAGGTAAGCAGCCCCTGGCGGTGATCGGGTAGGGGGTTGGCCTGGGCAGCACCGGCATGACTCCAGACCCAAACAATGGTACGACGAGCATGCATCCGGCTCAGTACCCGGGTTAAGGGCACCGCCAGGGAGGGAGACTGCCAATCGTAGAGGTATTCGTCTGGATAGGTCCGGAACCGATAGAGGGTAGCTGGTGTCATCCGGCGACTGGTGATCGCCTCCACCAGGGGGTGTAGGGCCGGTTGGTAGGGAACCATGACATTGCTATCATCCACCAGCAAAACCAGCTCGGCTTGCTTACTGGTTTGAGGACGCATCACCACATCACTAAACCGCCCCTGGCGGCCAATCTGTTCCACTGTAGCCTCCAGGTCTAGCTCTTGCCGGGTACCGGCCCGCAGGGGTCGACGTAAAAACCACCAGCTATCTAGGACTGTCGACAAAGATAGGGGCAGGTCCCTGGGCCAGAGATGGAAGCCGGTAGTGTCCACCGGAGGAAGGTAGGACAAGGGGCCTGTCTTAACCGCCGTCGGTGCTTGGGAGACTGCCTCCGGGGGGTGGGCCGCCAGGCGCCGAGGTGGCACCCGGGGTAGAGGGCCGAGCTGGTGTGGGGCCGGTTGGATCGGTGTCAGGTCTACCTGATGAGCTCGCCGTTCCCGTTGCTTTTGTGCTGCGTATTGATCAAAGGTGGTTTCAAAAATCTGGCCATCGTAGTTGAGGTGAGGTTTAACCCAGAGCACTCGACAAAGCTGCCGCAGGTCTTCCCAATTTCCAGTTGCTCCACTTTCTAAGCCAAACCCTTCAGCCAGGGCCTGGCGTAACAGGTCATACTGATCGGGGGATAGGGTCATGCCCCGGGCCTGGAGGGCCTGAAACAAATCTAGAAAGGGAAACTGCAGAGCGGTCATGGTATCTAACCCGCCTGCTGTTGGTAGAGGTCAAGGCCGGCCTTGGTTTTGATCAAGGTACCCAGCAGGGCAACCTCCGTTGCCAGGTTATCCAGATCCTTGAGGGCTTCCTTCATTGGTCGTTGATCCTCAAGCAAGACCGTCAAAAATTCCAATAGTTCGCTGGTGCCAGGGGGGCGACTGCCGGGTTGCTGAGTCAACAGGTCCCGCACCGTAGCAAACTTCTCCAGGGCCTTCTCTACCACCGCCGCCTTGTCTAGGGCATGGGCTGCAAAACGCACCTGAATGATACGTTTCAGGTCCGCAGGGGCTGGAAAGCTAAGGTAGTAGTATAAACAACGACGCAGGAAGGGCTCTGGCAAGGGCTTTTCCCGGTTGCTGGTAATCAAAATAATCGGTTTGCGCTCATCCGGCGGAGCCGGAATGGAGCGATTATCCACCTCGGGTATGGTGAATCGTAGTTCGTCCAGCTCGAGCAACAGGTCATTGGGAAAATCACTATCGGCCTTGTCAATTTCATCAATTAACATAATCGGTCGATACTGCTTACCGGTCAGGGCTAACCCCAGGGGGCCATACTTGAGATACCCCCCCTTATCCCGTAATCGTTCCTTCAGGGCCTTAATTTCCGTGGAGTCTAAAATATCCTTCAACTGGTCTGGATGGGTGCCCATCAACTGAGCATCCCGTAGCCGCCCCACCGCGTCGTAAGTATAGAGACCATCCTGGGCCCGACTGCTAGAGGTGACATTCCAGATATAGAAGGGCCACCAGTGATCCTCTTGTTCAGGGTCAGGCTCCCCCGCATGGAGATGGCGGCGGGCTAGCTCGTAGGCGATCGCCCCAGCTACCCGCGTTTTACCACAACCCGGCTCCCCCTCCAGCAGGAGGGGCCGCCGCAGCCGCATGGCCAGATTAATGGCCTTAGTCAGGGATAGGGTTGGCAAATAGGGAAAGTATTCCCGGCCCTGCCGATCCACCCTGCCGGTGGCCGGAGGATGGTACTGGTCTGCACCGGTGTAGCTATACTCTGGAGTTAGAGGAAGGGTCATCCGGCTAATCTCCATTCCGCCTCGATAGCGCTAATTCCTTCTAGCTCGAAGGTCCAACAAATTTGCTCAATCGTCTTCACTGGATCATCGCTCCATTCCCTAATCTCTTCCTGTATTAACCGACGAATCTTCACCTGGTCGCCGCCATACAACTGTTCAATCAAGGCATAGACCGCATCGGTTTCCATCCAAGCACCGACCTCTGCTTGACTGATCACCATCAGGGGGGCTAGACAAATGGGAGAGAAGGGAGAATCACTAGCCATAGTGGGTTGGAGAGCCCCCTCCTCCGCCAAAAATAAAATCAGTCGAGACCGTAGGGGTTGACTTGGCAATAATCCTATCGCTTCTACCAGGGGATACCACAGTTTATTTAAGAGTTCTTGCTGCAGCTCCATGGATCGATGACTCTGTTGCCAACCATAGAGGGCTAAAATTACTGGTTGGGTTTGATAGAGCGCGACTAACTGATCAATTACTGCTTTAGCTTCTGGGGCGCAGCTTAAACTTTGCCCCAAATCCACCCAGACCTCCTCCATGTCCCGATGCTTCCACATCGGGTGACGGGGAATGTGAAAACTAAAGATCCTGGCCTTAGCCAGGTTAGGAATGCTGCGGGCCAGGCGTTTGACCAACCAGTACTGCAATCGCGAGTCCCTGGCCTGAACGATAAACGCCGCCGCTCGCTGGGGAGAATTGGCCGCGTTTTGAAAATGGTTATCCTGATCCTTCCAATTCAATGTCCATAGACAATCAATCAGAGGCGGCATCGAGCCTCCTCGCCCCAGGGCATAAGCACCAGCGGGCTCTCTGGTTGGTATGTCAATCTGGGGCCGTGGCTGGGCAGTATAATCCACCAGGATAAAGTCTCCCAGATTGCCCCGATCCCAACCCTGGGCTTCCTGGTTGAGGCCCTGACGCACGGTATACTCCCGCATCCCATCTAGAACATAGTTCTTTAAGTCATTCAGCATGATCAGGCCCTGGCTGCACCGGTCCGCCTCACCGGCTAGGCCTCGCAAAACAAAGTGACAGAAAATACTATGTTTGAGGCCATCTACCTCCAGCGATGCCTGGTCTTCCCGACTGGCGGTCAACACCTGAAACCCCCTGGCTAGTTCATTCACCCGGCGTAAAAAAGCACTTCTATCGGAGTCAGCCTGTCCCCGTCCCTGGCCGATAAAGCAAGCATCTAGCATCAGCACCTTTTGCTGGGCCTGGCTATCGTTAATCAAGGGTTCTAATTCTGTCTGAATACAAATTCCCTGGCTATCCACCATGATCCTGCGAGTGTTAGCCGCCACCAGCATGGGCTTGTCCTGCCCGGTGCGTAAACCATGGCAAGCAAAATAAGCTAGCAAAAGGTCCTGACTGTCGACCTTGTCCAGCAACATTGCCAACTCCCCTAAGATATTGTTCTTACTGGGAAATCGAGAATCCTTGAGGGGCAGCCGGTCATGCAAACATACTGAAATGTAGCCCACCTGATCGAATAGGCGCTGTAAGGCTAGCACATCCTCAACACAGTAGTTAAGGGTGCTGTAGTCGTGGTATTGATCAATGCCGACCAAAAAGGCCCAACACTTGCGATCCGCCATGAAGATTGAGCAATGGGGTAAAAATATTATCCTCGATTCCAGAAAATATAGCTTTGACTACACCACCTCCCTGCTATTCTCCTGGTCTACGGCAATAACTCTTGAAAAAGCTAACCCTAGCGCCCCAGGGTGATTCCCAGGTCCTGGGAGGCCTTCACCATTGACTCCCGGGTAAGTTCCGCCCCGAACCCCCAGGCCAGCAGGGCAAAGTAATCTCGCATGGGGTCAGCGCCGAAGGTGGGTTTATTGGCGTAGAGCTCCGTCATGCCCAGCCAGGCCAGAAAGATAATCGCCACGGTACGGCTGATGTGGTTAAACCACTGCAGGTTAGCCCGGGCCTGGTAGACCGGGTCTGCCGGGTTGAGCAAGCTTATATCCGGTACCGAGGGTAGGGTCTGTAACTCCGGCACCAGAATCGACCCGCCCCGACTCAAGACTGTGGTACCGGCCTGGGCATCCGGGGGTGATTCAGGAAGGGCCTGGACAATGTCTTCATCCAGGCGGGTTTCCATCGCCTTGAGGTTAGTCTGCCAGTCTTCATAATTGGTTGGGTCTGGGGTCAGGTTGCGCAGTTGTTTTTCCATCTGGTCAAGGTTGTGTCGCCAAATTTCCCCCTGCTCTTGGGGTAAATCCCGCCGCCGTTCCTTGAGGCTATCCACCAGGGCCTCCCCAGCTTTATATTGGACTACCTGCTGGCGAATGTCCGCTAGGCTGCTGCTGAGTTCCTGGGGGTCCTTATACTGACTGGCCCTAATCTTACGCCCAATGCTGTCTAGGCTATTTTTCACCGTTTGCATATAAAGGGAACTCTGAGTGGGCTCCGGCATCTGCTCGAACTCCCCTAGCAGTTGGTCTCGATAGGCTAACTGGGCTAGCCAATCCTCCCGATACTTCCGCCATAGGGTCCAGCGGTTGCGAGCCTCAAGCACCTCCGCCTTAGCGGTGGTCCAGTCCTTATCCTCAAGGGCCCGAAACACATCCTCCAGCTCTGACTGAATGCTCAGGCTAAAATCCTTATGTAGGGCCTGATCCGCTCGCATTTGATTGCGTAGGTGGCCCACCTGCACCACGATCTCATCCCGCGATCGCCCCTCTGAACGATAAAGAGATAGCCCCGTACCCAGCAACACCCCCGTAGCCATCACCATCCAGGGTAGCAGGGGGGCGGTCTTGACCCGAGCGGAAATGGGAATCACCTGTCGGTTCTGGCCCCGGTAGAAGTATAGTCCGCCGATAAATTCACCGCTGGCTCTGACCGCGGCAAAATCCACCGTAATCGTCACCACCACCGGCTTACCGGGGGAAAGTTGCAGGGTTTCCGCCGGTGTTACCGTAATGCTACTAGCAGGAATCGAGGCCACCCCATCTGTCCGGCGCAGATCGGACACCAGGGTGCTGAGGGTAACGGGGCCATCCCCATAACTTAAGATCAAACGGGCTGAGGCAGGTTGGGTGCGATTACCGGGGATAGCAATGCCGTCCACCAGGGGACTGGGCCGCTCCCCCACCAGGGTAATGGTTTCCGGGTCTATGGTCAGGTTAGCCTGGGCCCCTGGCCCTAGCCCCAATGCCATGGCCAACCCCAGGCCTAACCCCCAGCAATAGCGCATGGTCAATATTCCAGTTCACCAGTGTCCCTAGCTTAACCCCGGATAGAGAATTTGCATGGCCTGGTTTGAAAAGGTTAACCCGCCAAACCGCTGCAATTTCCCCAATAATTCCCAACAGCCTATCCCCCGATAAACAGGTAAACACAAATGAGAAGTGTCCTTAATTACTTGAGTTTGGACTAATTCTGTAAAGGAAGGCAGTCAATGAGTGACACTGACTGCCGTAAGGTCAATGAAGTAGAAATTCGATTGACCCTATGATTTTCAACCAACTTCAGCAATTTCGCCAAACCCTGTACAATAC
>JBEIGU010000179.1:0-7101 GCA_040381765.1 Leptolyngbya sp.
ATTTTTGCCAAAAGCCCACCCACGCTACTTTTGCCTAAATTCCTGACGGCTAAACTTGACTCCCTACAGTCCCCTGATACACCATCTTTAGCAGCTTAGGCCAAAGCTTGGATCCAGAAAAAACTTAAGACTGTCCAGTTCAACAAAATAAGCGCTTCTATTTTGCCATGACAGTGTGTAAAACGGATCTGCCGTTTGATTTTTCCCAGCCCCGCCCCTGGTTGACTGACAAAACATTGACTTAGGGCGGTTCAAACCGCTGCTATCTAGACGAAGTCGGCCTTCGCCGACTGACTCATAACCCGCGTAGGCGGGTTTTGTCTGTCTAGGCGCGGCTTCTAGCCGCCAGCGTTAAGAGTTAGGTGTGTCTACTGGCCCGGAGAGTCCGCCTTTTTTGTGCGGTTCGCTACGGTTTTTGGCCTCGTTACTCAAGTCGTCGCCAGCACTGGGACGTTGATACTGAGCGTCTGTTGCGGTTGACTCATCGGGGGCCAAGTCACTGCCTACGGGCAGGCCTCATGAATAATGCAGGTTAAGGTGGATAGACCACTAGGGCTTAGTTGGCCGATTAAGCTGGGGCAGGAGGCCAGGGGGGCCCAGGTCCGAGAGATGGTAACCCTTGGGGTAGCTGCGTTGGGGGTCCTCGCTGTAAAAGCGGGGGGTCTGGCGGGGGGGTAGATAGCGCAGCAGGTAGCCCCGCCAGCGCAGGCTCTGGGTGACCAGCGATCGCTGCCAGGGCTGGGGTTTGGGAAAGCCAAAGGCCTCTAACATGCCGTCATCCATCATGGCGTACACCAGGGGTTTCACCAGGGGCCGCAGGGGCGGGGGAAACCAGCTCAAAAATAGGGCCAGGGTAGACTGCCCCACCCGCTGATTGGCCGCACTATAGCCCAGGTGGGCGGCTTCGTAGGCCTGGTGAAACTGGGCAAAGCGATCGTAGCTATCGGGAATTGCGGTAATTCCCATCTGTTCCCCCACGCAGCGCCAGAAATGAAACAGGGCGGTTTTCTCCAGGGGGTTAAGGGGGCGCCAGCCAAACCGATCTAGCCAATCCACCGGCTGGTAAATAAAGGTAGACAGGACGTAGAGAAAGTCGTCGTTACTGATGGGGAAGTGACCGTGGATGTGGTTGAGGCGAGCAATCACCGCCTGACCCTGGGGGCTGTCGTAGCCCCATTTGAGGATTAAAGACACCATCAAACCCGTGTCGTCGTAGCGTTTTTGGGGGCGGTGGTGAAACTCTCCGGTCCGGTCCAGCAAGGCGGCAATGCTGGGGATACAAAAGGTGCGGAAAAGGGCCAGTTCCAGGGCCCGGGTTAGGTCCCAGGGAAATTCATAGCCCGCCAGGTAACGACAGATGCGGGCGCTATCCCGCACCGGGTCCAGCTGTTCCAGGGCCTGGTGGTACTGCGATCGCTGTTCCATGGGTGCTTCTTCGCCGCTGGGCTATGGCTATAGCTTAACCGATTTAGGCAGCCAGGTAAGGAATTCAGGGGTCAGAGGGGGTACTGGAGAACAGGTAAACCCGCTGGGTGGTGAGTTGCTCTGCCACCATCGAGGGCTTGATCTGATCCGCCCGAATCGGCAACGGGCGGGCAAACACCTGGCGGCTGAGGCCCACCTGCAGCCCACTGAAGGGATCATGGCCAACGGCGATGAAAAAGGCCAACTGATCAATCTCAGGCCACCCCACTAACTCGTCCAGCACCGCCAGTACCGCCCGGCGATGGGGGCTCTCCGGGCGACCGTACCAGGTCTCCTCCATGGGGGTGGCCCCATCCAGACCCAGGTGTAGGATCAGATGGGGTTGACCGAAGAGGGCCGCCCCCACCGGTCGGGCCTCCTCCTGCACCACCAGCCCCTGGCTTTGGGCCAGTTGGCGCACATCCTTGAGCTTTTGGTAGCGGTTCTCCAGGGATAGGGGGCCCCCCTGCCAGTGAATGGCGATGGTGGCCAGGTAGGTCTGCAGCATCAAGTGGCCGAGCTTTTCCGCCTTGGTGGTGAGGTAATTGAGGTTGTAGGGGGTGGCCTCGATGATCAGGGGTACCCGGTCCACCATTTCCAGGCCGTAGCCCTTCAGCCCGGCAATCTTGCGGGGGTTGTTGGTAATCAAACAAAACTGCCGCACGCCAATGTCGTTGAGAATTTGGGCGCCAATCCCATAGTTGCGCTGATCAACCGGCAGGCCCAGTTTTTCGTTGGCCTCCACCGTATCCAGGCCCAGGTCCTGCAGGGAGTAGGCCTTGAGCTTGTTCACCAGACCAATACCCCGACCCTCCTGGCGCAGGTAGACCACCACCCCCCGCCCCGCCGCGTCAATCATCTTCAGGGCCGCCTGTAGCTGCATGCGACAGTCGCAGCGCAGGGAGCCAAAGGCATCGCCGGTGAGACACTCGGAGTGGACCCGCACCATCACCACCCCCTGGTGAAAGCGGCTGGGATCCCCCTTCACCAGGGCGACATGCTCGGAGTTATCCAACTGGTTACGGTAGGCATAGATCTTAAATTGGCCAAACTGGGTGGGTAGATCGGCGATCGCCTCCCGCTGCACAAACCGCTCATGCTCCAGGCGATAGCTAATCAGGTCGGCAATGCTGATCAGTTTCAGCCCAAAGCTGCGGGCGTAGCTGACCAACTCCGGCAATCGGGCCATGGAGCCATCGGGATTTTGGATTTCGCAGATCACCCCGGCGGGGTAGAGCCCCGCCAGGCGAGCCAGATCCACCCCGGCCTCGGTGTGGCCAGCCCGCTTCAAGACGCCCCCCTGCTTAGCCCGCAGGGGAAAAATATGGCCAGGACGGCGCAGATCGCTGGGGCGGGCGCTGGGGTTGATGGCCACCTGAATGGTGCGGGCCCGGTCCTCAGCGGAAATGCCGGTGCTCACCCCCCAGGCGGGGGCGGCGTCAATACTGACGGTGAAGGCGGTCTGCTCGTTTTCGTCCTCAAAGGCGCTGGGGTTGACCATCAGGGGCAGATCCAGTTGATCAAGACGTTCCCCGGTCATGGCCAGACAGATCAGCCCCCGCGCCTCCACCGCCATAAAATTAATGATATCGGGGGTGGCAAACTGGGCGGCGCAGATCACATCCCCCTCATTTTCCCGGTTCTCATCATCCACCACCACGATGGCCCGGCCAGCGGCCAGATCCGCCAGGGCCGATTCAATCGAGTCAAAGGTAAAGGCGCAGTCTAGGGAAGTAGGGGGAACTGGGGGCCGGGAATCGGGCGAGCCGGGGGTAGGGTCAAGCAAGGTCAATCGTCCAAGGGGTGGATTTGTTCGGGGTAGAAGGCAGCCCCTAGGCTGATCATAGCGCTTGATCCTGGGGTTCCTCTATGGCTAGGGTTTAGATCATATCCATGGATATTTGCCTAGATCCTCCCCGATCCCTTAACATTAGTTAAACATTAAAACCCGCTGTATGAATATTCTGTTGGTTTATCCCCGCTTCCCTAAAAGCTTTTGGTCCTTTGATAAGACTTTAGAATTGGTTAACTTCAAAGCCCAATTGCCACCCCTGGGGTTGATTACGGTGGCGGCGATTTTGCCCCAAACCTGGAACTTCAAACTGGTGGATCGCAATGTGCGGGCGGTGCGACGCGAGGAATGGCAGTGGGCGGACATCGTCATCGTCTCCGCCATGATTGTCCACAAGGTGGACTTTCTAGAGGCGATCCAGACCGCCAAGGGCTACGGCAAGCGGGTGGCGGTGGGGGGGCCCTATCCCACCGCCCTGCCCCAGGAGGCCCTGGCGGCGGGGGCTGACTTTTTAATCCTGGATGAGGGGGAAATTACCCTGCCCATGTTTGTGGCGGCGGTGGAACGGGGGGATAGCCACGGCACCTTCCGCTCCAACGGCGAAAAACCCGATGTCACCGGTACCCCCATTCCCCGCTACGACCTGTTGGAGTTAGACGCCTACGCCGAGATGTCGGTGCAGTTTTCCCGGGGGTGCCCCTTCCAGTGTGAGTTTTGCGACATCATTGTGCTCTACGGTCGCAAACCCCGCACCAAGGCTCCTCAGCAACTGCTGGCGGAGCTGCAGTGTCTCTACGATCTGGGTTGGCGGCGCAGCATCTTCATGGTAGACGACAACTTCATCGGCAATAAGCGCAACGTCAAACTATTGCTGCAGGCCATGAAACCCTGGATGGAGGAACGGGGGTATCCCTTCTCCTTCGCCACCGAGGCCTCGGTGGATCTGGCCCAGGATCCAGAACTGATGCAGATGATGGTGGACTGTAACTTCGGCACGGTGTTTCTGGGGATTGAAACCCCAGACGACGACAGCCTTACCCTCACCCGTAAGTTCCAGAATGTGCGAGACCCCCTCTCCGAGTCGGTGGTGGCGATCTCCCGGGCTGGGCTCAGGGTGATGGCGGGCTTTATCATCGGCTTTGATGGCGAAAAACCCGGAGCCGGGCAACGCATCTACCAGTTTGTCGAGCAAACCGCCATCCCCACCGCCATGGTCAGTATGCTGCAGGCCCTACCCGACACCGCCCTCTGGCACCGGCTAGAAAAGGAAGGGCGACTACTGGGGCAAAGCGCTGACATTAACCAGGCCACCCTGATGAACTTTGTGCCGACTCGGGCGATCGAGGAGATCACCGAAGAGTTTATCCAAACCTTCTGGGACCTCTACGACCCCCTGACGGTGCTCAACCGCACCTTCCGCCATTTTCTCATGTTGGGGGAAGCCCAACGCCGCAACTATCAAAATCGCACCACCTCGGCGGGGGCCCCCGACATCAACTGGGTGACCATCCGGGCCTTTTTAATTATTGTTTGGCGCCAGGGGATTAAGCGTAAGACCCGCCTGCGCTTCTGGCTAAACCTGGCGGTGATGCTGTGGCGCTATCCCGCCGTGGCGGCCAACTACGTCTCCGTCTGCGCCCAGGCAGAGCATTTCCTAGACTTCCGCCAGATTGTCCGGGCCAATATTGAAACCCAACTGGCCGCCTACCTGCAGGCTAAACAGTCCATGGCCAGGGCCGAGACCGCCCTCCTGGTGGCCTCGGTGTCCTAGGAACAGGTGGGCGACTCTTCAAGAGGGGACTCAGAATGTCGAACTAAAGTATTTCGCCCCATCTAAAGCCACTAACAGTCGCTCCCCTAAGCACCGGAATCAGCGCCACACCCCCCCCTCGATATCAAACCTTTGAGCGTCTCGACCTCCCCATGCGCTCCGAAATGGTGGAAAGTGCTTGTAAATGGCTTGTTCAGCCCAACTCCTCTCCTAACTTTTAGATACACTCCTTCCAGGAGTTAGCCCCGCAGAACCCCTAGCCCACCCATTCTAGACCAAACATCTGAGATACTTAGGGCAAAGTTGATTGGTTAAAGTTGAGGTTGAGTAAGCTTATTGCAGCTTCAGTTGGATTACCCAGAGCGGAGACTGCCTTTAAGCTATCGTAACCCCAACCAGCTTAATAGGCCTTCACCGGTCACCAGTTCAATGACGATGATGGCCACAAACCCAACCATGGCAGCGCGGCCATTTAAACGTTCGGCGTAGTCATTAAATCCCATTTTAGGACGTTGGATATTTGGGTCTAAGGAAGGCTTAGTCTTATTCATCAGGATAGTTGAACCTCTAACCGGGAGAAACTATAGTTTTGGCGTTCCATTTCTTAAGATAGACGGAAATCCTTAATTAGGGCTAGGGCACCTCTGTCTCCATCAGTCGCTTGATTTGGGTTTCAAAGTAGGTCTGCCGATGGTCGAGTCTGCGGGCCAGGGCTAATCCCTGGCGATAGGCCAGTAATGCCGCCTCAGGGTTACGTTGCTTTTCATAAAGTTGACCCAGCCGATCAAAGCTGTCCATCAGACCGTAGGCGTTGCCAGTGGTCTGGTGGACTCGAAGCAGCTGGTCGTAGAGGTAATCTACATCGGTCCAGCGCTCTAGTCCTTCGTAAAGCCTGACCAGGCGCTCTAGGGCAGTTGTCGCCAGGACAAATTGTTGGCCACCGATCGCATTGGTATAGGCAATCTGATACTGGCGGGAGGCGGTATCCAGGTCTCCCAGGAGAACCTGGTTGTTAGCCATGGCGTACTGTAGGCCAGGCACCTGGGGCCAGGAGGTTGAATCTTTCAGGTAGAGTTGCAATAATCGCTGCTGGGCCTCCAGGGCACCAGCCGGGTCTTGGGCCTGGGCCAGGTTTTTGATCTGGGCCTGGAGAAAGCGGACCTGATCGCTGGTGACGGCCTGGTTAGCAGCGATCGCCACCAACTCTTGATACACCTTCGCCGCCTCGGGGAACTGGAACCCCGACTCGTGTAGATTAGCAATCTGTTCTAGTTGGGCGGAGTAGGCGGCCTGATCTCTGGCCGTCTCCGCCAGGGTGCGGCGTAGGGAGAGGGCGGCCTCCAGATTGCCCAGGGCCGCGTAGGTGACCGCTACTTCCTGCAATTGATCCACCGGTAGGGGGGTCTCTGCCACTAGGGTGGTCAGGCGAGCCGATAACAGTTGCAGCTCCTGGGTCGCGTTCCAGTTCTGCAGGGTGGGGGCGGCCCGCGCTATGGCCACCAGTTCCGCCCTAACCCCGAGCAAACGCCGTAACCGGATCTCCCGCATCCACAGGGCCCGGGCTGCCTGGGTGTCCCCCGCTAAGCCCAGCTCTGTGATGGTGATCAATAACTGGTCCAGGCCCTGGGTCAGGGCCAATTCCTCCAGGGGACTGAGCGATCGGGAGACGGGGGTGCTGGGCAGTAGGGGGTCCCGGGGGACATCGGTCAAGGGGTCAGCCAGAAAGGCATTCCGTATCTCCGGCGGCAGCACCTGGGCAGGGGTGGTGGGGCTGCCTAACACCAGCCCCACCAGGGTGACACCCAGGCAAACTAGCCGCCCTACCCCCTGCCCCTGGCGCTGCCCTCTGGTTTGGGTTGAAAAATCCTCACCGGCCAACGGATCGTCCTCCTGGTTATCCTTCGATCATAGCCCCAGAAGGGCCTGACCCCTGACCCCTGACCCCTGATTACTGATTACTGATTACTGATTACTGATTACTGATTACTGATTACTGATTACTGATTACTGATTACTGATTACTGATTACTGATTACTGATTACTGATTACTGATTACTGATTACTGATTACTGA
>JBEIGU010000180.1:0-7023 GCA_040381765.1 Leptolyngbya sp.
AGCCCACCGCACCCCCCCTAACCGCTAAGCAACTGCAGCGCCGCCTTTAGATTTTCTCTCTGGCAGGATTAGATCTCGAGTTTAGACTAAGGCCATAGAAAAAAAGCAGCTCAAGCAAGACTCGGGCTGCTTTTTAGCCGAAGCGAAGCGTCAGTGCTTGCAGTTGCGGTTGCCCCTCCAGCATCGGCACCAATTCCTGCTCCCAGACTGCTGCTAACGGGTCCGCTCGGGTGCGCCAGTCGTGGGGGCGCACCCGAGCGGGCTGATGCGTTCCCTTTTCAAGTCGTACATGGTGGGCAGCCCCGGTTGCAAGGGAGAGACTGCCAGGGGTTTAGGACGGGGCAAGGGGGTCATGGTTCAGCTAACTAGAGGCACTGGTATAAAACCGCAAAGCAAAGCGCCAGAACCGGTTAGCCACCCCCAGTAGCACCAGGGCCAACAGGGCGGAGGCCAGCAACCAACCCCAGGAGCTTTGCTGCAGCATGGTTTGGGCCGGTACGGTGGTGAGGAAGGTCACCGGGATCACAAAGGTGAAAAACAGGCGGTAGGCCATGGGGTAGGCGGTGATCGGGAAGCGCCCCGCCTCCAGCAGGCTGCGCAGCACCTCGGTGACATTGTAGATCTTGACAAACCAGATGCTGGTGGCCCCCAACATAAACCACAGACTGTAGAGGGTGAGGGCTCCAAACAAGAGGGGGGGAAGGGCCAGCAGGTAGGCCGACCAACCCAGGCCCAGTTGCTGACCGGCGTAGGCCAGCAGGATCAGGCCAAAGGCCAGGTCCGGCAGCCCCCAGGGGGAAACCGCCCGGGTGGACAGCCAAAACTGGGAGCTAATCGGCTTGAGCAAAACAAAATCCAGGGTGCCCTGCTGCACCTGGGTAACAATCCGACTCAGGTTGGGGCTCAGCAGGGTGGCGGCAAACCCCTGTAGCAGGGTAAAAAACCCCAACACCAACAGAGCCTGGGGCCAGCTCCAGCCCGGAAACTGGTAGCCGGTGCGGTAGAACAAAAACAGGCCAAACACACTGCCCACCAGCCCCCCCAGGCTGGTCAGAGCCGCCAATAAAAAATTCAGCCGGTACTCTAGCTCGGCAGCGATCGCCGTGCTCCAAAACAACCCCAACACCCGCAGATAGCGCTCCATCAGGCCCCCATGCCAGAATACTGGCGCAGCCCCCGCCGCCATAGCCAGCGGTTGATCACCAGGAAACCCAGCCCCCACAGGGCCATGGCCGCAAACCCCTGGGCCACCCGGTCGGGGCGATTTACCAGTAAACTAGCGGGGAAATAGAGCAGGTAGGGAAAGGGGGTCCACCGCACCACCGCCTGCACCGCTTCGGGAAACAGCTCCAGGGGGGCCACCATCCCCGACAGAAAGGTATAGAGCAGAAACCAGAACTGCTCCAGGGCGTTGGCCCGCTCCGTCCAAAAGGAGGCCAGGGCAAAGGTGTATTGGATTAAAAACCGCAGGGCAAAGCTAAGGGCAATGGCCAGCCCGGCCAGCAAGCCATTCACCGGCGTTGGTAACCAGGCCGCCTCAGGATAGAGCCCCAAAAACAGCAGCACCAGCACCAGAATAAAGGGGAAGCGGGCAAAGCGCTCCGCCAGGTGGCTAAAGAAATGTCGCCACACCGGGTCGATGGGCTGCAGCAGGTAGGGGGAGAGCCGCCCCTCCACCAGCTCCCGCTCAAACTCCCACACCACCCACACCACCGTCAGTTGCCGCACCAGGAAGACCGCCAGGAAGTACTGCACCAGTTCCCGGGGGGTGAGGCTAAACTGACCGCCCTGGGCCGCCTCCGCCCACACCCCCATGAAAATCAGCGGGAAGGTGCCCGATAGTACCCAAAATAGCAGTTCCGCCCGGTATTCCACCATGTAGGCGTAATAGACCGACAACATCACCCGAACAATTTTCCAGGCGTGGCCATAGGGTTTGAATAGGGAGGTCATGACTAGGGGGCTCTGGGGGTGAACTGGCTACTCCATTGTCTAGGATTATTCCGCCATTAAACCAGGTCCATGATCAGAACCCTAGTGCTGCCCCCTCACCGCCTGGGGGGCCGGTCGTTCATGGATTGACCATGCCACAATGGATTAGCTCGGTCGAGGAGAGACCCCACCATGGCCCCATCCCCCCTGTCGCCGCCCCTGGCGTCGGACTGCCGCTTTAGTCAGCTACAGCGCCAACTCGCCGATCGCTGGCGATCCACCGATGAGTTTGACACCGAGGAGCGGCACATTTTGGTGGTGCCCTCCCTCAGCCTGGATCAGGAGGAGTTGCAAAAGGTGGAGGGGGTCAACCACTACGAAGAACGGCTGTTGTTTAGCCTGATTCGGCTGCGCAACCCCAACACCCGGCTGATCTATATCACCTCCCAACCCCTCCACCCCAGCATTGTCGACTACTACCTGGAGCTGCTACCGGGGATTCCTAGCTCCCACGCCCGCGATCGCCTCACCCTGCTGGCCACCTACGACGGCTCCACCAAACCCCTCAGCCAGAAAATCCTGGAGCGGCCTCGCCTGCTGGCCCGCATCCGACGCCTGCTGGACCCGCAACGGGGCTACATGACCTGCTACAATGCCACCCCCCTGGAACGCCAGCTCTCCCTCCGCCTCGACCTGCCCCTGCTGGCGGTGGACCCCGATCTGCTCCACTGGGGCACCAAGAGCGGCAGCCGGGAGATTTTCCAACGCTGCGGCATCCCCCACCCGCCGGGCACGGATCTGACCTTTAGCGCCCCTGACCTGGCCAGCGCCATCGCCGACCTGTGGGAACGGGAACCAGGCCTGGAGCGGTTGGTGGTGAAACTCAACCAGGGGTTTTCCGGGGAGGGCAATGCCCTGCTGGACCTGCGCCCCTGGGGGGCGATCGCCCCCGGGGTAGCCAGCCATCGCCGCCGCCGGTCGGGGCTACTGCAGGCCCTACCCCAGCTGCGCTTTCAGTGCCAGAGCGAAACCTGGCCCCACTTCGCTGAGAAGATCGGTAGTTTGGGGGCGATCGCCGAGGCGTTTATCGAGGGCAGCCCCAAAACCTCCCCCAGCGTGCAGGGCCAGATTACCCCCCTGGGGCAGGTGGAGATCCTCTCCACCCACGATCAGGAACTGGGGGGCCCCGATGGCCAGATTTTCCTGGGTTGCGCCTTTCCGGCCCAGCCCGCCTACCGGCTAGCCCTGCAGGCCATGGGCCAGCGGGTGGGGGAGGAGTTGGCCCGCCAGGGCGCCCTGGAACGCTACGGGGTGGATTTTTTGGCAGTGGCCAGGGATGGCCAGGCCCAGCAGGACTGGCACCTCTACGCCATTGAGATTAACCTGCGCAAGGGCGGCACCACCCACCCCCTGATGGCGATGAAGATGCTGACGGAGGGCCGCTTTAACCCGGGGGACGGGCTGTTTTACACCAAGCAAAACCAGGTGCGCTACTACCGCGCCTCCGACAACCTGCAACGGCCCCACTACCGGGGTCTGCTGCCCAGTGACCTGATCGATATCATCGTCAGCCGGCGGTTGCACTTCAACTCGATCAGCGGCACCGGCGCCGCCTTCCACCTGATGGGCTGCCTGTCGGAGTACGGCAAGCTGGGCCTCACCTGCATTGGCACCAGCCCCCACCACGCCAACCAGATCTACGATGCCGTGGTGGCCGCCCTGGATGACTCCACCCTGGGGGCAGATAGAGAAGTTAGGGGTTAGTAGCCTGGCTAACCCCTGACCCTGTTACCCAGACAACTTGCTTTCCCAGGCCCGCCCCATTACCCTAGGCTATGGTTAAGCAACCATTGGAGAACGTTCTATGGATACACCACCATTGACCCCATCAGAGGCTCAAGCCTTGGCAGAAAAGCACTTCGATCCGAAGGGTAAGCTACCGTCCTCCTTTACCGTCGCGTTACAAAATAGTTTACGTAACCGCTTGCCATTCCAGGATAGGCGGGATTTTGAAGAGGTGGAAAAAGGGTTTATCGCCGCTCCTCCCTACCAACACATTATGGCAGAGGCCGGCAATGTCGCCTGGGACATGGGCAGCTATGGGTTTCTCCTGCGCGGATTTGACAGTGTCTTCGATAGCGTTCATCCCTCCCTGCAGCGGCAGGCCATTCTCAACATGGCCTACGGGCTCTACGAAGTTGTGCCAGATCGAATCTATCAGGTGCGCGGGTTTGACCTGGCCAACATGACCATCATCAAGGGCAATAGGGGTTGGATTCTGTTTGATGTCTTGACCTGTAAGGAAACCGCCAAGGCCGCCCTGGAACTGGTAAACCAGCACCTGGGGGAGCGCCCGGTGGTGGCGGTGGTGTACTCTCATTCCCACATCGATCACTATGGTGGGGTGCGCGGGGTGGTGGATGAGGCCGATGTCAAGGGCGGCAAGGTGCAGATCCTGGCCCCGATCGGATTTATGGAGCATGCGATCGCCGAAAACGTCTATACCGGCACAGCCATGACCCGACGCGCCTATTTCCAGTACGGCTTGCTCCTGCCCCGCAGCCCCCTCGGCCACGTGGATCAGTCGATTGGTAAAAACACCGCAGCGGGCAGGGTGGGGCTGATTGAGCCGACCCGCTACATCGAGCAGGATATTGAGGAATTGACGATTGATGGAGTCCGCATGGTGTTTCAGAACACTCCCGGCACCGAAGCCCCCGCCGAGATGAACACCTATTTCCCAGACTGGAAGGCCTTTTGGGCAGCGGAAAACATCTGCGGCACAATTCATAACATCTACACCCTGCGGGGGGCACTGGTGCGGGATGCCCTGGAGTGGTCAAAAAAGATCAGTGAAGCACTTTACCGGTTTGGGCAGGACGCGGAGGTGATGTTTGCCTCCCATAGCTGGCCCCGTTGGGGGAACGATCGGATTCAGGAGGTCATGCGAACCCAGCGGGATGCCTACGCCCACCTGCATAATGAGGTGTTGCACCAGGCCAACCAGGGGGTCACGATCAATGAGATTCACAACATTTACAAGCAGCCTGAAAGTTTGCAACAACAGTGGGCGGCCCATAGTTACCATGGCTCCGAGGAAAACAATAGTCGCGCCGTGATTAACCGCTACCTGGGCTACTGGGATGCTAACCCAGCCACCCTGACTCCCCTGTCACCCAGCGAATCGGCACCACTCTACGTCGAAATGATGGGCGGTGCGGAAAAGATTTTGACCAAGGGCAGAGAACTGTACGACCAGGGCAAATACCGGGAAGCGATGGAGATTCTCAACAAGCTGGTCTATGCTGAACCTCAAAACCAGACCGCTAAAGACCTACTGGCGGATGTGTTTGAGCAGATTGGTTATCAGAAAGAAAGCCCCAGTGTGCGCAATAGTTTTCTGGCCGCCGCTTACGAGCTGCGGAATGGTTTCCCCAGTGGGGTGACAACAAAGTCGGTGACTCCGGATACGGTTCGCGCCATGTCCACCGAACTCCTGCTCGATTTCATTGCGATTCGGGTAGATAGCCAGAAAGCAACAGGGATGAAGTTCACCATCAACTTAGTCACCCCCGATAATGGCGAGCAATTTGCGGTGGAAATGAGCAATTCAACCCTGACCAATATCAAAGGCTTCCTGGCGAAGAACCCCGATCTCACGATTACCATCAACCGGAGTGACCTGGAGTTGATCATGGCCGGGTTAAGCACATTTCCAGTCTTGATCGGCGAAGGGAAAGTTAAGCTAGAGGGTAATCCCGGCGTCTTTGAGCAACTCAAGAGTGTCCTGGTTGAATTCACTCCGGACTTTCAGATCATGCCGGGCACCCGTCCTGAAAAAGCGGCGATCGCATCCCAGAAAGATGCCTTTGAGCAGCCCCAGCCCGCCGATACGGCGGGGGGTTAACCCTTAATCACCCAGGGTTGACCTTGAGTCAACCCTGGGTAGGGCCCTGATCGGAATAGAGCTCTGCCATTAATTCGATTTTGTCAGCCTTATCCCACGAGCCAGCACCATGGACCCCAGCCTGCTCAAGTTTGTCCTGCAAGTAATTATTTCCATTTTGATGTTATCCCTGGGGGTCAACCAGTCCCTGGTGGATCTGGTGGCGTTCTGGCGGCGTCAGGGGGCCCTGCTGCGATCGCTGTTGGCGGTGGTGGTCCTATTTCCAGCGGTGGTGTTCCTGCTCCTGAAGCTGGTCCCGGTCTCCAGTGGGGTGGGGTCGGGGCTAGCGATTTTAGCCGCGGTGCCTGGGGCCCCGGTGACCTACAAGCGATCGGCCCTGGCCGGCGGTGACCCGGTTTATACCAGCAACTTGCACATGACCCTGGCCCTCCTGACCCTGATGGTCACGCCGCTGATCCTATCGATCTTCTATGGTCAGTTTGATCTAGCGCTGGAGGGGAAGATCACGGTGCTGCAGGTGGTTCGCCAGGTGGCGGTGGTGCAGTTCCTGCCGATCGGGATCGGGCTGCTGCTGCAACGGGTCGGCCCCCGCTTTGTAGAGAAGATTCGTAAACCCCTGGCTAAGCTGGCCCACCTGGCTTTTTTAGTAATGGTGGGGATTTTCTTTTTCCCCCTGGTACTGTGGAGTATTGTGCAACTGGTGTGGCCCCTGGGCCTGGTGTCCATCGCCGTGTTTGCCACCGTAGCCATCCTTACCCTGGCCCTGGGCTATGGGCTGGGGGGGGAGAGCCGACTGCCCACCAACCTGGCCAGGTCCAGACAGCAGCGGGCCTCCCTGGCGATCGCCACCATCGCTCGCAACCTGGGGCTGGCCCTACTGCTGGCGGAACTGAGTGGCGCCGGCAGCCAGATTGTGCCCACCATTTTGGGCTATGCCCTGGTGAGTTTGGTGATAGCGGTGCCCTTTTCCCTGTGGAGTAAGGGGCAGATCGCCGCGGCCGCCGACTCTGCAACCTAACCACAGCCCTGGTAGATCGGTAGGATTAGGGCTCATGAAAAAATAACCTGAACGTTTCTCTGTCCAAACACTAGACTAAGAACATCAAGGGTTTGGAAGAATGAGTATGCTCAGCACGTCAACAGAAACAATCATTCAACAGAAATATGAACAACTCGTGCCTTAT
>JBEIGU010000181.1:0-7001 GCA_040381765.1 Leptolyngbya sp.
AAATAAGGCACGAGTTGTTCATATTTCTGTTGAATGATTGTTTCTGTTGCCGTGCTGAGCATACTCATTCTTCCAAACCCTTGATGTTCTTAGTCTAGTGTTTGGACAGAGAAACGTTCAGGTTATTTTTTCATGAGCCCTGAGATGCCGTTTGATATCTGTTGGGCGCCACCGCTGGTGGTTTTCTGGCTTCTAAGCCCTCTAGCTATACCTAGGAACCCGACCAACTCAGGTTAGTTTCTGGTTGGGGGCTACTAGACACGGCAGGGGCATCGGGTGGCGGGGTAGGCTCTGGCAAGGTCCCTGGTGCTGGCACTAGGGGGGCAACGGTTGGCTCCGGGGTTAGGGGTCCACCGGTTGGCGGCGTCGCGGCAGGGGGCAAGGCACTGGGTTCTGTGGAGGGCGTCCCCTGGAGGGGTGGTGCGGGTATATTGGTTGGCGGTGATAGTTCGAGCACCCTGGGCACAGCGCCAGGCGGCATCATGTCGGAGGCCGGATCAGAGGACAATGAAGGCGACGGTGAGGGGGCGGTTAGCGCCCCAGGATCCCTATCCTGGAGGGGGGGGGTAGCCGTTGATGGACCCGGTGCTGGTAGGGTTGGGATAACGGGGGGAGTGGGAGTCAGGGCCCGTTGTCGAGCTAGTTCCTGTTGCCTAATTTGCCATTGCCAACCGGCGATTGCCCCTTGGGCTTCATCGTAGAGGGCTCGCCCTGGCTTCACATTTAAAGCCTCGGCAATGGCCTGGAAGAGATTACCCTGGCTCGCCAGGCGGCGGGCTTGGTTGAGGATGGGCCGGTCTTCGATTTCCTCAATCTGAACTCGCCAAAGGTAAACCCAGCCCTGGGCCTCAGGTCGGAGGGCCCGTTCTAGGGCAATTTTTTCCGCCATCTCGATAGCCGCCTGCAAACCTGTCATAGTTTTATCCTTGGCCAGGCGATGGGCCTCAACCAGATAGGGTCGATCCTCTAAGCGCTCGATGGTCAGTTGCCAGTGGGCGATCAAGGTTTGGGCCCGCACCCGCTGGGGGTGACCGGGGGGTATCTGTTGGGCCTGGGTCATGGCCAGCTTCAGGGTATCCAGATGGACCAGACGGCCAGGTACCTCAGCCGCTTGCAGGGTCGCCATTCCCTCCAGGTGCTGCCGCCAGGTCTTGAGGCTGGATTGGGCCTGGCCGTAGTAAGGACTATCGCTACCAATCCGATTGGCCATCAGCATGGCCTGGTAAAGGGTGATCAGCTGGTCGGGGGTGGTTCGCCACCCCCGCAGGCTGGCCTGGGCCAACTGCCGGGACCGACTCAGCCAGATCAGTTCCTGGGCTACCTGAGCCCGACTTGGGTTCAGGGCTGCCTGACGGGCCAGGGCCAGGGCTTCCTCCAGGGAGGAGGCATACCAGCGATCTAGCCCCAGTTTCAAGAGCAAATCGCTCCAGCGATCGAGGTAAACCTGGGCGGCCTGGTAGGTAAAGGTGTCAGGGTTAATCTGGGTGGCGGTCTGTAGGGCTCGCCCCAGGCCCTGACTGCCCCCGGGCGCCGCCAGGGCCACCGCTTGGTTCAAAAGGGCCACGGCTCGACGTTCTGCTTGAATACGGCGGGATAGCAGGGTGACCTGTTCAACCCGCCAATGGTCATTCTCTAGATTCCCTAGGGCCTGGAGTTGGGCCGTAGCCGTAGTCCAGTCCTTGCGTTGCAAAGCCTTCTCTGCCTTGGCCACCAAGCCCCTACCCTGGTCCCACTCCGTCTGCCACCTGGCCAGGGCCGCCTGGCCCTGGGGGTAAACCGGGCTGGTGCTAGGAATGCGAGCAATCAGGGCCTGGGCCGCCTGCAGCTGATTATCCCCCAGTTCCCGTTCTGCTGCCCTGAGGGCTACCCAAGACCACTCCTCCACTAAGGGCTGAACCTCGTAATGCAGAGGATGGGAACTGGACCAGGCACCCACCAGGTCGAGACTGGTGAGAATATCCTCCAGGTTGCCAGACTCTGCCGCTGTTTGGGCACAATAGAGTTGGGCCCGATCGCTAGTCACCGTGGCCGGGTTTTCACAGTTAGTGGTGGGGGGCAGGTTGACCAACCAGAGAAAGGCCCCCAGGGCCGCCACCCCCGCCCCTGTGCAGCCGAGCATAGCCATCAACAGCCAGCGCCAGGGGGCCTGGGGGCGAGCTGCGGGCGGGCTAATCAGGGGTGGGGTAAAGTAATCATGGGTTCCCTGGAGGGTAGGGTCTAGATCCAGGGAGGGCGGCATGGAACGGGGCTGCTGACTAACCATGGTGACCTCAACTCCTACAACGATTACAACTCCCGGGGTAGGCCATCGATGTAAACAGAATATGTTTACACTTAAAGAATATTCCGCAAAAGGTTTTTTGGCTATGGCTAGTCCGCCCAGCCCGCAACAAATCTTAGAAACCCTACTGCCCTATTTGCGTACGGCTGGCGCCTACGCTCAACAGATTCAGTCCAAGATTAAGGCCCAACCGGGCAAAGACGGCAAGGGGGATAACTTTTTCGCCTCCGCCTTAAGTGATGCTGATCTCTCCATTCAAACCATGATGGAGGTGGTGTTATTGGGTCTATTTCCCCAGGTGCGTTTCTTTGGTGAAGAACACGAGCAGACCTACAATACCAAATACTTTCGAGCCACCGATCTAGGAGCTATGGGGGACTACCTGGTGGCCCTCGACCCCATCGATGGCACCCAGTTTTATCTAGATGGCCACTCAAACTATCAAATTATTCTCAGCATTCTCAATGCCGATGACTATGAGGCGGCGATCTCCGTCACCCCTGGGCAAAATCTCTACTACTACGCGCTACGGGGCCAGGGCGCCTTTCGGGGACAACTGCACCAGAATCTGGGGGAATGTCAGGCCATCGCCATTGCCAATCCTACCCCTGCCCTTTGTTTGGGATGGCAAATGGGGGCCCTGGTGCCCTACCTGGAGGACCGGTATCGGGTGTTTCACACCAAGGCGGACTACTCTAAAACCACCCAAATTCCCAATTTCAACGGTCTACTCAGCGGAGATTTGGCCGGGGCCGTCCTGGCCCGTAGCCAGTTTATTGACGGCGCTGCCCTGGCCTTTATGGCGGCGGAAATGGGCTATGTTGTCACCACCCTGGATGGGGCACCGCCCCCGCCCCTACACCATTGCCAGGACTACCAGCGTCCGGGTTTAGTAATTGCCGCCAACCCTGACATCCACCACGACCTGCTGGAGGCGGTGCGTCGGTCGGAGCACCCGATCACGCCCTAGGCAAACACCACCGTGCGGTTACCGTAGACCAGGGCTCGGTTTTGCACGTGCAGCCGCACCGTCCGGGCCAGGGCAAAAAAAAGGCCACCGCAGTGGCCTATCCAGAGAGAGGGAAACAAGGAAACTCAATCAATCATGCTTATGGCAAAGATTGTACTGGTTACCCTCGAAGTTAGGATCTGGGGTCTCACCCCTCACCATGGGCGATCGCAGGAAATTTCTGTCCTCCCCTGGTTAACATGGCTTGGTTAACAGGGGAGGAGTGACCTAAAAAAGCCAGACATGCGACCGCATACCTGGCTTAGGGTTAGGCTATGGGAAATTGACTTAAAAGCTCACTTCCGCCGCCTGTACCCGTTCTACCTGTTTCTTCTTCAGCACCAGCATGATCTGGGTGATCATAACGGCGGCGACAAAGGCGATCAGGCCCTTAATCCGATTGGGGTTTTGCAGCACAATTTCCGCGTCAATTTGCCCAAACCCTCCCACATTGGGGTTGGTGGTGAGGGGTTTACCCGCTTCCACCGCATCCCCAGCGGCCACCAGCAGCTCAGGGCCAGCCGGAATGGTTTCGGTGACTGACCTACCGTCCTCCGTCAGCAGGGTGATGGTGTAACCCCCCGCCTCCTGGGGGGCAATGGCACTCACCGTACCACTGACCGAGGCATTGTAGGCGGTGTTATTACTGGACTGACCGGTGGGATAGACCTGGCCACGGCCGCGGTTACCCCCCACATGGACCTGGTACTTACCAAAAGCGACGGATTTATTCTGGCCAGGATCCGGGGCCAGGATGGGGAAAACAATTTCCTGATACTGTTCCCCCGGTAGGGGGCCCACTATCAAAATATTCGGTTGACTCTCACTGTAGGTCTGGAAGTAGGTACTACCCACTTCCTCCTGCAGATCTTCGGGGATGCGATCGGGGGGAGCCAGGGTAAAGCCGTCGGGCAACACCACTACGGCCCCCACATTCAGCCCACCCCGGCTACCATCCCCCAACACCTGCTGGGTGCTGAGGTCGTAGGGAATTTCTACCTTGAGGGGAAACACCGAGTCGGGCAATACCGCCTGGGGGGCCTCTACTTTGGTGGGCTTGGCGGCTAGGTGGCAGTTAGCACAGACAATCCGCCCGGTGGCTTCCCGGGGATTTGCGTAGTTTTCCTGGGCCCAGAAGGGGTAGGCGGCGGCGGATTGGGGCTGGACCAGTACCCCAGCCAGAATCAGAAGAATGGTGGCAAAGGCAACGGCTACTGGCCGCCAACGACTCACCGATGAAAATAATGCAGTCATGGCTCTAGATATATAGCAAGCAAGGGAGGGTGGCATGGGCACCGGCTGGGTAGGTAGCCTACCTAAGCCCACCAGGGGCTATCACCAGTGCGGAAGTCGGTTTCTGTCCAATTGGTCAGGGAAACCTTGTCGTCTTCGGTGACATCGGCATGGGCCAAAGCCAGGGATAGGGGGGCTGGGCCCCGCACGACTTTGCCGGTGGCATCGTACTGGGAACCGTGGCAGGGACACATAAATTTGTTTTCGCTGGCATTCCAGGGAACCACACAGCCCAGGTGGGTGCAAATGGAACTAATGCCGTAGTTTTCTAAAGCGCCGTCGTCCTTGACCACCAGGTAGGTGGGGTCACCCTTGAGCCCCTGTACCAGGACGCGATCTCCAGGGTTATGGGCCTGTAGAAACTGACTGGCAATGACATCGTTGCCCAGTTCATTCTTAGCCGTCACCCCGCCACCGCCGGCACCGCTAGAGGGGGGGATGAAATACTTCACCACCGGATACAGCATGCCCAGGACAGTCCCGGTGGCGGCTCCGAAGGTCAGCAGGTTCATAAATTGACGACGCCCCAAATCGGGGACATCAGAGGTTCCAGAAACTTGAGTCATAATCCAAACTGGCTTACCCGCTCGAATGTATCAGTCGTTATTATCAAGACAGACCCCAGGACGTCGGTCGCCGTTCTCGAGGAACCCGAAACAGAGACTGAGCCACTGGTGGCAGCGTCAAAAACTTAACTAACCGTATTATTGCACCATGGGGAGCCCAGATCCCCCCCCGGCGGGGGATTGTAAAGAAATGTATCAACTCTAGTTGGACCTAAAACCAAGGGAGGCGAGATGACGGGTAGGGACTTGCAGGCCATTTTGCTGGATAAGTGGGGCTACTCCTACGACCTACAACTGCGTCGCACCCAGGGGAAGATTTGGCTGCAGGTGATGTGGCGTTACCTGGAGCAAGCCTCCTTCCCCCTTAGCGAAGCGCAATATCTTCTCCACCTCGATCAGATTGCCTTATACCTGAACGAGTGGGGGCAGGCGGAGCATGTCAAGGTTTGGATTGGCGAAACCCGTGAACGGCCCCGCCTGGGCAAGGCGGTGGGTATTCCCCTGAGTTTGGGGGAGCGGGCCCTGGAATGGTTGGCTAATGAGTAACCTGGCGGTCCTCGGCGTCTGGCTGGGGGTGTATTTGCTCTAGACTAGGGATGCTGACTCCCTCTAGCTTGCACCGGTGATGGTTCAATCCCCTGGTTTCCCCAGCCTAGCCCCTGGGCATGCGACCGCCCTGGAGGGCTTTGACCCCAGTGGGGCAGCCCTGGATAATGGCAATCTGTATGGCCTGCCCTTTACCGCCGACACTGCCCACCTGGTCATCCTGGGGGTGCCCTGGGAGGCAACGGTGTCCTACCATGCCGGCACCGCCCAGGGGCCAGAGCGGGTTCGGCAAGCCTCTAGTCAGATAGACCTCTACGACCTGGACTATCCGGAGGCCTGGCGTCAGGGAATTTTCATGCCCCCCCTGGCGGATCACTGGCTGGCCCTGAACCAAACCGCTAGGGCCGCCGCCGGTCGCCTCATGGAGGCGACGGCAACAGGAATCATCCCCAGAGATCGCCCGGATCTGCAGGCGGATCTGGCCAGGGTGAACCAGGCCTGTGAAGCTATGAACCAGTGGGTTTACGGCCGCAGTCGAGCCGCCCTGGAGCGGGGTCAACGGGTAGGGGTTGTGGGGGGAGATCACAGTGTTCCCCTGGGCTATATCAGGGCCTTGACGGAATTGAGCTCGGAGTTTGGCATTCTCCACATCGATGCCCATGCTGACCTGCGCTGTGCCTACCAGGGGTTTACCTACTCCCACGCCTCAATCATGTATAACGTCCTGCAATTACCCCAGGTGACCCGCCTGGTGCAGGTGGGGCTGCGGGATATCTGCCAGGAGGAGGTGGCTCTAATCACCGAGGCGGGCGATCGCATAGTCCCCTTCTACGATGCCCACCTGAAGGCTGACCACTACAGGGGGCTCTCCTGGGAAAGTCAATGCCAGCGGATCATCACCTGCCTTCCAGACCGGGTCTATGTCAGTTTTGACGTCGATGGTCTTGATCCAAAGCTTTGCCCCCATACCGGTACGCCGGTACCGGGGGGGCTGGATCTACCGGAGGTGCTCTACCTGCTGCAGCGGCTGGTGGCCAGTGGTCGCCGTATTATCGGCTTTGACCTATCGGAGGTGGGGGACGGCGAGTGGGACGGCAATGTGGGAGCCCGCATTGTTTATAAGCTTTGTTGTCTGATGACGCCCTCATTTGTCTGAGTAGTGTCTGAAAACTGGACAGTGGGAAGTTCTCCGAGAAAGTGAGATTTCATCAGGGTTTCAGGCTTCGGACTGCCAACAAAGACGGAAACTACTCAAGTGCCTATGGTAGAAGGGTTTCAGGCTTCTTCAAGCCCCGGATTTTGGGAG
>JBEIGU010000182.1:0-6857 GCA_040381765.1 Leptolyngbya sp.
GAGTACCCCTGTTAAGGAAATTTCTGGGAAGGAAGATACCCCCGGTAGGGGCGCAGAGCCCTGCGCCCCTACCGGGAATCAAAATTCTGCGGTATTTTTGTGGCCAGAATTGTCCTAAGGTGGGCGTTCGTATCCATGGATCGGCACTAACGGAACGGCGATCGCCCCGGCGGTGCCCAGCGGTGATGGAATCGTGCTCTGTGGGTATGCTAGAACTTTGGCCTCAAGTCACCTGATCTCAGTTTTTCGCTGCAATGACACCATTACGAGTGAGTAAATTGGCGACAAAACCGATGCGACGAATATTTTCATCACGATCGTCTTTACTGAAACTCAAGCCTTTAGATAAATTCTGGCGCACTAGATCACCATCCAGTAGCTCTACTTTATAGTTTTGCTTTCGTAGTTCCTTCTCTAGGCATTGGGCAATAGTAGTCTTACCTGCACCGCTTAAGCCAGTGAACCAAATTGTCAGACCTCGCTGTTCTAAAACCATTTAAACACCTCAACAATATGTTTCTACATAGCTATCTATATACATAGGCAAGCTACCCCTAGCCTGCTTAAGGTTCAGGTGTAACCGCTCAAGAATGTCCAGCGAATAACCAGAATCAGCCCATTTTTCGTAGGAAATACCAAACCCAAGATAGTCCCACAAAAGCCCATTGTTCTTTTCGTAGTCACCGTAAGGGGCAAGCCACACAAGTGGAGTTGCCGCAGAAAGAGAATCTACTAGAGTGCCACCACCGGGCTTGCTGATAATTCCTCGATTTTGCCGAATCAAGCTATAAACTTCAGGATAGGGTTGGCTATTTTGAAACGCAATGGTGTCATTATCTTTAAATTCACCAAAGCGCGGAAACTGGTGATGCCCTTGGCTATCGGTCTCCCAGGGTTTCCAGGTTGGATCAATCAAAAAGTATCGGCTATGCTCTGTTTTGGTTTCAACGTCTTGCCGCTCATAGGCAATCACGTCTAGCTTGATGCCTTGATGTACTAACTCCGGAATCTTACTTTTATAGGTTCCGACTCCCCACCCGCCACCGTGAATCAAAAATCGATCCGATCGCTCACTGTAAGGTAGGGGTTCATCATCTAAAACAGAGAAATTGTAGGATATGCACCTGTCATGCCAGTTAAAGAACCAGACATGACGAAATGCTGGGTGGGTTGTATCGTACAGTTTCCAAGAAGTAGAAACAGATGCATCCATGTGACAAAGATCAACGGTCATATCTGGATCATCCGCTGCGTGGAGATGCTGGTTAATCACAGGGAGCCAAAACCCTGAAAAAACCATAAATCGTTTACGCTCCTGATCGGCCCAGGTTGTTAATAAAATATCCATGAGAGCAGGATCAATGCTAGGTGTTATGTCTTTGGCTAGTTTTTGAGCCATTAAAGCGAATGAAAAATTCCGATGGAAAGTAAACTTTGCTTCCAGAACATTATTTCGCTTTTGCTCAAGTAGAATACTTTCCAAAACAACTACATCCGTATGAATGCTTCGATCGCGAAGCTGACGACTGGCAATCAATGCAGGAACATACGCCCCTAAAGAAGCTCCTGAGCATAGGATCGTTACGGTTTCTGGTTTCATCTCCGACAACATTGGCTGATGCTTCACTGTTACTAATCAACGCTAATCAATTAAATTTCTGAATGTTCAAATCAGCAAAGACATGATTGATTTCATTCAGAATTTGCTTTTTCCGCTCAGTGTCCTCTGCTATGACCGATCCATATAGTCTACCTTTATAGGCTTTGCTGGAAATTGGGCTTGCCTGATGCCTTACACAATTTATTGTGAACGTATTCGATGCTAGGGGTAAAAAACCCTGGGGTCGATCGCTGCGAAAGAGGATTTCAGCCCGCTCCAGGCGTTGAAGAAGTTCTGAAAACGTTACCTCTATTGAAAGACCGAGGGAGAAGAACATCATTTCGCCCTGAGTAGAAAACTGAGAGAGAAATTGATCAGTAGAGTAGTTAATGAACCCCATTGATTTCCTGGCATTAATTTCAACTAGAGGTACAATTCGTCCTGATTGAAGAACCATTGAATCAAGGCAGACTGGCCCCCAGTATCCCACTCGGTATAACTCAGATGAAATCGCCTGCACCCAATCAAAGTATCCTGCTCTATCCAGAAATTCTTGAAACGATAATTCAGCCGTTCGGATACTAGAAAAGGCAAATCCAGAATTTTGCATCGTTTGAATCGATAAAATTTGGGTTTCGCCGGTAGCCTCTATTTCAAACTGGCAGGAGAAATCCGTTTGTTTATCCAACAACGGTTCTAGCAAAAACTGAGTTCTCTTCCCCTCACGTTCTTGTTTTGCAATATAAGCAACAATTCGTTGTAAAACCTGGGAAGAATCAATCAGGAGATTGCCTTTTCCAGAAACTCCAAATTCATCTTTAATTAAAAACGGAGAAGATTGAAGTAAACGATCGCCAATCTCCTGCAAATCACTGGCAGAACGAACGATCTCACCGACCGTAGTGGGAAAAAACTGCTTTGCAAGTTGATGGGAAAATATCTTGGAATTCACTTTTTTAACGATTTCAAGGTCTAAATTTGGGCCTTGAAGCCTATAGTGCTGACATAGCTTCTCTGTAAAGGGCTCTACAGAGTACGGCGAAAGAAGGGATAGAGGGGTGAGTAAGTCTTGGTAGCCACTATTCCTAGAAGCACTCAATAAGAGTTCACAAATTCCTCGACGCGATCGCGCCGCTAGCTCAGTCTCTACGAGAGGCAACTGATTGTGGGAGAAAGAAAAACCCAGGCTACCTACGTAATCCTTGTAACAAGGATCCATCGGCATCCGGGTAATCAACACATGCTGAGGCGAATTACAGAACACAACCTGTAGTTCGTCCATCACACTCACAATGGCATCTGCCTGCGGATCGGCGATCGCTGGCAATTGCGAAATGTCCGGTTCTCTCCACAGTTGTTCAGAATTAAAGCTGCCTAAATAGAGGGAAGGGATTTGCATTTACATTCACTCTCGATTCGCGTAATCCCAGAAGGTAAAAATACTCATCGCCTATTTTAGCATTGAATAATCTTTTCCTGAAGTGGAGTTAAAGGTGTCAAATGTCGATAGGATTGCCCCTCTACCTCAAAAATGCTCAGGGTGATATTGTCAAATGCCTTCAAGATTCGTTCGCTCGAAGGACTGTTCGTGCTTTTTTTGGGATTTTCTGGGTAGAGACCCCTGAGCGTTTCTTGCGTTTGAGTCAGTTGTCGATGCACGACAAACTCAATCAGGGTTAACAAGCGCAATCCTAAACTTAACAGATGCAGCAATCCCCGGACTTGGTCATCTCGCTGAACAAAAACCGGACGAGCACCCAAGGACTTGCCTTTGAAGCGGTGGAAGCCCTGTTCCACAATCCATTCATCTCGATAGGTCAACACCGCCTTTTCAAAGGATAATTGTTCAGTAGGCGCATTAGAAACATAAATTCGCCAACCAAAGGTGTATTGATGTTGGACAATCGCTGTCTCATCAGGAATGACTTGTGTGATTTGATAGCGAAGTTGTTGTTTCTTTGCCTGAGCTTCTACCGTGAATGTGTAATTCAATAATCCTTCCACTTGATGAGACTTAAGGATGGCTTGGGCTTTTTGTTCTATAGCGGTTCTCACTCGGATGAGGTACAGGTCAATTGCCCAAGTCTATGAGTTCCAAGGCTTCTCTCAGTCGAGGTGTACCTCATGCGTTCAGGAACCGCTATAGGCCTTGCTGTTTCCAGTGGCGAGGCAGATGTTCATTGAGCAGTTGAGGTAATCCCATTTGCATCATGACTTGCAGCAACAGGACGATATCATCGACTCGTTCGCTGATGACGTTGAGCGGTGGATTCATGGCAGCTCCTGGGGGTCACTGCTCATTGAGTTTACACCAAGTATCTTTACTCATGCTTGATTACGCGAATGAAGAGATTCAGTCCTGCCAACTGCTATCTTAAGCAACTACAGTGCCACTTTTTGTTTTGAAAGAAAGTCGCACAGACTCCTAACGGACATTAAAGTGGAAAAATCAAGACTATCAAAATCAATCTGAATACCCAGTTCTTCCTCCAGCTTTAACATGAAGGTGACCATCTGTAGAGAATCTAAACCAATGTCATTGATGATATCTGTATCATCTGATAAGCTCATTTCTGTGACAGGGGTATCTTTGACATCCCCAAGGACTTTTTTGATCTTTTCCTGCATAAGTTCGCTTACCTCTTATTAATTCAACAACTTTGATGTTTAGATAAACAGTATCAAACTTTCTAGATTATAACCCCAGACAACCGCAATTCTAATTCTCACCAAAGTATTTCTAGGGTTTCTCCCGGTACCTTTTCTGATCCTGCGTTGGGGGTGTTACCTTGAACATCCCAGAGATGGCGATAGTGACTTCCAAGTAGTAACAAATCGTGATGAGTTCCTTGTTCAACTAGGCGACCCTGGTCTAACACAAAGATGCGATTTGCATGAATAGCCGATCTCAATTGATGGGTAATCATTATGACCGTGTGTTTACCCGCCAGAGCCATTACAGTGTGATTAATGGCATCTGCTATTTCAGCGGAAAGGCTACTGGTCGGCTCATCTAATAGTAGAATAGCTGGACTATACAGCAAAGCACGAGCAATTGCAATACGTTGACGCTGCCCCCCCGACAATCTGCCTCCTCCCTCCCCTACAAGAGTCTGATAACCATCCGGCAAGCTTAAGATAAAGTCGTGCAACTCAGCCGCTTGGGCCGCCTCAATCACCTCTGCATCGGTTGCATCCGGCTTGGTAATACGGATGTTATTCAGGATAGTCGTGTTGAAGAGAAAGGTTTCTTGTAATACAACTCCCATTTGCGATCGCAAAGATTCCTGCTTTATATGCCGTAAGTCATGGTTATCGATCGTAATCCGTCCATTACTAGGATCGTAAAAGCGCATCAGCAAGTTAAAAACTGTACTTTTACCCGCTCCACTGGAACCAACAAATGCAACAAATTGCCCAGATGCTATTTCCAGATTCAGTTCCTGCACCTGATACCGACTATCATCATAGCCGAAGGATAAGTGCTCAAAGCAGATGTTTTGCTGAAGCGGCGGTAGAGGATAGGCATCACTGACATCAATAACTTGGGTAGGCTGTGCCAGAATCCGATCAATTCGCTGTAGACCTACGCTAGCATCAATCCATCGGGGAAGTCGCATATTAAACAACCCGAACAAGATGTCGTACATGGAATGGTAAATGGTGAAAAAAGCCAGCCATGCTCCCAGCGTCATCCTATCCGTTAAGACATACCACGCGCCCATGCCAATGCTCCAGGCAGAGAGCAGATACGCAAAAAACAGCGCTGATTGTTGCAGTAGCCTGAAACCGAATTGCCCCTCTGTCTTTTTATCTTCAAGTCGTTTCAGTTCATCACTAAAGTACCCTGCAAATAAAGACTGTAAGCCATAGGCTGCAATCATCGGCTGACCGCGGATGCTTTGCTGAACAGCATCCATCATAAGAGCATTCTGAGTGTTCGAGCTAGACTCTAGGTGCGATGCATTTGTTGTTAGATAAACCAGTAATGGCAATGTCACAGCGATTGGCAGCAAACTGATGAAGGCCAGAGATCCATTGATACGGAGCATCACTACTACATAGACCAGGATGACAATCAAATCACTGATTCCTAAAACAATCTCCTCTCCAAGTGCCATCTCCGCTTTATTTATGTCTATAGAAAAATTTGCCACTAAATCTCCTGATCTGGACTGCTTATGAAAACTCTGTGAGAGTGCCTGTAGGTGACTGAACAAATCGTAGCGGATATCATTCGTAATCCGATTGGATAGACGAGCAGACAAACGCTCACCCAATAGAGTAAATCCATAGACGATCGGCAAGACCCCCCCCAGAGCCAGAGCAGAACTCACCATGATCGATACTCCGTTATCAATGATCACCCCTAACTGTTGGGCAAACAGCAATTGATAGGCGGGCTTGATCATTAAACATAGGGCACTGATTACGCTTGGCAACCAGTAGGGAGACCAATAGATTCGCAAGTATTTGATAATCAACCGCCCATCACTCAGCAGTTTCTCAGTCAAGGTGTTCAAGTGCCTGGATTGGCTTGAGTAGTCTTCCTGAGACAACCCGTGACTGTGCCAGGGTGAACTCTCCTTCAACGGTAATGAGGTTTCCTGAAGTTTCTGTGAGGTAGGTATGAACTGATCAGCCACTCTCCATAAACCAGTAGTAACGAGTCCGATCACGAAGATTATCCCCAGCAGTGTGGTAGCCTCATCAGAATTCACGAGTACCTCGTGAATAACAGTCATCAGCACATAATCGGACTCTCTCATTTTTAGATTTAGCCTACTCTCTTGCTTGCCCAAAAACCTGACCTTCTGCTCAAACCATTGTAGGCTCTATTACTAGTGCAGGAAGGTAAAAGGCAAAAGTGGAAATATCGAAAGATCGGCGCTTGCCCGCTTTTTGACTGGTCGGTTATTTCCACCTTGATGCACTAGAACCATAATCCAGTAAAACTTTACATGTCAAGCTCAGAGACTAAATTACACTATAGCGGTTCTCACTCGGATGAGGTACAGGTCAATTGCCCAAGTCTATGAGTTCCAGTCTTCTCTCAGTCGAGGTGTACCTCATGCGTTCAGAAACCGCTATAAAAACGGTTTGGCGATTTACTTTTGGGGCCTTAATCATCGTTTCGGCCACTCAGGCAGGACGGCCTGCCTCATCAGTAAGGTGTCATCCATGCGGGACAGGGCTTTAAGGCATTTAGTTCAAATGAACTATTCCGTGAATGGCCAAAGCTGACCGAAACGATGAC
>JBEIGU010000183.1:0-6688 GCA_040381765.1 Leptolyngbya sp.
AGTACCTGCGCAACAATGGTTCCGAGCCGATTGTCTTTATTTGCATCGTCGATCCGGCCTGGCGAGTGGAGGACGAAACCGTCTTTGATCCTGTTTAACTGACCGAGATCATCCCAACGTTGTAAGTTTGCCCTCATCCCCTAACCCCTTCTCCCAAAAAGGGAGAAGGGGAAGCGGATTCAAAGTCCCTCTCCCGCTCTGGGAGAGGGATTTAGGGTGAGGGGTGCAAACGTGGGATACACCCAACTGACCAACCCTGGAGGTCACGGAAACGCCGGTAGATTTCCTCCCAGAGCTGAGCGGGACCGATGCCAAAGATAAAATAGAGGGCCAGCAGTACAAAACCCACCAGTAAAACCGTTTGGAGGGTATTTTTCACCAGTTTGAATAGCCAGCCCGCCACCAGCACCACCACTACCAGGGCGGCCAGGGTAAGGATCCACTCCATGGCTTATCTCCTAGCCCAGGGAAACCACGGTGGGGACATGGAGGGATTGGCTGATGCGGCTGACCTCCTGTCGAGCCCAGCGATCGGCCTCAATGATGTCCTCTAAGCCGGGTTCAGCTCGGTTATTGGAGCGGTGGCGATCGCAGACCCCCTCGATCAATCGGGGGATATCTAAAAAGTGAATCCGTTCCTCCAGGAAGAGGGCCACCGCCTGTTCATTGGCGGCGTTCAGCACCGCTGTCATGGTGCCGCCAGCTCGACCAGCGGCGTAGGCCAGGTCCATACAGGGGTATTTGCTGTGGTCGGGGTCCCGGAAGCTGAGCTGGCCAGCCTTGACCAGGTCCAGGGGGGGCCAATCGGTGTAGAGGCGATCGGGCCAGGACAGGGCATAGAGCAAGGGTAGGCGCATGTCGGGCCAACCTAATTGGGCCAGTACCGAGGTGTCCTGCAGTTCAATCAGGGAATGGATAATGCTCTGGGGATGGATGACGATGGCGATGCGATCGTAGTCGAGGCCAAATAGATAGTGGGCCTCAATCACCTCCAGGCCCTTGTTCATCAGGGTCGCCGAGTCCACGGTGATTTTCCGCCCCATGGACCAGTTCGGGTGCTGCAGGGCATCGGCTACGGTGACCTGGGCCAGCTTCTCCACCGGCCAATCGCGAAAGGCGCCCCCGGAGGCGGTCAACAAAATCCGCCGTAGGCCCCCGGCCGGCACCCCCTGCAAACATTGAAAGATGGCGGAATGCTCAGAATCGGCGGGGAGTAGCTTGACCCCGTGCTGGGCCACCAGGGGAAGCACCGCTGGCCCTCCGGCAATCAGGGTTTCTTTATTGGCCAGGGCAATATCTTTGCCGGCCTGAATCGCCGCCACCGTTGGCAACAGGCCGGCACAGCCCACGATGCCGGTAACCACCACCTCTGCGTCACCATAGCCGGCCACCACCACGATGCCCTCCGGCCCCGCCAGGAGTTGGGGTTGGGGATCCAGATCCGCCAGGGCCTGGCGTAGTTCTCCCAAGCGGGCCTCATTACTAATTGCCACGATCTCTGGTCGAAACTGCCGCACCTGTTGAATCAGCAACTCGACATTATTCCCCGCCGCTAGCCCCACCAATCGAAACTGGTCGGGATGATGGGCCAGAATATCCAGGGTCTGGGTGCCAATGGAGCCAGTGGAGCCAAGCAAGGTGATGGGTTTCACAGGGAACCTCCGGGAAGGATGGGCCATACCTTAGAATCGCACGTTGGGGACCTTTATGGGGTTGATCGGGCCAGTGTAACGCATCTAGGGGCACCTGGGCCCCCAGATGCGTTACACTGGCACGGCAGCGAAACTGGCCTAGCCCTAGCCCCCAGATCACGGCTGCAGGGTCCATCCTGGAAATCGGGGAATGGGTCGAACAGCTCTGGTTCCCAGCCCCGCCTCAGTGTACCGTCCGCCCGCCTTTGCCCGGCTTCTGGTCTATGGTTTATCGCCGCTTTGCCTTCCCCCACCTGGTTACTGGCTTCGCCGCCATTCTGGCTACCCTGCTGAGTGCGCCGGTCAGCCGGGCGGCAGAATTTGGGGAGCAAGCCATTCCCAGCAATCTAGCGATCGCGGTGGCCAGCCCGGTGCGGGGCGGCCAACTCCATACCCTGATGATCTTGGAGCAGATCCCCCAGGGCCGGGCCTGCTGGCAGGAACGGGGGAATAAACCTGTAATTGTGGATCCACTTCTACTGAATTTTGATTTTACCGGATCCTGCGATCGCCGAACCGATAGTAATGGCTATTCCCTGCGCGTTAATGGTCAGGACCTGGCCGGTCAATACCGGCTAGAAATTTCCCCTCGCCAGGATGACCTGGTGTTGTTTGCCCGCCCCAGCCGAGATCGCAGCCTACCGGCCATTGAAATTGGCCGTACCCAGGGGCGTCAGCAGGGTTTTCTCAAAATTCAGTTAAACCCTGGCTGGCAACTCACCCGCCGTCTGCACCAGGGTGCCCCCCTGGGTCACATCTACCTCAGTCACGATCAACCCCTGGCGGGGTTGGCCCAGGGCCAGGCCCCCTCTCCCCCCGCCACTGGCCCGGTCTCCCCGCCCCGCCGTCCCCCCGCCAGGGCTGACACCTACTTCCGGGTCGTCGTCCCCATCACCGATGGCGACACCCTCCAACAGGTGCGGGCCGTAGAGCCGGAGGCCTTTGCCACGACGGTGGAGGGGCAAGCCCTGATCCAGGTGGGGCTGTTCCGGGAGCGGCAACGGGCGGAGGAGGTCTACCAGGCCCTGGTGGCGGCCAACCTGCCCGCCAAGATTGTCAATGCCTCAGCCCCTGCCCCCGCTAGCCTGTCGCCCCCACCCACCATCCCCCAGGGGGCGGTGGTGGTGATGATTGACCCGGGCCATGGGGGGCGTGATCCGGGGGCGATCGGCATTGCCGGTCTCCAGGAAAAGCAGATTAATCTAACCATTTCCCAGCGGATACAGCAGCGATTGCAGGCGGCGGGTTTGACTGTTCTGATGACCCGGGATAGCGACCAATGGGTGGATCTGGAGGCTCGAGCCCAGGTTGCCAATCAGGCCGGTGCGGCGGTATTCGTCAGCATCCATGCCAATGCCATTAGTATGCAGCGACCGGAGGTGAATGGCCTGGAAACTTACTACCTGTCCAGCGGCGCCGACCTGGCCCGCAGTATTCACCAACGGGTGCTGGCCCAAACCGACCTGGCCGATCGCGGCGTTCGCCAGGCCCGCTTCTACGTGCTGCGCCATACCAGCATGCCAGCGGTGTTGGTGGAAACCGGCTTTGTCACTGGATCCGTCGATGCCGCCCGCTTCCAGAACCCAGCGGCGGTGACCCAAATTGCCGATGCCATTGCCCGGGGCATCCTTGATTACCTGGGCCGTTAGGGCGATCGCGCCGAGACCGCCCCAGATCGGCTAAAGTGGTACCACTCCCCCAGATCCCCCGAGGGGACCTGCCTACTCAACCCTGCCCACGGTTCGCCGCCTCTATGAAAAAAGTCTTTGTCCTCGACACCAATGTATTGCTGCACGACCCCACGGCAATTTTTCGGTTTGAGGATAACGATGTGGTTCTACCCATTACCATCATTGAAGAACTGGACCGCTTCAAAAAGGAAACCGCCGATACCGGTCGCAACGCCCGCCACGTCTCCCGCACCCTAGACGAACTGCGCCGTCAGGGCTCCCTGGTGCACGGCATTCCCCTAGAGAAGGGCGGCCACCTTAAGGTCGCCCTCTGCCACCGCGACACCCTGGAACAACTGCCCGCAGAGTTAGAGGGGGATCAGGGGGATAACGCCATTCTGGCGGTGGCCATGGAATATCGTCACCACCACGATCTACCGGTGGTGTTGGTGAGTAAGGACACCAACCTGCGGATTAAGGCGGATGCCCTGGGGTTGGTTGCCGAGGACTACGAAACCGACAAAATTAACATCGATGACCTCTACAGCGGCACCCTGGAGGTACTGGTGTCCGACAGCGCCATCAGCCAGCTCTTTCAAGAGGGCCACCTGGGCCTCGATTTGCCCCTCTACCCCAACCAGGCCATTACCCTGGTGGATCAGGCCAACCCGGCCCACACCGCCCTGGCCCTGGTGCGGGCCGAGAGTGGCAAGCTGGAGCCCCTGGCCAAGCTGCCCCATGCCGGGGTGTCTCGCATTCAACCCCGGAATCGGGAACAGCGCTTTGCCTTTGAACTGCTGCTGCGGGACGAGATTAACCTGGTGACCCTGGTGGGTAAGGCGGGTACCGGTAAAACCCTGCTGGCGATCGCCGCGGGGGTTCAAAAAGTAGCTGACGAACGGGTCTATTCTCGCCTGTTAATTGCCCGCCCCATCGTCCCCCTAGGCCGTGACATTGGTTATCTACCCGGGGATGTGATAGAAAAACTCACTCCCTGGATGCAACCCCTCTACGACAACTTTGATCTAATCTTTGGCACCCAGGATGCCCGAGGTAAACCCGACCATTGGCGGCGGGGGCATGAAGAAATGATTGATCAGGGGCTGTTGCAAATCGAACCTCTGACCTATATCCGGGGTCGATCGATCCCCAGGCAGTTTTTAATTGTGGATGAAGCCCAAAATCTCACCCCCCACGAGGTCAAAACCATTCTCACCCGGGCCGGTGAGGGCACGAAAATTGTCCTAACCGGGGATCCTGACCAGATCGACAACCCCTACGTGGATGCCGCCAGCAATGGGCTGACCTACGTGGCGGAGCGCTTTAAAGGGGAGGCGATCGCTGGCCATATTACCCTCTACAAAGGGGAGCGCTCCGATCTGGCGGAACGGTCCGCCGTCCTGCTGTAGGGTCCTGAGGTAGGGGTGGCCAGCGTCGGTCTAAACCTCGATCTGCACCTTATTGCGATAGAAGGCGACGTAGCCCTTGATATTACTGGCGGCTGATTTGGGGTCGGCATAGTACCAGGCTGCTCCGGCATTGACCTGGCCGTTCACCACAATGTCGTAGTAGTTGGCCGTTCCCTTCCAGCCACAGACGGTGGTTTGGGCAATGGGGCGAAAATACTCCATCTGCAGGGCATCGGGGGGAAAATACTGATTACCCTCCACCACTTCACAGGCATTACTTTCCGCTAACACCGCACCGTTCCAGATAGCTTTAGCCATAGATCCTCCTCAAATCCGATCGAAAGGGTTTAAATTCATTATAGAGGCGTGGCTGTGCTGCCCCAGGCAGATTCCGCCGATGGTTTGTCCCGCCCTGGTTTAAGGATCCCTACCCTTCTCCCCACCGGCATGGATGATGGCCACCCCCAATCCCCAACCCACTCACGCTGGTCGCTCCGATGGCAATCGGGTGCTGCGCCGTTTACCCCTGGCGGCGGGGATGGGGGGTGGTTTGTTACTGCTGGCCAACCGTCTAGTCACCCCGGGCCTGACCGAGTCCCAGGCCCGATCGGATGTGGTGGGGGTAATTATAAGTGCGCTGTTGATTCTCACCGGCCTGCTGTGGCAGCGGGTGCAACCGATTTCTCCGGAGGCCGTAGTGCTGGAGGGGGAGGATGGGTTTGAACTGGCGGCTGACCTACCCACAGATCTCCAGACCGAGCTGGCCTGGGCCTCCCACCTGCTGTTGACCAATACCGTCACCCGCTCCCTGGTAATTTACCATCGGGGCCGGGTGCTGCTGCGGCGGGGCATTCTCGGGCCTGAGCGAGAGGTCAGCCCTGGTCCTATCCTGGAGCGGGTTTTGACCACGGGTAAACCGGTCTACCTGGTGAATTTGAAGATTTACCCGGGGCGAGTGGAGTTTACCTACCTACCCCCCAACAGCCAGGGGGTGATTTGCCAACCCCTGGGAACCGAAGGCGCCATGGTTTTAGCCGCCCATGCCCCCCGCAGCTATACCAAGCAGGATGAGGCGTGGATCGCTGGCATTGCCGATAAGCTGGCCTACAGCCTGGGGCAGTGGCAGCCCCAGGCGACCGGCTAGTGCCCCAGGGCGGAAATAAAGTAACCATTGCTGGGGGTGCTAAGTTTCGGGCGTCAGGTTTCAGAAATCATTGGCCGACTTACCCTAGTTATTTTTGCCCAGGATCTGATCTCGGATAGCACTAACATCGTCCAGTAGTTCCTGACGGTTTGATGCTTTTAGCAGGTAACGGTATAGGAACCAGCCCGTATAAAAGAGACCAATTAATTCCAGGCTTGGGGCCAATAGGGGAATGTCGTCGACTGCGTCTAGCAGGGCTAAAACAATCTTCACAGCCAAAATGGCGGCTAAAATCAAACCAACAGTAACGATTGGACGACGGTATTGCTTAAAGAACTCTGAAACGTAATCCGGTAGATTCCCCAATAAGCCAGACACCTTTTCCCACACTTGCTGAACTTGCTTGGTCGCCTCATCTGTTAAGGCAGAAGCGGCAGACTCAGAGTCTTTCCCGGCGACCATAGGATCCTCAGATCCGAGAAAGCTATCCTTTGACTCAAACTCTGTACTCATGGCAAGTCTTCCTAAGGATTATTAAAACGAACATTCAGAACTAGCCGAGGGGATCCACTAAAGAACCATAACGGTTTTCGATAGAGCGAGACACCCAATTGCTCAGTCCTACCCCCAGCGCCTGGCTGTTGGAGTTTCACGCTATACCCCGCCATTATCAATGGGGGGCAGGGGGGGGTGATAACATCGCACTTCACCAAAGTCAAATCCGCTATAAACAGTTAGAAAAATTACCAAATTACAATACACCCAATCCCATTG
>JBEIGU010000184.1:0-6660 GCA_040381765.1 Leptolyngbya sp.
CTCTCAACGCTGGCGGCTAGAAGCCGCGCCTAGACAGACAAAACCCGCCTACGCGGGTTATGGGTCAGTCGGCGAAGGCCGACTTCGTCTAGATAGCAGCGGTTTGAACCGCCCTAAGCCAATGTTTTGTCAGTCAACCAGCCACTGACGCCTAATCACTGACTCCTGACCCCGGTCATTCAGCCTGTAACTGGTCCACCGCCCATTGGGCCCGGGCCTGCACTGCCACCACCTCCTCACTGCTCACCAGGCTCTGCAGGTGGGGGATAATCTGATCCCGATAGGTCGGCCCCAGCCTGGCCAGGGCCTGCAACCCCACCACCCCCGCATAGCGCACCACCCACTCACTGTCGCTGCGGCTAATCTGGAGCAGGGCCCCTAGCACCTGCTGCTGGGCCGGGGGCACCTGGGGGGGAGGCAGCAGGGACCAATCGATCGAGCCAATCCCCCGGGTAGCGGCTCGCCGGACACTCAGGGCAAAGTCCCCGATCGCCGTATCCAGCAGCAGGGGTAGGGCGCGGGGGTCACCAATCAAGGCCAGGGCCCGAATCGCCCAGGCCCGAGCTCCATAGTTGTAGCCATCCAGATGGGTGAGTAGGGCGGTCACCGCTGCGTCCCCCAGGGCCACCAGGCCGTCAACGGCGGCGACGGCGGCCCCCGGGTTGTTATAGCCCAGCACCGTAATTAGGGTGGGAATAGCCTGGGGATGGCGGGCCACCGCTAGATTGGCCACGGCCACCACCAGGGCCCCCTTGGAGTCCGCCTCCTCCACCGCCTCAATTAAATGCTTGATATCCGTCACCACCGTACCTGCCTAGAGTAGATCATCCATCAAGGCCAGAACCTGGTGGGCTGGGGGGGATAGGGGCTGGTGGGGAAAGCGGTGGGCCCGCAGGTGGGATTCTAGGATGCCCTGGAGGGCGATTAACTTGAGACTGTTTTCTGCCGGGGTGGCGGCAATGGGCTGGGCCGCCGCCAGGTAGCCGATCGCCCCCAGGTCCATCATCGCCGATCGCCGCAACTGCAGATCAGGGGCTTGCAGCCGATCCACCAGGGTTTGACAATAGCTGGCGTCACCGGTCAACTGGTAAAGGGCCCGGGCAGCGGCGTTTTGCACCTGGGGCAGGCCATGGTCCAGAAAGGGAGCAATCTCCGCCACCGCCGGTTGATCCCCCAGGCTGCCCAGGGCCTCGATAATGGCGTTGTAGGGCTGCACCAGGTGGGGCTTGCCCACCACCGGTACCGCTGCCGCCACCCCCCCCGCCAATAGCGATCGCAGGGGGGCAATGGCCCGTTCATCCCCCAAGGTTTCTAGGGCCTGGGCCGCCGCCTCCCGGACGTAATAGTCGGAGCAGCCCAAGCATTGGATCAGGTTGGGCACCACCCGGCGATCGCCCAGTTTCCCCAGGGCTCGGGCCGCATTGCGGCGCAGGGGGTAGCTCCCATCCGGGGTCTGCTCGGTTTCGTCCTCCAGGGCCAGGATCAGGGCCTCAATGGCGGCGGGGGTGCTGACCCGAAACCGCCCTAGCCACCAGGCGGCGTAGTAACGCAAGCCGGCATCCTGGCGCTGTTGCAGGTGGGTCAGGGCCTGTTCAACGGTTAGGGATGCTCCCTGGTCAATGTCCGGGGCCTGGGAATCTAGCACCATGACCACAGTCCGTCAGCTGGGGGCAACCTAGCTATCGCCCCCAGCAAGGGGGGTGATGCTGAGGATGCGACCGCCCTGGCGGGTAATTCGCTGCATCTCTTCGTTCATGCGGCTATAGGGCACCTTGACGTAGGTACTGCCACTCTGCCGAATGGCGTAGGTATTCTGGTCGGTTTCGTCATTTTGCCGCAGACCCGCGACCTCGTAGACAAAAACGCGATTACTAGAAAGGGTAGTTTGGGCACGCATGGGGATAATCAGTCCTAACTATCAAAGGGGTTTAGTAAATGGTTGATTCACCGGCGAGGAGGTCTGATAACAAGGCGACCTCGGTGGCAAGAGTCAGAATTCAGGAGGCAGTAGGAGAAACTAGACCTAGACCTAGACCTGTACCAGTCCTAAGGACAGAAGGGGTAAGTCAGGGGTTTGCAAACCCTGACACCACCATAGAGACATCGTCCTCGATGTCTCTATGGTGGTCATGGAATTAGGGAACCGTCAACCTAGAGGCTAGCTTGACTAATGCTGGTGACCCGGCCCCCCAGCTTATTAATCTGTTGCAGCTTGGCCGACAGCTTTTCGTAGGGCACCAGGTAGACGGTGTTCACCCGCCGTACCTTGGGATACCGGGGCAGGTTAGCCCCCATCACCTCTACCCGATAAACCCGACCGGCGGTGGTGCCGTAGGGGGTAGGGCCGCCCAGGGCCTTGGTGGGGGTGGCCAGCTTGTTGGCCTGGGCCGACCAACCGGCATTGGTACTGGTGGGGCTGACGATGGAGGAGGAAGTATTGCGCCCTAGCTCCGCCGCCAGGCGAGACTGCTTGCCTGCCGCCTGGGCTCTATCGCTGTTGGCATAACCGCGATAGAGCTGGAACATGCGGGTAAAGCCCACAGACCGTTGCCCGGGCTGATAGACAAAGCTCCGGTAGTAGGGCACCACATGGTCACCAAAGTTAGTCTGGTACTCTTCGCTATCAATAAAGGAATCGACATCGGCGTCGTAGCCTTGATTTTCGTAGCGATCGAGGTGATCCACCACCTCCGACTCATCGTAGGGCGCCCGACCCAGCAAATGCTTGGTGTGCAGCTCAATCACCCGAGTCTGGAAGTTGGGGTAGAAAAACTTTTCTTTGTATAATTCTGATTTGGCCACCGCTCGGACAAATTCCCGCACGGTGATATAACCGTTTTTAAGTAAAGACTCGGCGCTGGTCAGGCGCTCCGAACTCATCAGATAATCGTTACCCAGGAGCTGACGGTAGACAGCCCGGATGACAATTTCTGCATCCTCAGCACTCCAGTTAGACCGGAGTTCCACTGGGGCGGTTTCGCTAAAGGCAGCGGTCCCGAGGCGGGATGCCGCTGTAGTAATCGGCATGGATCCTACTCCTTACGACAGGTCTTTTTCAACACAGCAGTCGATCGATATAGCCTTAGCCAGACCCTGAGAAAATGCAAACTAGCCAGGGTTCTGGCTCGCCTCTGCTCCGTGATTAGGGGCTAGGGCTACAAAAATGCCCGGAGTTGCAAACAATCGCTAACCAACGGCTAACCACTGTCTGCCCCTCCGGGCGATTCGCCAACTAGCTCAGGGCGTTGATGGCGTAGTCGATGTAGGAGTTAGCTTCAGAGGCGGAATCACCGGACAGACCATGGTTGGCCTTGATGTAGCGCAGGGCTTCAACATACCAGCTGGGGGACAGCTCGTAGGTGCTGTTGATTTCAGCGAGGCCGGCAATCAGGTACTCATCCATGGGGCCAGTGCCACCGGCGACGCAGCAGTAGGTCACCATACGCAGGTAGTAGCCGATGTCGCGAGCGCACTTGTCCTTACCGCGCTGGTCAGCAGCGTAGTTAGGCCCCTGCATTTGGGTGGTGTAGGGAAACTTGTTGTACACCGCTTGAGCAGCACCGCTGATCAGGGAGTCAGCCTTGCTGGTCAAGGCCTTTGCGGCTTCCAGGCCGGAGCTGGCCTGACGCAGACGACCCAGCAAGCCAGTCAACTCAGAGGCACTGAGGAAGCGACCTTGGGAGTCGGCGGTGGACACGGCTTCGGTTAAAGGGGTTTTCATAACGTTAAGGATTCTCCTTCTATTGTCTTCACAGCAAATGAAACAGTCAAACCAGACAGTTGGCCGGGGATGGCCAGTTCAAAGGGATGCAATTGCCCTAAACCTAGGACACAGCCGCCGCAGCCAGGTCAAAGTAGCTAGCGATTTCAGACATCAGGGAGCTGCAGTCACCCTGGGTAATACCACTGGTATCGTTGGCGATGGCAATGGCAGAGGCTTTCATTTTTTCGACACCAGCGGCGACGGAGGCACCGGGAACACCCAGGGCAGCGTAGGTCTCGCGCAGGCCGTTGAGGCAGCGATCGTTGAGGACGCTAGCATCACCGGTGAAGGTGGCGTAGGTCACGTAGCGCAGAATGATTTCCATGTCGCGCAGGCAGGCAGCCATGCGACGGTTGGTGTAGGCGTTGCCACCGGGGGCGATCAACTGAGGTTGCTCAGCAAACAGAGCCCGGGCCGCATCGGATACGATCTTAGAGGCGCTACCGGTCATCCGGTTAACAGCGTCGCTCCGCTTTAGACCTTCGCTGGTAAACCGGGACAGGGCGTCTAGTTGATCTCCGGAGAGAAATTCGCCACGGGCATCAGCCTGGGAAACAACCTTAGTGTATGCGTCAAACATCGACTCAAATCTCCTAATTATTTTTTGTCGCTGAGTTGGCTTAAGGGAGGTCAATTGACCCAAAGGATTAATTAGACCAGCAATTAGACCAGGGAAGGTCACTAAATCTAACCACCTATGAGAGGATCTTAAGGACCAGGTCGGCTCTTTTTCCCATTTAGTTTACATTTCTTCAATCTTGTTCAACCATCTACACAGACCGGGACAAGACCAAAGACCCTGGCCATCCACTGGCCACCTAAATGGGGAGAGTAATTCATGCCTAAATAGCAATGAATTACTTCGGAAACCGTTGCCTGAGTTAGCTTTCGCTAAATCCAATCAACCCTCCAAAGTTTTTATACACCGCCGATGTACCCGGTTTCTTTACAAGTTATTAAGATTCCGGGGAGATGGTGACAAATGGATTGCCTCAGCCGTCTAGCTGCTTGCCAGATCAGTTGCCTGACAAGGCTTTGACGACTTCCATGGAAATCGGTTAACCATGAACTATTGGGCTAACTCCCACCCGTCAATTGCAACAGACTATTAAGTTACTTCGTGAAATGCAAACTCTCGACTTTTTTCTACAGGTTCCTTGGTTAATTGTTAGCTATAGCTAAAGAAGTTTTAAGCCGGACCCAAATCCTTGCTGCCCTCGGCTACGATTTCTCCGCCGATCGCCAGGTGGGGCCGCGGGACTGGCTGGTCACCCCCGCCCCCATCCGCAAAGCGGCGGGGGTAGTCACCCAGGGGTTAGCCCTCGGTCTGGTGGCGGTAGCGGTGGTACTGTCTTGGTTTGACTGGTTGAAAATTTAGCCCCGATCGGGTCAGTCGGAACTGCTGTCGCAACCTCGATTAAGCCTGGGCTACATCTTGTTCCGTTCTCGGCGTCGGCTGCCAAACAGGTGGGTATATACGTAGGAAAACTCACAGCCAAAAAAGAAAATCTGGCAGGTTAAAAAGATCCACAGCATCAAAATCATGACACCGCCCACCACCCCATAGGATGAAAATTGCCCTCCGAGACTCACCACACTGCTGCTGGTCAGTTCTCGTAACCCCACCAGCAGGGTAGCGGTTAGCAGTGCCCCCAGCCAAACATCCCGCCAGGCCAGTGGAATTGTGGGCATCACCTTGAATAAGACACAGATGGCCAGGGCTAGAACAAACACCGAGGAACCGACCTGTAACCCCCAGGTCAGCTTGAGTTGATCAATTTGGATAAATGAGAGGGTTTCACCAAAATGGGTCACCAGCTCGGTCACGGTTTTAACCACAATGTTGGAGACTAACGACATTAACAGCAGCAGGGCCGTACCCAACACCAGCAGAAAGGCAAACAATTTATTGGTTATAAAAAACACCCCCATCTGCAGGATGGAACCGGCTTCGCTAGCTCGGTTGGGAGCTTGCCAGATTTTGTTGACCGACTGCCTGAGAATGGTGAAGATGGTGCTGGCCGCCCATAGGAGTAGCCCCGTCCCTACCAGGCCGGCGCTAACGCTTTTTTCGTTGAGGGCAACCACCGTTTCTTTCACCAGGCTATGTACTTCTGTGGGGAGAAACCGCACCGCCGCCCTCTGAATCGTGAGAAAAGCCTCTGTGTCTGGCCCCACCAGAGCCCCCAGCAGGCTCAACAGCACCAGCAGCAGAGGAAACAGGGAAAACAGGGCGTAGTAGGACAAGGCCGCAGCCATGCCAGGGGCGTTGTCGCGGTCCCACTTGAGCCAGGTTTGAATCAGCAGTTGGGCTGGTTTTGAGGGCAGTAGCGTGGAATGCACGTAGGGAAATACCCTCGTCTGCAGGTAGCGAATCATGGCGGATACCTTGCTGGGAGTAAAAATCAGGCAGGCTGCAGAGCTAGTTTCCTCTGATTTAGGGGCGGATTTCAATCACCCGGCTGACAAGCGACAGCATACCCCCATAGGCTTCGCGGGTCAGTTTCAGCTCGGTGTCTACCCCCTGCAGGTTATAGGCCATCACAATGCTACCGGCACTCATGGGCAACAGCAGGGTACCTCGAGTGACCGCCGCCATTTGCTGATCGGTCATGGCCACACTATTCCATCGTCGGGTAATGGGGGGGTTAAGGGTAGGAGATAAATTGGAGCGATCGCCCCTGTCGAAAATTAATTAATCCTTTTAATCAACCCTTAATACGCTGGATCTAGGCTTGGCCTGTGTTATAAAACCTAGGGAGTAATAAGCTTTTCCCTAGACTGGTTGACCATTGGGTAGGAAATAGACAAGATGTCGACATTAACGGTTTGGAAATTTAACTCCGCTGATGGGGCGGAAACTGCCCTGACTAAGCTTGCAGGCTTGCAAAAGCAAG
>JBEIGU010000185.1:0-6626 GCA_040381765.1 Leptolyngbya sp.
CCACTGGCCAACTCCATCAGCACCAGAATCGGTAAGCCAAAGAAGGTCTCATCAGCTCCCAGCCAGACGCCCTGGCCCTTGGTCGGTTGGCATTGCTCGGTTTGGGCCTTGCCATAGTCTACGATAGCCGCCTCCACCCGATGCTTTAGTTGCCGTAGCGCTGTCGGTGAACTGCTGACGTGAGTGTCCACCTGTATCGCCTTAAAAAACGCCGATAGGCTCTCCGCCCCAACCCCTTGCTTAATCCCAAAGTGGTACACCACTCCAATCACCAGGCGCACTAGCCATGGGCAGCAAAAATAAATTCAGAACCAGTTTAGGCCGTTTCAGCCGATTCGCGCCCATCCATGGAGCTTGATCTGAACGAGGTATCAAGGGTTTCAGCCCCTAGAATTTTTGAATTTACAATTGCTGAGCCATGGGTATCCCGCTGCACTATCCCACCACCCTGATTCCGGGTGTTGCTCAGCTCGCCCTATCGCTTGCTGATGGCGGTGAACACTGCTGCGGCTTAATCCCGTCGCCTCCGCGATTACCCTCAGAGCCGTTCGTCCCTGCACTGTCAGAAACTCAGCTACCTGTTGTCGTCGTTCTCGTATAGTAGAAGTCATCGTTCCCGTTTTTGATTCATACCGGTAACGATACCGGGCTCTGGGCACTGCCGCAGAGCCTTTTGTCTCTTTTCATCAGAGTGCTTATAGATACATCCCCTCCAATATCTCGTTGTCCCGCCTTACGTTGATACCCGACCACCCTACTCAAGTCCCTGCTCTCCAGCCCCATGGCCTGCCTGCAGACCCTACAAAGTCGCCTGCGCAACCTGGAACGTCAGTCCCCAGGTAGCCCGGGCAAAGACTATGGCACTGACCTGGCAGAACTAGGCCAGCTAGAGGCTGTGGTCACCGCCATTACCCCAGAAAATTTTGCTAAATATCAAACCCTACTGCAGCTCATTACCGGGGAAGACAACGGCAGCTTTAACTGGCATGGCCAGGACAGCCGCGATCGCCTGGTAATCTTCACCGAACGGCTGGAAACTATGAATTTCCTGGCAAAACAGCTCCAGCAGGATCTCAAACTACCCCCCGCAGCCATTGCTACCCTAGAAGGCGGCATGGCGGATGTCGAACAAATGCAGGTAATCGAAGCCTTTGGTCAGGATAGGGCTCCCCTGCGCCTGCTGATAGCCACCGATGTCGCCTCAGAGGGCATTAACCTCCACTACCTCTGCCACCGGCTGATTCACTTCGATATCCCCTGGTCCCTGATGGTTTTACAACAGCGCAATGGCCGTATCGATCGCTATGGTCAAGAACAACAGCCCCAGATTCGTTACCTGCTCAGCCGCTCCCAACATCCCAAAATGGACGAGGTAGAACGCATCATCCGGGTGCTGCTGGATAAGGACGAACAGGCCGTACGCAATATCGGTGATCCCTCAGCCTTTATGGGGGTCTTTGATGTGGATGAAGAGATCCGGATTACTGCCACCGCCATTGAACAGGGGCAATCCTCAGAGGAATTTGATCGACAGCTCACCCCCCAGCCCCAGTCAGATGATTTCGACCCCTTTGCCCTATTTGATCAAGACCCGGAGGTCAGCCAACCCGACAGCGCCCAGGTTGCCACAAAAACCTGGCCCAGCCTATTTGAGACTAACTTTAGCTATGTTTCCAGCGCCCTAGAGGTCATGGCCCAGAGCGAGGCCCTACAAATTAATCGAGTGCCCCACCAGCAGTTGATTGAGCTAACCATGCCAGCGGAGCTACGCCAGCGCTATAGCCGCCTACCTCGAGAAATTGTTCCGGCGGCTGACCAACCCCTGGTGCTTTGCGCCAATCAGCAGGCAATCACCACCGCCCTGGAAAACGCTCGCCGGCAAGAAGAATCCTGGCCCGCCATGCAGTATCTGTGGGAGCTGCACCCAATCATGGGCTGGCTCAACGATCGCGGCATGACCAGCTTTGGCCGCCACCAGGCCCCCCTGGTCGCCCTACCCCAGCACCTGGCCGACCAGGAAGTGGTGTTTATCATGGCGGGAGTCATCCCTAACCGGCGTGGCCAACCCCTGATTAACCACTGGCTCAGCGTCGTATTCCAGGATGGGCAGGTTCAACGGGTAGAGACCTTTGCACAAACCCTGGCCCGCACGCACCTGGGCAAACGGCCCATCCCCAACCCGGGACAGCCGGTAGATCAGGGCTTACTGGCCCTGCGTAGCCTGGCCGTAGACCAGGCCATCAAGGCCCTCCTAGAGGAACGGCAAGCCTTCATGGCCCAATTAGAGCCCCAACTCCAGCAGCAGCGCCAGCGTTTAGCTGACCTACGGGGTCGACACTACGAACAACTAGAGCTGCGGTTTAAGGATGAAAACCTGGCAGGGCCATCGAGCCAAACCCGCAAAGACAAGGAACGGGCCCGTATAGAGCAGATGTTTGCCGATCTAGAGCGCTGGGTAGAAGCCAGTATGACCACCGAGCCTGCCCCCTACATCAAAATCATTGCGGTCTTACGGGGGAGTCAGGGATAAACGCTCTATGGCCATGCTGACCGGAATCACCAACGCCAACGAGTTCTACTCGAACCACTACCTTGACGCCATCCTCAAGGAGGACATCAAGGGTATTGCCCAGGGCTGGCAGACGGTACCCCCCTCCCAGGCAGACAGGGAACCCAGCCGCTCCCCCGCTAAGCAGCTCGCCGCCCTGGCCCAACCCTACTTCCGCCTGCGGGACCGGTTTCGTCGGCAACGGCGAGACAGCGATCGCCTGGCCACCCAGCGGCAATGGTTAGGGGCCCTGCTACCGGTGCTAGGGTATGAACTACAACCCCAAGGGCAACCGCTAGAGCAGGGGCTAATCCTCCCCCTTGTGGCCCAGGTAAACCGGCCCAACGGTCTACCCTGGCTGTGGATTTTAGAGGGCCTACCCGACCCCACCGAATCAGCCGACCTGTTATCCCTGGCGATTGTCGCCACCGCCCACCAGGCCGATCCAGAGGAGGCCTTTACCCCCCTAGCACCGTCGCAAGACCCGCCGCACCTCTCCTCCCTCAGGCTAGAAGACATCCTGTCTGACTATGTCTTTGCCCAGGAAGATCCCCCCCGCTGGGTCATACTAGTCAGCATTGACCAGGTTACCCTGATTGACCGCTACAAGTGGCACGCCTCCCGTTTGCTGAGCTTTGACCTGGGGGATATCCTGGCCCGCAAGGAACCTGACACCCTGCTGGCCACGGTAACCCTACTCCACCGGGACCACACCTGTCCGGTAAAGGGTACGCCGCTCCTGGATGAGTTGGATGAAAATTCCCACCGCCATGCCTACTCGGTGTCCGATGACCTGAAGTATGCCCTGCGGGAGTCCATTGAACTGCTGGGTAATGAGGCAGTGTGGTATTTGCGCCATAAGCTCAAGGAAGGAGTCTACAAAGACCGTCTGGAGGCGGGGCCGCTCTCCCTGGAGTGCCTGCGCTATATGTATCGACTCTTATTTTTATTCTATATCGAGGCGCGGCGGGAGCTGGGCTATGCCCCCATGGCAGCCGATGTCTATCGAGAGGGCTACAGCCTGGAGTTTTTAAGGGATCTGGAGCAATCCGATCTACGCACCCAAGAAGATAGTCAGGGCTATTTCCTGGATATGTCGCTAAAGCAGTTGTTCCGCCTGATCTGGCAGGGCTATCCCAACCAGCCAGAAGAACAACAGGCCCTTAATTTAGAGGAAAATGAGACAATCCACGACATCTTTGAGCTGGTGCCCTTAAAGAGTCACCTGTTTGACCCAGAACGACTGCCCCTGCTGAAGCGGGTGCGGTTCCGCAATGGCACCCTGCGTCGGGTGATTGAACTGATGTCCCTGTCGCGCCATCGGGGCCGCCAACGCCGGGGAAGAATTTCCTACGCCCAGTTAGGAATTAACCAACTGGGGGCGGTTTATGAAGCCCTGCTCTGCTTTCGAGGCTTTTTTGCCGAAACTGACCTCTACGAAGTCAAACCAGCCAGTGACCCAGAGCCGAATGGGCTTGAGGTGGGCTACTTCGTTAAGGCGGAGGATCTGGAAAACTACACCGAGGAGGAACGGGTCTATAACAGCGACGGTTCTCCCCGTTACTACCCCAAGGGTAGTTTTATCTATCGATTGGCGGGGCGCGATCGCGAAAACTCCGCCTCCTACTACACGCCAGAATCCCTCACCCGTTGTCTGCTGAAGTACACCCTCAAGGAACTACTCAAGGACAAGAGCGCCGATGACATCCTCAATCTCCGCATCTGCGAACCAGCCATGGGCAGTGCGGCGTTTTTAAATGAGGCCATTAACCAACTGGCAGAACGCTATCTGGAACTCAAGCAAACAGAGCTTAACCAACGCATCTCCCACGACGACTTTCTGCAGGAAAAGCAGAAGGTAAAAATGTACCTCGCCGATCGCAACGTGTTTGGCATTGACCTTAACCCTGTGGCGGTGGAGTTGGCGGAGGTATCCCTCTGGCTCAACTCCATCTATAAGCCGGAGGGCAAACGGGCCTTTGTGCCCTGGTTTGGTATGCAGTTACACTGCGGTAATTCCCTGATTGGGGCGCGGCGGCAGGTCTATGACACGGCGCTAATTCCCCGTCACCGCCGCCAAAAATACCTCTGGTGTGACCAGGCCCCTGCCCCCGTGCCCCTGCCAGAGCCCATCCCGGCGGGTTATGTGTACCACTTTCTGCTGCCCGACTACGCCATGGCAAACTACCAGGACAAGGTCATCAAGGCCATGGTGCCAGACCAGGCTGAGCAGATCAACCGTTGGCGGCGGGAGTTCTGTAAAGAACCCTGGGAGGACTTCGACATTGATCGCCTGCTCTCCCTCAGCCAGCGCATTGACGCCCTCTGGCAACGCCATAGCCAGGACCTACGCAGTATGCGCCCCCGCACCACTGACCCGCTGGATATTTGGGGGGCTCCGGCCACTACCGGCACCTACACCACCCTGGCCCTAAAGGATAAAATTCTCCTACAGGAGCAGTTATCTGAGGGGGTCAGCTACTCTAGCGCCTACCGACGGCTAAAGCTAGTGATGGATTACTGGTGCGCCCTATGGTTTTGGCCAATTCAGCAGGGGCATCTACTACCCAACCGTCAGGAGTTTTTGCTAGAGCTGGCGGTGATCCTAGGGGATGTGGAAATGGCCCTAGAAGCAGAGAAGGAGGGGCAGTTGCCCCTGTTTCCAGAGACTAATGCTCACACTAAGGATCTAGCGGCCCAGTATGGGTTTGTCAGTCTTGGTTCGCTCCTAGACCGCTTTCCCCGCCTGCAGTTGGTGAATCAGATTGCCCAGGCTAAGCATTTCTTCCACTGGGAGCTGGAGTTTGCCGATATCTTTGCCGATCACGGTGGGTTTGATTTGATTGTAGGCAACCCCCCCTGGATTAAGGTGGAATGGCAGGAGGCTGGTGTTTTGGGGGATTATAATCCTGTGGTGGAGCTGCGCAAGTTGTCGGCTAATCAACTGGCCAAAACTCGGGAGGATCTGTTTGTGGCCTACCCTGGGTTACGGCAGGCCTACCTGGGGGAGTTTGAAGCGTCTGAAGGGACTCAGAATTTTCTCAACGCGGTGCAAAATTACCCCCTGTTGAAGGGCAGTCAGACCAATTTATATAAGTGCTTTCTACCCCAGGCCTGGGGCTTTAGTAAGCCGGAGGGGGTATCGGGTTTCGTCCATCCGGAAGGGGTGTATGACGATCCAAAGGGGGGGTTGTTACGGCGAGAATTATATTCTCGGTTGCGCTATCACTTTCAATTTCAAAATGAGTTTGCCCTCTTTACAGGCACCAATGATCATGGCCGTATGAGGTTTGGCCTTCATACCTATGGGGCCTCTGATTCGGAGAATCTACATTTTGATAGTATCAATAATCTTTTCACTCCAAAAACTATTGATGAATGCTTTGAGCAGTCAAATTTACCTGTTCCTGGAATTAAAGATGAACAAGATAAATGGAATACTATTGGACATCCTCAACGAAGAATTCAAGTCAACTTAGAGACTTTAAAACTATTTGCTAAACTTTACGATGTAGCGAATACTGTCCCTTTAGAATCTCGACTACCTAGTCTCCATGCTCAATCGCTTATTCCTGCACTCGAAAAATTTGCTAAACAAGATAGGCGATTAGGAGACTTTCAAGACTCATATTTTACCTTAGAAATGTGGCATGAAACTAATGCCAAAAAAGATGGAACAATTCAACGGGGTACACAGTTTGTTAACTCTCCAGGAAAGCTAATTCTCTCTGGGCCACATTTTTATGTAGGCACGCCTCTAAATAAAACACCTCGCCAGGTTTGTGAAGCTAATAGTCACTACGACGTCCTCGACCTCACCACCCTGCCCGACGACTACCTGCCCCGCACCAACTACGTCCCCGACTGCGACTCCGCCGAATACCACCGCCGCACCCCACGAGTCCCCTGGGGCGAACAACAGCCCGTCACTGATTTTTATCGGGTCGCTGCACGAGGAATGTTGAGCCAATCTGGCGAAAGAACTTACATTCCAACCATTATTCCTCCTGGAATTGGACATATTAACGGTGTCCAGACTACGGTTTTCACCGATAACGATTTAGGGCTCATGAAAAAA
>JBEIGU010000186.1:0-6606 GCA_040381765.1 Leptolyngbya sp.
GGTATTGTACAGGGTTTGGCGAAATTGCTGAAGTTGGTTGAAAATCATAGGGTCAATCGAATTTCTACTTCATTGACCTTACGGCAGTCAGTGTCACTCATTGACTGCCTTCCTTTACAGAATTAGTCCAAACTCAAGCAGTTGATGTACGCGTAGGCGGCATCCAGCTGTGCCCCCTGCAGGTTCTTGGAGAGACCAATACCGCCACCCCAACCACGGTAACCCTCCTTCAAGGGGGCGTAGATACAGGGAATTCCCTGGGCCTGTACGGCGGTTACCGCCGGTGACCACATGGACTGCAACACCACCTCTCCGGAGCTCATCAGGTTAACCGACTCATCGAAGGTTTTCCAAAAGGCCCGAAACTGCCCCTTGGCCTTTTGCTCCTTGAGGATAGTGGTGATCTGATCAATCTCGGCCCTGGTCATGTTGCCCTTATCACCAAAGCTCATCAGCCCGAGGGATTCGGCCACCATGGCCGCATCCATGATGCCAATTTGGGGAATGTCCAAAATGGAGGTCTTGCCCTTGAACTCCGGGTTAAACAGTTCGCCCCAGGTTTCAATCTTGCGTCCCACCAGGTCTGGCCGATAGCCCAGGGTGTCGGCGTTAGAGCCGGCAACGGTCCTTAATGGGCCAGGAATCGGCAATTCTGGTCCGTCCAACTCAGGGTGACCCCCTCACCTTCCTGAAAGGCGTGCCTGGCCCAGTCAGCGGTACGGGCTTTGTACAGCAGCTCTTGACCATTGGCGTCTAGGATCAGAAAGACTCGGGTGATGTAGCCAGTGAACTCTACAGCGGTAATCCGGGCGGTAAACCGGTTAGGGCTGGGGTCGGCCTCGGCGGGGCTGTCCAGGGGGGTGAGGGTGAGGGCGTCCGATCGCAGACAGCAGGCCCCCGTAGCTCCTACCTGGGGCGCCTCACCCCGACAGAAAATTGTTCCTAGCTGGGGTACCTCCAGCCCAATCAGGGCCTGCTCCGCCTCCCTAGTCACCCTGGCTACAGTGCCATGGAACAGGTTGTTATCCCCGGTAAAGGTGGCCACAAACTGGGAGAGGGGCTGGGCGAAAATTTGATCGGGGCTGCCCACCTGGTCAATGCGGCCCTGATCCATCACCACAATTTGATCGGAGAGGGAGTAGGCCTCATCCTGGTTATGGGTCACCTGGATAAAGGTCATGCCAAACTGCCGCTGCAGTTTCCGCAGTTCGGCGCGAGTCCGAATCCGTAGGTTCTCATCCAGGGCGCTGAGGGGTTCATCCAGCAGGAGAACCTGGGGCCGGGTGACCAGGGCTCGGGCCAGGGCGACCCGCTGCTGCTGTCCACCGCTCAGCCGGGCAGGCTTGCGTTGGGCCAGGGCGCTGAGCCCCAGGGTATCCAGCATTTCCCCCACCCGGGCCTGGCGCTGCGGGGCGGCAATGCCCTGCATGCGCAGGCCAAATTCGACGTTTTGCCACACCGTTTGATGGGGGAATAGGGCGTAGCTCTGGAACATCATCGAGGTATTGCGCTTGGCGGCGGGGATGGGGTTGAGGCAGCGATCGCCCATCCAAATCTCCCCTGCAGTAATCTCCTCGTGGCCGGCAATCATCCGTAGCACCGTGGTTTTACCACAACCGCTAGGCCCCAGGAGACAGCAGTAATAACCCGCCGGAATATCCAGGGTGAGGTGCTCCACCGCCGTAACCGTTCCGTAGCGCTTGGTTACCGACCGTAGCGATAACCCGGCTGCCCCCAGGGCCAGGGCCTGCTCTACGGAGGTCGACGGGAGGGAGTCAATCAAGGGGCCATCCACAGGTTTTGAGCTGAGCTGAAGGACATAGGCGCAAGCAGTAGTGTATACCGCATACGGTAGTCAGAACAGGGGGGATTTAATGTAGCGTGCTATACATTTACTCGAATAATTCGATTACTGGATTAATGCTATCCATTTACTAGAGTCAGTAGATTGTAAACCCTAGGTTGAGCCTTGACTTTGTCATCTACCGAGACTCATTAGTGGCCCCGGGGCCTTCCTGGAGCGCCTGAATCACCCGATCCCGGCTGGCCTGGAGGTGGGTCTGGAGGGCGGCCACCGCCTGGTCTGGCTGGCGGTTTCGGATGGCCTCGTAGATGCAGTGGTGTTCCTGGTGGATTTCCAGCACCCCGGGGTGCTGGCGGGTGGTTTGGAGGCGCAGCAGCAGCATGCGGTCAAAAATCTGATCGAGCAACCGGGTCAGGTAACGGTTGTTAGAACTTTGGGCTAACAAGCGGTGGAAGCGATAGTCCAAATCCAGCCGTTGATAGTGGCGCAGCGGATCCTGGGGGAGGGGAGGCAGTTTTTCAGCCTGATCCACCAGGGTTTGCAACTCGGTCAATTGGGCCGGGGTCGCCTGACCGCAGGCCTGGGCCACGGAAAGGCTTTCAAGAGTCAGGCGACAGTCGTAGAGCTCAATGGCATCCCTTACCGACACTGTGGTCACCCGAATCGCCCCATGGTGATCGGCGATCGCCAACTCTACATCCACCAGGCGACGCAGGGCCTCGCGAATCGGCGTACGGCTGACCTGTAGCTGGGCTGCCAGTTGGGTTTCCACCAGGCGCTGGCCGGGTTGTAACTCACCGGTCAAGATGGCCTGGCGCAGAGCTTGATAGGCCTGTTCCAACAGGGGTTGCCGCCGTGGTAGCGGTTGGGATGGCACTGGCAAAACCACGATCTAGAAAGGAGACTATACTCTGTACTGAGAATACATCAGTTCCTGGTGAGGGTTGCTAAAGCAGAGGAACTTTAGCAGCCCAGCTGACCTCAAAACCCAGATCGTCACCTTAATTGAGTACTTGAATCGCACCATGGCTAAGCCCCTCAAGTGGACTTACACCGGCAAACCCCTAACGTCATGAATACCCGTTTTTTTTACATCGCCGAATAGCTTTGTTGCATGAATTCCTCAAACCCTTGCTTAACAAAGATCGTCAATTAGTTGCCCTTATTGAGAAAATCCTGTGTAGCAAGACCTTCAGTCGGCAATCAGACTATTCATGCAGCAAAGTCTCGCCAAGTGCTATAACAATCCAACTTGATTTTTGAAAAACCTTCGGACTCAATACCCCATGGGGCAAGGAAGACGGCCTTAGTACACTTAGGAGCGGAGACCTGGTTGACTGGAAAAACATTGGCTTAGAGGTTGTTTGAAAAGCCAAAGAAAGTCTCAAACTATACCTATAGAGTAGGATAATCACCACAAAATTCAGTATTTTAGCGGCCCCCTGGCGGTGAAGTATACCTGGGACAACCCTTTTCAAACAACCTCTTAACCAAGCTCTTTGAAAGCACAAGAAAATAGATCTTTCGACACACTTCAATTCAGGAATAAATATATCCTTATTGGCACTGGTTAAAATTAATTTTTCTTTAAGAATTCACTCTTTACTCTGAGATGAGTAGAAAATATAATGTTGATTTCTTATTGTGAGCGTCGAGGCACTTAGAAATGACATCAGAAACAGAAGTTAAACAATCTATTGGTTGGTTAATCATCCTTAGTATTGCCTTAATTTTGATGGGCATCCTGGCAATTTTCTCCCCCGCTATTGCTTCGGCTTTCTTCACGTCTACCATGGGTTGGATAGCTTTGATTAGCGGAATTTTAATGGTGATACAATCCTTTCGCTCAAAACCAGTAAAGGGCTTTTGGCTCAATCTCATTGTTGGAATTGCCTACGCTATTGCGGGATTATACATTCTGACTAATGTCGGCAAGGCGATGTTGGTTTTGACCTTTGCCTTTGGGATTTTGTTTATCGTCGAAGGCATTTTCACCATTATTATGGGCTTTACCAATCGCTCTGGTCGGAGCATGTCATGGCTAGTTGTGCTAAATGGCATCATCACCTTAATTTTAGGAATTTTAGTGTTAAAGTCTTGGCCCTTTAGTGCACTCTGGTTAATTGGCCTCTATGTCGGAATTAGCCTACTGCTAAGCGGTATATCCCTGCTAGCGGCGGCCCTGGCGGTGAAAAAAGAAATACCCGCCTAAGTGGTTGTTTGAAAAGGGTTATCCCAGGTATAAGTTCGCCGCCAGGGGGCCGCTAAAATACTAAATTTTGCGGTGATCATCTTACTTTATATAGCGGTTCCTGATCGGATACAACACAGCAAAAGCCTTGATGAATAAGCATTACAGGCATATTACCGTACCTCACGCCAACGAAAACCGCTATAGGTATAGTCTGAGACTCTCTTGGGCTTTTCAAACAACCTCTAAGCTGCTGAATTTCCCAGGACTACTGCTCTGAAGGCTGGGAGGATGTCGCCGATAATTTTTGCCGATCTCGGCGACATCGTTCTGAGCAATACTTAACTTCGGGCCAGCAGTCGGCCCACTTTTTTCGCCAACTAAAGGGACGTTGACAAACGATGCATACCTTGCTGGGTAGATCGGCCTTGAGGCGCTGTTTAGCCACAGGCTAACTCTCCTCGGTCCAGGCTGGATGGCACAGCAGGGCTTCCATCATCCGTACGCCCCGCAGTTGATTTGAGAGGGGTAGGTGCCCATCCGGAGCCCTCAAATCCCAAATAAAGCCGTTAGGGTAACGGGTCCAAAGGTTATTTTCCTTCCAGCCTAGCCGGGGCCATAGTCGTTCCCAGTTTTGCCCCAGGCTCAGCCAAAGGCGACGCTGTACCGAAAAGCCAAATTTACCCTCGGAGTAGATTTGCCAGAGGTGATCAATGGTTTGTAAATCGATCGCTGGGAACTGTTGCACCTCGGTAAAGTAGACCCATTTGCGGGCCACAGCCGATGGGCCTGCCAACTGGCACAGAATAGTTAGGGTCAGGCGATCCGCCTCCTGGAAGTTTTGCTGCAGGAGGCTGGTTTGTAGCGGTGTGTAGTCGGCGGTAGTTTCAGGGGGTAAAGGTACCAGACCTTGGGGCCAATGACGGTCAAGAAAATCGCTGATTTCGGGGTGTGCCAAAGCGTAGAGGAGTTGAAAAATACGCCCATCCAAAATCGAAGGGGGCTGATATTGGCGTTCTAGCAGGGTTGACTGCAATAGTTCAACCCCTTCTTCTCCTGAAACTACCAAGGCATAGGCCGCCGAAAGCTGTTGCTTGAGCACATCGCTCTCAAGTTGCTGACGCCAGTTCTGCCTGAGGCTACTGTCCGAAACCATAGATAGTACTATTGTTTTATTGCGAAACTGCGCCCTATAATCATAACGTCAAGGGATGGCTCAAAAACGCGAACTCCTTAACTACCTGGCCGCCGATCAGGTGTTCTTGAATAATACGCTCAATTACTGCTGGGGTTGCACTGTGATACCAAATGCCCTCAGGGTAAACCAATAAAATCGGGCCCTGCTGGCAGACTCTCAGACAATTAGCCTTAGTCCGAAAGATCGAGTTAGAACGGCTCTCCGTCGGCCTATCCAGTTGCAATTCTCCGAGGCGAGTCTTGAGGTAATCCCAGGCTATCAGGCTAGCAGCTCTGTCGCAGCATTTTGGCTTAGTTTGATCGGCACAGAGAAAAATATGGTGACGGATGGTTTGCAGAGACAGAACTTCAACACATTTGATGAAGGCAGCAGACCCAGGGCTAGTCATAGAGTATTAGGGGTAGCTTCAACGGTAGGAACAATATCTCCCTCCGGAGGGGGTGAGGGGGGCCCATTGGTTAAGGAGGGGCTGGGGGATGCTAACACCTCCGTTCGAATACGACGGATCGGTAGGTTAGCAATTAGGGCGGTCATACGCTGATCACTTTCCAGGGAAAACTCCAGGTTGTCCTGGTCAAGCTCGACGTAGCGAGAAACCACGTCTAAGATTTCCTGGCGCATCCTTTCTACCGTGTCTGAGGTGAGATCGGTGCGATCGTGGGCTAGTACTAGCTGAAGGCGTTGTTTGGCTGATTCCCGACTAGAGCTAGGCCGATGACGGTTAAAGAGTTTATCAAGAAGTTCACTGAGCATGGGCACTGGTAGAAAAACAACATCCTATACCCGGCGGCCTGAGCCTGGCGATCGCCCCAGGTGGAGTTAACCCCGTAAAAATCGGCGCAATCGACTGAAGAAATCATCCTGGGATGCCGTCAGGTCAAGCAAGGGGACTTCTTCCCCGAGCAACCGACGGGATACATTGTTGAAGGCCACACCAGCCATAGATAATTTACTGTCCAATACCAGGGGTTCACCTCGATTAGAGGAAACAATCACCCGTTCGTCGTCGGGGATTACTCCCAGTAGGGGGACGGCTAAAATATCTAGTACATCTCGCACCGACATCATCTGCTCCTCCTGGACCATAGCCGGTTTCAGGCGGTTAATCAGAAGTTTAGTATGCTTAACATCACTTGCCTCTAGCAGGCCAACCACCCGGTCAGCATCCCGTACCGATGAGACCTCTGGGGTGGTGACCACGATCGCCTCATTCGCCGGGGCAATGGCATTTTGAAAACCCAGCTCAATACCAGCAGGACAATCGATCAGCACAAAATCGTACTGGCCCTTGAGACCGGCCACCAGCTCCTTCATCTGATCAGGGGTAATGGCCTCTTTGTTGCGATTTTGAGCGGCGGCTAGCATGGCCAGGGTAGGTTGGCGCTTATCTTTGACCAGGGCCTTTTCTATAGA
>JBEIGU010000187.1:0-6593 GCA_040381765.1 Leptolyngbya sp.
ATTCGTCAATCATGCCGGCCACTAAGCCGAGATGGTCTAAATCCTCGATTTCCAAGGGAGGCACCTACCGCTAGAAGGACTACCTTTTAGCCTAAAACACCACACATCTTTTATTCCCTGTCAACCTGCGGAATGTAGGCTCAATGTTATTACCAAACACCCAGAGAAAGAGCAGGTTGCCAGCCAGGTGCAGAAGCCCCCCATGCAAAAACTGAGAGGTGATTAGGGTAGCCCACTCTAGACTAGGGATGGGGGGAACCGGCTGGAAACTAGCGGTCAGTTGGCCAGGAACGATCGCCCAATGATCAAAGAAGGACTCTAGTTCAGCGATCGATAAACTCGTTTGAAAAACAAATACGGTAATGTTTAGAACAATAATGCTATAGGTAATGATGGGGGTTGTGCTAATCGGGTTATCGTCACGCAGGGGAACCACAATCTATGCCTCGAAATTTAAGTGAATAGCTACCTTTGATTGCACTTTTTGCCTATAGAACTCCATGGATTAATTCTCAATTACAATCTAGGAATTCCCCTCAGGAGAGCAATAATCACTAAGGGTAGCCTCCCCAGGGTTAAACTCATAGAAATTACTGAATTAACCGCAGTTATAGAAACCTTTAAACCAGCCTTTTTAGACATTTACTCCGGGTGATTGTGGCTGGTTAATCAAGCCCAATCCCTCTATAAAGGTCCGATCAAGTGCCGCCTCCCCTGCAGGATAGGACTAGGGGCTGGAAAATGGGGTAAACAACCAGGGAAGGAGAACTTTCCTAGTAGCGTTGATAACTGGCATAGGAACCTGATATAAATAAAATTCGTGTAAAATTTATAGAATAACTTGTAAAATTTTAGCTCACTGTAAATCCTTACTATGGACTAAAGATGCCTAATTCACTAAGTTTAACCTGTTAACTTGAACTTCTAGAATTGTGCCCATGAGCTACCCTAGCTTCCACAGCTACATTAGAACGCTGAGGAGTTTGCTGAAGCGTAAACAACGGTGGCTTCTGGAGGAATCAACCTTCCTGGCTGACCTTTGTCTAGCCTACGGCAGCATTGCTGGTCTTTCAGATCGGCAGAAACACACCCTGTTTTTGGCGGCTCACTTTAAAAATCTGGGGGCGTTGTACTTAGATGATCATTGTCTCCATCAAGGCTTTGACGACCATAAACAGGCCCTTAAGGAAATGCAAGGGCTGTTTACAGAAAGTGCCCAAATAGCCCGAGAGGCCGGTCTCCAGGAGGTGGCGGTGGTGCTCGAGCAGTACTATCTGCGGGCAATTCCCGCAGACTACCTGGCTCGGGTTTTTCAAGTAATCAATGCCTGGGTGTCCTGTCGTCAACGGAAGGGTTGGCGCAGTTCCATGGGGGATAAGGAAGCCCTGGTGATCCTACGACAGCGGGCGGAAATGGGTTGGTCTGATCCTGATATTGTCTTTCATTTCATTGAGCACCTCTGTCGTTATTCCTCTCGCCCAGAGTTGATCGAAGCTTGCTCGATTTCGGGGTTTGAGACTGCTCCTCCAGCCTCAAGATCTGACCTGGAAAGGCTGGATCCCTGGCAGTCAGGGCCGTGGTCCCTAAGCGCGGCCCTGGAGAGTGATAGCTACTGAGACAGGCACTCTGGGATGGAGTAGGACGTCAGGGACCGGGGGATGAGGGCCAGGGGACTTTGGGATCTACTGAGTCTGCCTAATGTCATCGGGTCTTTTAGACTAGAGTCATGTAGTTCTAGCGTTGTTGTTGTCCAGGACTTGCTGACCCATGACCTCCCCCATCCCGCCTGGTGGTTCTATTTCCCCCCTGCCCCCCTTTGCTCTGCAACCGGTGCCAGACTGGCATAGCCTGACCAGTGCTGAAGCCCTGGCCCACCAAGCCGTAGATGCCAACCTGGGGTTGACCCTGGCTGAGGTCACCGCCCGCCAGAGCCAATTTGGCCCCAACCAACTGGAGGAGGCGGCGGGTCGCCAGACCTGGGAAATTGTGCTGGATCAGTTTAAGAATATTATGCTGATCATGCTGATCGTGGTGGCGATCGTTTCCGCCGTCATGGATCTGGCCAGTCGGTCTTTCCCTAAGGATGCCATCGCTATCTTTGCCATTGTGATTCTCAACGGCATCCTGGGCTACCTGCAGGAAAGCCGGGCGGAGAAAGCCCTAGCGGCCTTGAAGCGGCTCTCCTCCCCCCAGGTGCGGGTGCTCCGGGGTGGCCAGGAGGAGGAGGTGGATGCCCGAGACCTGGTGCCTGGGGATGTGATGATGATCGAAGCTGGTACCCAACTGGCGGCCGATGGGCGCCTGCTGGAGGCGGCTAACTTACAAATTCGCGAATCAGCCCTGACCGGTGAGGCGGAGGCGGTGACTAAGCGGCCCCTGGTGGTTTTGCCCCCCGACGCACCCCTGGGCGATCGCCTCAACCTGGTATTCCAGGGCACCGAAGTGATCCAGGGGCGGGCCAAGGTATTGGTCACCCACACTGGCATGGCCACGGAGCTGGGCAAAATTGCCACCATGCTGCAGACGGTGGAAACGGAGGCCACTCCCCTACAGCAACGCATGGCCCAACTGGGCAATGTCCTGGTGACTGGATCGATGGCGCTGGTGGCCTTGGTGGTGGTGGGGGGGCTACTGCGCACCCGTGATCTGAGCCTGTTTAGTGAACTGTTAGAGGTTTCCCTGAGCATGGCGGTGGCGGTGGTGCCCGAGGGCCTACCGGCGGTGATCACCGTTACCCTAGCCCTGGGAACCCAGCGGATGGTGCGCCGCCAGGCCCTGATTCGCAAGTTGCCGGCGGTGGAAACCCTGGGGTCGGTGACCACTATTTGTTCAGATAAAACCGGCACCCTTACCCAAAATAAAATGGTGGTACAGCAAATTTCCACCGGCAGTGATTTTTACCAGGTCTCCGGGGAGGGCTACAGCCCCCTGGGTAAGTTTGAAACGGCGGGGCATTTGACCACCGCCGCCGATCACCCCGAACTCACCACCCTATTGATGGCCTGCGCCCTGTGTAACGATGCCAGCTTGCAAGAGCAGGACACGGGGTGGACCATTCTAGGAGATCCAACGGAGGGGGCTCTACTGACGGTGGCGGCTAAGGGGGGCCTCTACAAGGAGTCCCTGGCCGACGCCTACCAACGGGTGGCGGAGATTCCCTTTTCCTCAGAACGGAAGCGCATGAGTGTGGTTTGCTCCACCGCCCAGGCCCACCAACCGGTGTTTACCGCTCCCTACCTGATGTTTACCAAGGGATCACCGGAGTTGGTGCTAGAGCAGTGTGGCCAGATTGAGCTGGACCATACCACCCAGCCCCTGACCGAGGCCCAGCGCCAACAAATCCTAGAGACCAACGATCGCATGGCTAGGGGGGGGCTGCGGGTGCTGGGCCTGGCCTTTAAACCCCTGGGAGATTGCCCTGAAGAAGCGGAGTTGGAGGGGGCGGAAACCGACCTGATCTGGCTGGGGTTGGTGAGTATGCTGGATGCCCCCCGCCCTGAGGTGGCCACCGCCGTAGCCGCCTGCCGCCAGGCCGGTATTCGCCCGATTATGATTACCGGCGATCACCCCCTCACCGCCCGGGCGATCGCCGAAACCCTGGGCATTAGTAGCCCTGGTGCCCAGGTGCTGACCGGTCAGGATTTGGCCCGCATGAGCCCCGCCGATCTAGAGGTCCAGGTGTCCCAGGTGAACGTCTATGCCCGGGTTGCCCCGGAGCATAAATTGCAGATCGTCAAAGCCCTGCAACAGCGGGGAGAGTTTGTGGCCATGACCGGCGATGGGGTGAATGACGCCCCGGCCCTGAAGCAGGCTGACATCGGTATCGCCATGGGCATCACCGGTACCGATGTCAGTAAGGAAGCTAGTGACATGGTACTGCTGGACGACAACTTTAGTACCATCGTGGCCGCGACAGAGGAAGGTCGGGTGGTCTACGACAATATCCGCCGATTCATTAAGTACATCCTGGGCAGCAACATTGGTGAGGTGATCACCATTGCCGCCGCTCCCCTGATGGGGCTAGGGGGGGTGCCCCTGGCGCCCCTGCAAATTCTGTGGATGAACCTGGTCACCGATGGTTTGCCGGCCCTGGCCCTGGCCATGGAACCCGCCGAGCCCACCGTCATGCAACGACCTCCCTACGACCCCCGAGAGAGTATCTTTGCTCGGGGGCTGGGCAGTTACATGGTGCGGGTCGGCCTGGTGCTGGCGGTTTTGACCATTGCCCTGATGGCCTGGGCCTACGACTATACCCACCAGCCAGGCTATGGCGGCGATCCAGACACCTGGAAAACCATGGTTTTTACCACCCTCTGCATCGCCCAGATGGGCCATGCCCTGGCGGTTCGGTCCGATAGTCAGTTAACCCTGCAGTTGAATCCCCTTAGCAATCCCTACGTCTGGGGCTCGGTGCTGTTAACCACCGCCCTGCAACTGCTGTTAATCTACGTGCCAATTCTGCAACGATTCTTTGGTCTACACCCCTTGAGCTGGATAGAACTACTAATCTGCTTTGGGTTCAGTGCCCTGGTGTTCGTCTGGTTAGAATTGGAAAAACTGGTGCTGGGTAAGGTGGCCCCCCGGCCCCGCTAGTGGTTAAATGGCCATGAAGGCCCTTAAGATCACTATTGTGTCCAAAGCGATCGTTATTGAGGGAGACTCATTCTGTGACCAACGACTTGCCTAATTTAGTTGACGACCCTGGGGATGCCCCCCTGCTCCATAGCTCCTACGTTGAGATGATTGAGGCGATTATTACCAGCCTCGATCAAGGGGATGGCCCCAGGGTCAGCAAGACGGAAACGGGGCATTTGTGGGTGTTTAAGTACGGCAGTATCAGTGTCTACGTTCAATTGACCGGCGAGACTGAGGAGGATACCCTCAGCCTTTGGTCGCCGGTACTCACCCTACCGGCTAAGGATGAGCTGGGTTTGTTCAAGCACTTGCTGGAAATGAACTGCAATGAAACCCTGGAGGCCCGCTTTGGCCTCTCCGGTGGCCAGGTACTGGTGATTACCACCCGCACCCTGGAGGATATTTCCGCCGCCGAAATTTCTCGCCTGATGACCATTGTGGCCACCGTGGCCGATGATGCGGACGATGTCCTCAGGGCTGAGTTTGGGCTGCCCTAGGGCTTAGGACCTGGTTGTCCTGGTTGACTGACCGGGCCAGGTTGGCCAACTGTAGGCCGGCGGGGTATTGACCGTCTTCCTTGATGCGCTGAATCACCGCAGGCGGGATATTCAAGCCCAGCCGATCGGCTAGGGCCCGCACCACATCACCTCGATCCAGGATGCCGGCCACCGCATCCGCCGGCGAGAGCACCGTGAGCTGAGCCAGGGCCAGGACCTCTAGCTGGGCAATCACCTCCGCCAGGGGGGTGGTTTCCCGGACGACCGGAAGACTGGCCAGGGGTCTGGCCATATGGTGTAGGGGCAGCACTTCCCATTGGCTGCGCTCGATATTGCGCAGGTCGTCTACCACCACCATGCCCCGGTAGCGCCCCTCCGAGGAGGCAAAGTAGGCGGGCACGTGTTTTTCCTCCAGCAGGTAGGTATCGGCAAATTGGCGCAGGGTCATATTGGCGTCCACCACCCGAAAGTCACGGGTCATGGCGTTAGCGGCGGTGAGGGATAGCATGGCCTCCTGCAGGTTGGTCACCTGGTTGTAGGCGGCAGCATTGCGCAGGGCAAACCAGCCGATCGCCGCAATCCAGAGACCGGAGAAAATTTGGTAGACCAGGGTAATGGTAAGGCCGAAGAGAATGGCCAGGGAACCCAGCACCTGGCCAGACCGGGCCGCCCACCGAGTGCCTTGAAAGCGATTGTTGGTGACCTTCCAGACCAGGGCCTTGAGCACCTGGCCCCCATCCAGGGGTAGCCCCGGAATCAGGTTAAACAGGGTCAACACCAGGTTGATCTGGGCTACACTGCCAATCACCAGGGCCATGGGAATTGGTAGGGCCTCCAGGTGGGTAAAACCCGTCAACAGCAAAAACAGCCCGAGGCTAACCAGGGGGCCGGCGATCGCCACCTTAAATGCGGCCACTGGCGTGCTGGATTCCCGATCGATGGCGGCGATCCCCCCAAACAGAAACAGGGTGATGGAGTTGACAGCAATACCCTGACCCCTGGCGGCCAGGCTATGGCCCAGTTCGTGCAACAGCACGGAGGCGAATAATAACAGAGCCAGGGCCAAACCCATGAGCCAGGCCCAGCCGCCCCAGTTCCCTTGCCAGGCCGGATCGAGGCCATAGGAGGCAGTCACCAGGCATAGAATAATTAGCCAGGAGCGATCGATAAAGAAGGGAATGCCTAAAATTGACCCCACCCGCCAACCAGATTGCATTGTCGAGACCTCCCCCTGCTATTACTGCCTAATGACCAGGGCATTACCTACTATTCTAGTCGCTCTAGCGGTTGCCAGTCTGGTTAAGTGACGGTTGTTTCTGGTTACTCTAGTTTGGACTAACTGTTATCCAGCGTTGCCCAACTGGATAGCATGAAAAACTTGCTCAACCCCTCATCGGGGTTGAACCAAAGGGATTGGCTGTAAATATCCTCGAACCTAAGCTGCCGTTGGATTCGAGTGAC
>JBEIGU010000188.1:0-6584 GCA_040381765.1 Leptolyngbya sp.
CACAGAATACTGTCTTTTGTAGCCTCCTGTGGATCTAAGTCTAATTTTTTCTGAATTTGGGCATTTTCAAGCTCTTGATCCATATGGATTTGGATATGTCTGTTTTTGTCTATACCAAATTAGATGCGATTACCCTGTCAATTGGCCTGAACAGGCCCACCACAATTCCTCGATGCATGTTGTGGCGGATTGAGACCCCCAGAGCTCCTAACCTGGAGTAAGTTGGGGACAAGTTGCCGGAAAATGTGGGGAATGGTCCCCGTTCGATGGCATGATAATCAGTATTACCATTGACCACGTGGCTGATCCCCTGTGGTTGGCTGTGTTGATCGTCCATACCTAAGCCCTATATATGAGGAGAACCATGGTGAAGAGATGCATTTGGCTAGTTGCAGTCGCACTCTTCTTTATCAGCCATTTGATAATGGGAGATGCCATTGCGGCTGAGCTAGATCAGGCCACTCGCACGGTTAAGCTCAATCCCCAGGGAGATGCGGTGGTGCTATCCCTTGAGCAAGTCACCCGGGGCCGTCGTCAGTTTAATTACGCCTGCGGCACCTGCCACGTGGGGGGCATCACCAAGACCAATCCCACGGTAGGTCTGGACCCAGAATCCCTGGCTGGAGCCCTGCCTCCCCGCGACAATATTGAAACCCTGGTTAGCTATCTGAAGGAGCCCACCACCTACGACGGGCTTACGGATATCTCCCAGGTTCATCCCAGCAAAAAGAGTGCGGATATCTTCCCTAAAATGCGGAGTCTTACCGAAGAAGATCTAGTAGCCATTTCCGGTCACATTCTGTTACAACCTAAGGTGATTGGTGATATGTGGGGAACGGGCAAAACTCGCTTCTCAGCGCCGCCAGTATAGGGCCCAGTATAGTGGGCTGACGGGTGATCAGGGGGTTGGCCAACCTACCGGATATGGTACTTCGGGCCATCCTAACCCTGAATTCACTCCCTATTTTGAGTTAACGACAGTAAGCCTTGAGAGGTATTTATGAAACATTTGATTCGTGTGGCCCAACGCTTGGGTATTGCCCTTCTGTCTGTTCTACTACTGGTGGGGACCTTGACCCTGGTTTCAGCGCCAGCCTCCGCCACCAACTACGACATTAAAATGGGCAGTGATGCCGGTTTACTGAAATTTGAGCCCGACACCGTTACCGTAAAACCCGGAGACACGGTCACCTGGGTGAACAACAAGATGGCTCCCCATAACGTGGTGTTTGAGCCTAAAAGCCCTGCGGACAAGGCCCTGGCCGATGCCATTTCCCACACCGAGCTAACCTTTACGGCTGGACAAAAGTATTCCACCACCTTTACTGAGGATATGCCCGCCGGCACCTATACCTATTTCTGCGCTCCCCACCGGGGAGCTGGTATGGCGGCCAAGGTGATCCTAGAAAAGTAAGCTCTCTGGAGCCTCTGTCACCCAAATTAGGGTAGTCAGAAAATAATTGGTGTTTCCATCAAGCCCCCTCCGCTATCGGCGCAGGGGGCTTGATGGTTTTAATGACAAGCCAAGCACCTACCGGAACGGTCTGGGGCCGCCCCCAGGCCCAGAACCAGGGTTATCCCATCAGCCGAGGGTTTGGTATGGACTGGGAGATGGGTAGGATGGCTAGGGCTAGCACAAATGTATTGAAGAAATGCCAAACTAGGCTAGCATAGCCCTGTATAGTCGGAGCTAACCCTCTGCCCCCTCCCTCCAGGTCAGGCTAGCCATGGTTAACAATCACCCCTTGGGTTCGGTAATTCAAGGATCCCTCAGCCAGGGATTGGAAATTCGCCTCCACGCCGATGTGTCCGTAGAGACTATGCGGGTGGGTAAGTTCCTGGTGGTGCGGGGCCAGCGATCGCAGTTCTTCTGTATGCTCACCGATGTGGCCCTGGGCACCGGCAGCCCCCGTATTCTGGCCCACCCCCCCGCCCCTGACCACCAATTTCTGCAGGCGGTGCTGGCGGGGACCGGCACCTACGGCACCCTGGCCCTGACGCCGATGCTGATGTTTACCGAAGTGGAGGCCACGGATCCAGCCCCCGATCCCCAGGGCCCGCGATCAGAGCGGTCTAGCCGCTACGCTAGCCTCGAGGCCCAGAGCAATGCCGAGGTGGAGTTGCTACCGGTGAAAACCATCCCGGCCCACTTTAGCCAGGTCTACGAAGCCAGCGATCGCGATTTCCGCATCATCTTTGGCTGGGAAGATGACCCCCACCGGCGCAACTTTGCCATTGGTCAGCCCATTGACATGGCGGTGCCGGTCTGCCTCGATCTGGATCGATTTGTGGAACGCAGCAACGGCATCTTTGGCAAATCCGGCACCGGCAAATCCTTCCTGACCCGACTGTTGCTGGCCGGTATCATTCAACGCCAGGCCGCCGTCAACCTGATCTTTGACATGCATTCCGAGTACGGTTGGGAGGCGGTGCAGGAGGGCAAGCACTTCAGCACGGTGAAGGGGCTGCGCCAGCTATTCCCAGGCCAGGTGCAGATCTTTAGCCTCGATCCCGAGTCTACCCAGCGGCGGGGGGTGAGCGATAGTCAGGATCTATTCATCAGCTTTGACCAGATCGAGGTGGAGGATCTGGCCCTGGTGCGGGGGGAACTTAACCTATCTGAGGCCAGTCTGGAGAACGCCATCATTCTACGCAATGAGTTTGGTAAGGGCTGGATTAACCGCCTGCTCACCCTCAACAACGAGGAGATCCAGGAGTTTTGTGAGACTAAAATGGGCAGCAAGTCGTCGATTATGGCCCTGCAGCGCAAGCTCACCCGACTGACCGACCTCAAGTACCTGCGCTCCTCCGGCCAGACCAACTACCTGGCTAAGATCCTGGCGGCCCTGGATGGCGGTAACCATGTGGTGATCGAGTTTGGCTCCCAGTCCACCATGCTGGCCTATATGCTGGCCACCAATGTGATTGCCCGCCGCATTCACGCTAGCTACGTGCACAAGGCCGATCGCTTTTTGCAAACCAAAAACCCCCTGGACCGGCCCCGGCAATTGATGATCACCATCGAAGAGGCCCACCGCTTCCTTGACCCCGCCACTGCCCGCCAGACCATCTTTGGCACCATTGCCCGGGAAATGCGCAAGTACTTTGTCACCCTGCTGGTGGTGGATCAACGCCCCTCCGGTATTGATAACGAGGTGATGTCCCAGATTGGCACCCGCATCACCGCCCTACTCAACGACGACAAGGACATCGACGCCATCTTTACCGGGGTGGCGGGGGGCCAAAGCCTGCGATCGGTGCTGGCCAAGCTGGATTCAAAACAACAGGCCCTGGTGTTGGGCCACGCCGTGCCCATGCCAGTGGTGGTGCGGACTCGCCCCTATGACAGCCACTTCTACCGCCAGGTGGGACAAACCGCCTGGCAGGAGATGCCCGATGAGGTGGTCTTCAGGGCAGCGGAGGCGGCCCGGTCTGACCTGGGGTTCTAGTGTTATGGCATCCTTCAGGGGACTGCAAGGGGAGATGGGGGAGTGGCACTCCTGACCACCAGCCCTGTGGACAACCGGCAACTTTAATCAGTCATTAAACTAACCTTAAACCCACTGCCTGGCTAAGTTTTTCATAATTAAAGTAGTTAGAGCAGTCGCCAGTTCGGATGGGTAGGGACTGCAGCCCCGTCTACTACAGACTAAGGTCCACGGGCTGGGCCAATGTTCTGGGCTTCATTAAGTCAGTCAGCTATCAATTGCCGTCAACTGGGCCAGGGAGAACAGCTATGGTGATCCACGACGAGGCTATCTCCGCCTACTTTCCTCGCCAAGTGGGGGATAGCTACCTGGACTTCGATGACTGGGCCCGTCGAGTGCGGCAGCAGATGCTTACCTGTCTGCAGACCCGGGGGCGACGACAGGATCCAAAAGCTCCCTAGTTTCTATGGCCCTAGCCACCGACCAGGGGATCGGCAAGCCAGAACAATGCCCTGGCATGGTTTTGACCGACCAACCCTGTCTTCGACGTTCTAGCCAAGGTCATATTATCAGGGGGGTGCTATGCGTCTTTTAGCCCTTGGCGATATTCATGGTTGTGTCACCGCCCTGGAGACCCTACTCAGCGCCCTGAATCTCCAGAAGGGCGATCAATTGGTGAGTTTGGGGGACTACGTGAATAAGGGCCCCGACAGTCGGGCCACCCTGGACCGATTAATCCAGCTCTTTGATCAGGACCTTTTAATTCCCCTGAAGGGTAACCACGAACTCAAACTGCTGACCGCCGGCCAGTTGCAGCAACCCCGAACCCAGGGGGAGTTGCTCCTGGATGCCCATACCCTGAATTCCTACAGCTCCGCCCATGGTCCCGGGGGACTGGAGAATATTCCCGAGGCCCACTGGCGGTTTGTTGGCTACCACTGTCGAGATTGGCTGGAGACTGAGCAGTATATTTTTGTCCATGCCACCCCCCTGGCGGACCGACCCATGGCGGACCAGACCCCCCAGGGCCTGTTCTATGAAAAGTTCAATCACCCTGCCCCCCACATGTCTGGTAAGGTTTTGATCTGTGGCCACACCCCCCAACGTAACGGCTTGCCCCTCAACCTGGGCCATGCCATCTGTCTCGACACCGCCGCCTGTGAAGGTCAGTGGCTGAGCTGTTTGGATGTGCTAAGTGGGGAACTGTGGCAGGCGAATCAAAATCGACAACTGCGGTATTTCCCCAAAGGGCCCCTGGGGGCATAGTATCCCTCCTGAGAACCCTAGTACTCGGTGGCGTAAATACACCCACTTCTCTTGGCTTTCTGATTACTGATTTCTACACCCGTGGGGCCCGGTAAATAGTTTTACCCTCCTTGATGGTCTCCAGTACCTGGATATCCCGAATGGTCATGGGGTCAACGGTGGTGGGGTTGGCGGAGAGAATGGCAAAGTCCGCCAGCTTACCCACCTCGATGGACCCCTTCAGGTGTTCCTCAAAGTGCTGGTAGGCGCCCCAGAGGGTGAGGGCCTTTAACCCCTCCAGGGGGGTCAGGGCCTGGTCTGCTCCCAGAACTTGGTTACGGCGGGTGCGGCGGTTAACCGCCGCCCACAACAGTCGCATGGCACTGGGTAACACCACCGGAGCATCATTGTGGATAGTTAAAACCATGTTGCGCTGGCGGGCCGATCTCCCGGGGGAGATGCGGGCAGCTCGCTCCAGCCCCAGGGTAACGTCACGGTGCCAGTCACCCCAGTAGAAAACGTGGGCGGGGAAGAAGGAGGGGATGATGCCCAACTCCGCCATGGCATCCAGTTGGTCCTCCCGGACGGTTTGGGCGTGGATCATCACCGGTCGGCGATCGCCCGGTCCGTACTTTTCAGTCATCTCCCGAATCACCCGAATATACTGATCCGCCGCCGCATCACCATTGCAGTGGCAAATTAACTGGGTGTTCTGTTTAAAACTGATCTCCACCCGTTCCCGCACCTGGTCGTCGGTGAAAATGGCATAGCCGGCGTAGTCAGCCGGTTGGCCCTGGGGAGGCTGGTAATAGGGCTGGCTTAACCAGGCGGTGCGTCCCTGGGGCGATCCATCCAGCACCACTTTGGTGCCCGCCAGCCGCAGGTGGCCCCGGTAACTGTCCTGGGGCCAATCCACCTGGTGGACCAGGGGGGCGTTGGGGCCATACCCTAGGTATAGGGGCACATCCGCCTGCAGCCGGTCCTCCACCGCCGCCAGTTGCAGTAGGTCGAGGAAGGCTTGGTTGCCCAGCCCCTCCTGACAGGTGGTAAACCCAAAGCTGGCGTAGGTAGCCACCCCCCGTTCTAACAGGCTGACCACCTCAGAGGCTTGCTCCGGTCCCAGTTTCACCGTCATCGCTAGAATCCGGCCATAGGCATCGGCGTGGGCCGCTTCCTCCATCACCCCATTGGGTTCCTGACTGCCGGGTTGGCGCTGAATCACCCCCCCCTGGGGGTTAGGGGTGTCGGCGGTAATCCCCAGCATGGCCAGGGCCTTGCTATTGTAGGATCCCAGGTGACCAGACTGGTGGGCAACCACCACCGGCAGATCGGTGGCCACCGCATCCAACTCCTGGCGGGTGGGATGGCGCTGCTCCACCAGTTGGGAGTCATCGTAGCCCATCCCCACGATTAACCCCAGGGATTGGGAAAGGGGGGTGCGGCTCCAGGCCCGGAGGGTGTCCTGGAGCTTGGCAATGGTGTCTACCAGGCCGTCGGGGGGAGGCAGCAGGTTAGCCATCACCGCCGCCACCCCCTGGGCCACCACATGGCCATGGCCGTCAACGAACCCGGGTGCCATGGTTTTGCCCCCTAAATCAATCACCTGGGTGCCAGGACCGGCCAGGGATTGGACCTGATCACGACGCCCCACCGCTAAAATTTTACCCTCCTTCACCGCCACCGCCTCGGCGGTGGGTTGGGCATCGTCGAGGGTGATCACCTCGCCGTTGAGGTAAATCGTGTCCGCCACCGCCTTGCCCGCCTCCAGCCCCCTAGCCTGCATTATTCATGAGGCCTACCAGTAGGCAGTGACTTGGCCCCCGATGAGTCAACTGCAACAGACGCTCAGTATCAACGTCCCAGTGTTGGCGACGACTTGAGTAACGAGGCCAAAAACCGTAGCGAATCGCA
>JBEIGU010000189.1:0-6516 GCA_040381765.1 Leptolyngbya sp.
AAGGCTTTTAGCGAAAAAATAAGTCTTTAGAGTTCTTTTTGCAGGACTTAAGGCTTGTAAGCATTGGTATGATGGGGGTTTAAGCTTCTCGAGCTTTAAAGTCGCATGGTCAGACCGGAAGAGCCAAATTTTCTTTTGAATATGAGAAAAATATAGTCTATAGCGGTTTCTGATTCTATGAGATAGTAACCGTTCACATTCCCCCCTCATTCGAACGAGGGATCAGGGATTGTAGCGGTTTAGCCGGGGGGGGGGAGTGAATCATTACATGAGATACATTTAAAATGATAAGATTCTTTCAGCTAATAGCTTTGGACAATGCACCTGTACTTCATCAGAGCAAGAACCGTTATATCAATCTTGAAAATCTTTAACCTTAGATGAGGGCTTAGACAAATGGTTAATATTGTTGCTGCCACTAGTAATTTCCCCAAGCAGTATTATCCCCAGGAAGTTCTAGCCGGGGCTTTGCGCAAATACTTTCTCATGGCTGAATTGGACTTTGATTTAGACGCGATTGACCGTTTTTTCAAAAATGTACAGATTGATGGTCGTTACTTCACTTTTCCCCTGGATGGATTTTATGAACCACTAGGTCCTGGACAAACCGTTGAAGCGACCATTAAAGCCTCAGTAAATTTAGCTGCTACCACCATCGACAAGTTACTAGCAGATATTGATATCAATACCCAGGAAATCTCCCAAATCACATCTACAACCCTCACCGCTGCTGTCCCATCTTTAGACGCTAGGTTGATGAACGAGGTTCCCCTTTCCCCCCACATCAAACGCAATCCACTATTTGGGTTCGGTTGCATGGGCGGAGCAGCAGGGCTTTCTCGAGTGGCAGATTACCTTAAAGGCCACCCCTGTGATTCAGCCCTACTGTTCGCAGTGGAACTGTCATCAGCGTTGTGGCAGGGGTCGCTGCAGCGAGACTTATACAGCATGGTCAAACGGCTCCCGGATGACCCATCACAGCGAGGTGATATTTTGATGACCATTGTCACCGCAGCTTTATTTGGGGATGGCGCTGGCGCTGTTTTGGCAGTAGGCTCCCAGCATCCTTTGGCCCAGGTGGGGCAACCCCAGATTGTCGAGACCCGTTCAGTGTGGCTACCCAACACTATTGACTTGATGGGTATGTCTATTGTTGACACTGGTTTCCGCAATATTCTTAGACCGCAGGTGGGCGAATTTGTGAGAATGGGTTTACGTAAAGCCATTGATCCCCTGCTAGCAGATTACAAACTTACCACCGATAAAATTGCTAAATGGATTGTTCATCCCGGTGGACCAAAGGTAATTGAAGCCATTGAAGAAGAGTTTTCACTGTCTGAAGATACTCTACAACTCAGTCGCGACACCCTTAAAGCCATCGGCAATATCTCATCTGGCACCGTGCTGCACATGCTGGCTGAAACTTTGAAACAGGAACCACCGATACCAGGTAGCTACGGCCTGCTGATTGCCATGGGACCCGGCTTTTCTCAGGAAGTCATTCTGTTGCGTTGGTGATCACTCACTGGAGTTTTGCTATGCTGACTCGTATTGTTTTTACCGGAATTGTGATCGCAGTAGTGATTCAGAGACTGCTGGAACTACGCATTAGTAAGCGCCATATAGCTCTGCTTCTGGCGGAGGGGGGTAAAGAACACAGTTCTAACTCCCTCTGGATGGTTAAAACTCTGCAAATCAGCTGGTTTATTGCCATGGTGGTGGAAACCTGGGTTTTGAGCCGCCCTTTTGTTCCAACTTTGGCTGCCGCTGCAATTTTAGCTACAGTCACGGGCCAAGGACTCCGCTATCTATCTATGCAAGCCCTAGGCCAACGGTGGACTTTGCCAATCGTCACAGTGCCTGGCAGACCCGTGGTCACTGAAGGAGTTTACCGCTATATCCGCCATCCCAACTGGCTGGGAGTGTTCCTCGAAATCACCATGCTGCCGCTTATTCATAGCGCTTATTTAACAGCCATCCTGTTCACTCTGGCTAATTCCCTGCTGATGGCAAGACGAATTCAGGCAGAAGAACAGGCCCTTTTTACAGAGACCAACTATGCCAAAGTCTTTGACCAACGACCTCGGTTTTTACCGTTTATTTTCGGATGCTAGATGGGGTATCTAAAAGCTCGATGGATATTAATTATTTATCACCTTTCATCTAGTTCTTATCTGTTTCGACTTCAGGCTCAACAGGGCTATGGTTATTTTATTTTGAAAGCCAAACATTTTTTCTCGCAAACCAAAATATACCTTAAGGACTGATCATGAAAATTGGAGCAATTCCCGAAAATTTTATTGAGCAAGGAGCCCTGAAAACAGGACATGTACCAGTTCCTTCCATTGAGGTACAGGCGAGTCTTATCTTGGCAAAGTCAGTTATGACGGGTACTCGTTTGGGAATTTTTGAAGCTCTAAAAAATACAGCTAAAACCCTTGAGGAAATTGCCACAATTTGTCAACTCAACCCCTTAGCTCTTGAGAAATTGTTGCTGGCACTGGTTAACTCAGGATACTTAATTTTTTCTGGCGAAAAGTATCAGTTATCTTCTACGTCTGAAAAATGGCTTCTCAGAGACCGTGAAGTTAGCCTCTATGACTTCATTTGTAGCCGTATTTTAACTTGGGAGTGGCTGAATCACTTAGATGAATATATCCGTACTGGCAAGGCAATTTGCACCCATGAACTGATGAGTTATGAGCAGAGGAGCTTGTATCACGCTGGCATGAGGTCGTTTGCCAGTTTGACGGTTTCAGACGTTATCTCCAAAACTCCTATTCCGCCCAAGGCCCGACACATGCTAGACGTTGGCGGCGGCCATGATATTTATTCTGTTGCTCTATGTAAGAAACACCCAGGCTTACACGCTACCATTTTTGATCTACCAGAATCTATCGAATTCATCAAGAACATAAATAATGAGAATGCTGTAGCAGATCGTATTGACTATGATTTCGGAAATATCCTCACAGTTGACCTAGGAACAAACCGCTTTGATATAATTTTTGTTTCAAACTTAATACACCATTTCGACGTTCCTACTAACTTAAAGCTCTTTAAGAAATTTGCTCTTGCCCTCCGCTCTGGAGGCTATCTAATAATTCAGAAAGCTGTCATACCATCTAAAGAAGATGGCCAACTTGGGAGCTTTATCGACCTGTTCTTTTCTCTGACCAGTGCTGCCGGTAATTGGTCATTTGATGAAATCTCGGATTGGCAGAAACAAGCTGGGCTAGTACCAAGAAAAACAATTAACTTTACTAAGGCTCCTAGTAGTGGTCAACAGGTCGCCATGAAACCATAGCACTTAAGCCAGACTATCCAGTTTGAAAACCTTAAAAGTTTTACCCTTAGCCATCTTTGCGTTCTACGGAAGGATTCCATAATGTTATCGATCTACCGCCATATTTTGATTACAGCTTGGCAAGTTTTTGGTTTCAGCTTTGTGTTTTTGTTTTGGCTGATTGCATTTCCTATATTTCAGGGATTCACCAAGACCACTCTCTTATTAGATAATGTTTTCTTCCCTAGATATCGACAATTTCAGGTAAAAGAGCCAGTTTTCATTATTGGCCATCCCAGAAGCGGCACCAGTTTTCTCCACCGACTTCTGTCGAAATCGGATGAGCTTTCCTCCTTCGAAGCATGGCAGCTAATATTCCCAGCCCTTACTGCTCGAGTTTTAGTGTCTCCGGTCATTCAACAGCTTAAGAAGAAACAGAAAACCGTCATTTTACCTGAAGAAAGTGGTCATGATTTTCACCTTGATAAGGTTGAGCATGAAGAGTTTCTTTTTCTTCATCAGCTAGACACCCAGTTTGCATTCCTGTTGACCCCACTTGGATTTCATAATCAAGAGCATTCTGAAGTGCGATTGCATGATCAACAACCTATTTCTCATAGGCAGAAATCCATGGAATTCTTCAAAGGATGTTTACAGCGACATGCATTTTACACAGGATGTTTGCGTCCTATCATTCATGGACATTACTCAACTCATCGGATTAAAACTCTGGCTGAAACTTTCCCAGACGCAAAATTTATTTATTTAATTCGCTCCCCCCTCGATACCATTCCCTCTCACTTGTCACTTGACTATAAATCTCTTGTCTATCTGTTTAAGCTGGATAAGCTTTCCCCAAAATTAATCAAGCAGTACTTCGATCGCCGGTATCGCTATGACATAGAGCTTTATCAGTATTTTGAAGAGGTTTACCAAAGTCATGATATCTCTCATGAAAAAATTATGATTTTACCTTATGAAAAACTAACATCACAACTAGATTTAGCTATGTCGGATATCATGAAGTTCATCGACCAGTCTCCCGATGTAACTTTACAAGCAGCAGTAAAAGAGCAGCTTGAAAAGCAAAAGCACTATCGCCGCAAACACGAGAATATGAATATGGACATTTTTGGCCTGACTCCAGAACAAATTAAATCTGATTTGAGTAACATTTTTGAGAATTACCAACTCAACTGAAAAGCATTGCTTCAAAAATTTTATGGACACCAATCCAGACGTAGAACCGTACGATACTTCTTCACTATCCAAGGTTGAAAAACAAAACTTTCGTAGTATCATAAGTCATTTATCTCTTTACACTTTTGGCGCTTTTGGCTATGCGCTAATCTACAGTGCTCTGCTTTCCACTCATGTCTATCGATATGATCCTGGTTTTCCAAATCCTCAAGGTTTCCCCGTACTTGCCCCCACTGCTCTAGTGGGAATTGCGGCTTTGGTAGGGCGTTTTTTTAATCCTATAGCCAGTGTTTATGTTGGTCATTTATCAGATCATACTCAAAGTAAATGGGGACGCCGTAAGCCTTACATGGCATTAGCTATTTTCCCATTATTTATAGGTTTTTTCCTGGTATATATTCCCCCTGTTCCTAGTAATAGTCTTTGGAATGCTATTTATTTGATGATAGTACTTATCATCTTTTTCCTAGCTTTCACTGGTTACATGACCCCCTACCTATCACTAATTGCCGAAATTACTGATAGTGATGCTCAGCGAGTGAGACTCTCAATGTTAGTTGCAGTAGCTAATCTCTTTGGCAATGCCGCAGGTTTAGTGATATCCCCCTTACTAATCCAAAAGTTTGGGTTTTCACAAATGGCACTTTGCATGGGAGGAACAGCAAGCCTGTGTTTGCTTTTTCCATTAGGTATAGAGGAGCCTAAGGTAGTTTTTGAACCTGCTCTGAGCGGGGAAGTGGGGTTTAGGAAAATGTTTTCGGTAGTTATTGAAGATCTTGATTTCAGAATCTTCGTAATCAGTCAAATATTTATGTGGATTGCAATTAATATTTTTTATCTGTGCAATAGCTATTTTGTTGTAGGTCTGTTGGAGAAAGAGTTAGGATTTGCGGCTGTAGTTAATGGATTTATTTTGATTGGTGCCTGCATGGGTATTATACTCATTCCTAGGTTGGTTGCTAAATATGGAAAGAAAAAAGTTCTAAGTCGGTTTTTAATTTTGGCCGGAATTAACCTTTGCGCAGGAGCCATTTGGCCTCTGTGGCTTAAGGATCAACTGACAGTCAGCTTATTATTAATATTATCCTTTGGCATATCTTGTGCTGGCCTTTTTGTTTTGCCAAATGCTATCTTGGCAGAAATTATTGATAAAAGTACGCAACGAACTGGACAGCAACGTGGTGGGACTTACTTTGGTTTTCAGGCACTAGTTATTGCCATTTCTTCAGGTATTTCAGCTTTAATAACAGGTTTTGTTTTGATGGTTGGCAAAACTGCCTTACAGCCTTTAGGTATTCAGCTAGTTTACATTATTGCTGGAATTTTTGCGTTTGCTTCTGCAGCGAGTCTACTTAGAAATTCGAGATAATTTAAAGTTTTACATTGAAAGATTTGGTAAGTTTTCAGAGGGTTACGAAGAGAGTAGGGTTTCAGCCTCAGCCCTTGGCAAAGGCAGCAACGGAGGGGATACCTGCCCGAAGCGAGCCGCTCGATAGGTTTAAGTTAGAAAGTCAAGAACATCGCGCTGCTGCATCGTTAGCGACGTGACTGTAGTCAACATCCGCGCCACAAACTCACTACCCGCCTGCGACTCAGCCCCAAAGCTGATGTGCTTCCAAATCACCGCGGGGCGCAGAGAGCGCTCAGCGATCTTATTGGTGGGTTCCACCCCCGCTACCGCGACAAAGGTCCATAGCGCCGGTTCCACGCGTAGTGACTGCTGGCAGGTCCGGACGGTCTTGGCCAGGGGTGTCTTTTCTTTTGGGCCAATGGCATAGCTGGCCCCCTCCTCAAGCAATACTAAATCCCCGTTTACACAAAAATCCGAACAGTCCCGCTTTCCAACCCGTTAATCCTCCTTTCCATCCACCCCACTGCCTACTCCCCACTCCCTGGGCCTTGCGCCCGTTGCCTCTCCTGATCACTCTCCCTCCGTTCCCAGAACTCGACAACCGATGGGCACGCTTCGCTTTGCCCATCCTACGGGTCCAGGGCTGAGCCATGACAATTTTGCGATCAGCTACCAGAAG
>JBEIGU010000190.1:0-6408 GCA_040381765.1 Leptolyngbya sp.
GTCACTCGAATCCAACGGCAGCTTAGGTTCGAGGATATTTACAGCCAATCCCTTTGGTTTAACCCCGATGAGGGGTTGAGCAAGTTTTTCATGCTATCCAGTTGGGCAACGCTGGATAACAGTTAGTCCAAACTAGAGTCAGATATGAACTTCACCCCCCCCGTAGCTTTACGCAAACCTCTCCTGCTTTGCGGCCTCAGGGTTGGGGTTGAAAAACCTGGAGGCAGGGTCACTCAGGAGAGGCTGATTTTTCTGGGTTAGCTGGGGCCTGCGGTCCCCCATGAAAATTAATAGACTAAAGCGGTTTTCGGTAGAGCGAGATACCCAATTGCTGAGTTCTAAATCCCCCCAGTACCGACTGTCTAAGTTTCACACTGTACCCCCCTTGGCAAGGGAGACGGGGGGATCGTCGCAACGCACTTCACCCGAGTGGAATCCGCTGTAAAGCTAGTCTTAAGAAGTTGTTAAGGCAAGGCTTGAGCTGCAAAAAATCAGCTATCTTTAACTCTAGAGACCTCCTAACTGCGTCTCCAGCCCCGTCTGATCCCTCTGTCGGTACTCTAGTTTCGGGGCTGTTACCTCATTATTCTCTTGATATATAGCGGTTTTCGATAGAGCGAGATACCCAATTGCTCAGTCCTACTCCCTAGCGCTTGGCTGTTGGAGTTTCACGCTGTACCCCCCCCCTTGATAAGCGGGCTGAGGCGGCGATCACATCGCATTTCACCCGATTGAAATCCGCTATACCAATGACCGGTTCGGCACCGAGATCACTGACCTAGACCAGGCGAACTTCCTCGATCAAGGGGTTGTTGAACACTTTTCCACAGGCCCTCTTTCCTGCTAAATCCTCCATCGCCCTGCCCGCCACCTGAGGTGAACCTCGACCTTGCCCCTGACTCAGCGCCCTATGCTGCAACCGTCAACCAGGGCAGACTAGCAGCCTTAGCGAAGGACCCAACCCAGAGCCGGAGGGGGTAGCTTAGCCCGCCCCCTTGCCCATGCCTGGGTTATGGGTGCGGGACCTACCCAATGCCGTTTCCGGCTGCATACTGTACAATAGGTCAACGATAATCATTCTCATGACCTGCTGTGGCATCGCCTTGCCCCTCCGCCTCTGTTTACCCCCTGGCGCCCCCAATCTTCTTGGTGGCCGGTGTCGGCGATCGCCCTCGGTCGGCCCCTCAAATTTTAGGAGGCTACCTTGCCAGAAACGGTTTTATCGGTTGAGGGGCTGACGGTTTACCGGGGAACCCATCGGGCGGTGGAGGATGTCTCCCTGACCCTGGAGGCCGGCACCGATACGGCCCTGGTGGGTCCCAATGGGGCCGGGAAAAGTACCCTGGTGCAGGCGATTTTGGGTATTTTGCCACGGCAATCGGGGAAGATTGTCATCCTGGGCAAACCCCTCTCCCGTCGGGGGGTGCTGAGCCCAGAGGTGCGACAGCAGATTGCCTACTTACCCCAGCACTTTCCCTTTGATCGCCGCCTTCCCATGACGGTGGAGGAACTGGTGGGTCTGGGCTGGGATCGGTTGGGGTTACAGCTGCCCTGGGCCCACTATCGCCGTCGTCGCCAGGCGGTTCAGGAGGCCCTGGCCCAGGTGGAGGGGGCCCACCTCCGCCTGCAACCCCTCAGCGGCCTGTCGGGAGGAGAAACCAAGCGGGTGTTGCTGGCCTACTGCCTGGTGCGGCCCCGCCGCCTGCTTATTTTGGATGAGGCGCCGACGGGGCTGGATGCCCGGGGAGAGTCGGGGTTTTACCAACTGCTGTACCGTCTCAAGCAGGAGCAGGGGTGGACGATTTTACAAATTTCCCACGACCTGGAGATGGTGCGGCGCCACTGCGATCGCGTCCTTTGCCTCAACCGTACACTCCTCTGTCAGGGTAGTCCGGCGATCGCCCTCTCCCCCAATAACCTCTCCGCCGCCTACGGGTCTGAATTTGTGCCCTATCACCACCACCACTAGCCCGCCCCCTATGGCTACTGAACTCACCCGCCTGATCGAACTATTTCAACTGCCCTTTATGCAGCGGGCCCTGCTGGGGGGGGTGCTCACCGGGGTAATGGGGGGCATGCTGGGCAGTTTCACCATCCTCCGTCAGTTATCCTTCTTCAGTGACGCCCTGGGCCATTCAGCCCTGCTGGGAATTAGCCTCGGTGTACTCCTGGGCCTGAACCCCTCGGTGGTGGTGTTACCCTTCGCCGTTCTCTTTGCCCTGGGGGTCACCTATCTGTTAACCCACACCCGCCTGTGGACTGATGCCCTACTCAATGTGATCTATTCCTCCTCCCTGGCCATTTCCATCATCATTCTTAGCTTTGTTGGCCAGTATAAGGGGGGGCTAAATACCCTATTGTTTGGGGATATTTTGGCCATCGGCCCAGGGGATCTGTTAGCCAGCGGGGTGTTATTGCTAGTTTGTACCCTATTCATCGGTCTAACCCTGCGCACCCAGATCCTTCTCACCCTGCACGAACCCCTGGCGATCGCCAGGGGGGTAGCGGTGACCCCCCATCGCACCACCTTTATTGTGTTGCTAGCCCTGGTGGTGGCGGTTTCCATTAAGGCGATCGGGGTATTGTTAGTCAGTGCCTTTGTGGTGATTCCGGCCTGTGCTGCCCGGCTACTGAGTCGCACCTTCACCAGCTACGTGGTGCGATCAGCGGGGCTGGGGGCACTAAGTGCGGTGCTAGGCATAGGGGTCTCCGCCGCCTTCAACCTACCCTCTGGCCCCAGCATTGTGGCCACCCAGTTGGCCTTCTTTGTGCTGGCCATGGCACTACCGACCCTGGCCAGTAGGCCATAATAGCTGCCCAGGGTCTGGCCGCCCGTCCTGACTACTGAATTCTGACCCCTGACACACTAAATCCCCTGGCTGGCCATCCAATCAAGCCATACTAAATACCCGTACCGTTAAAAAACTCTTCGATCGCTCGATCGCCCACACGGCATTGGGCTGGGGAGGAACGCTCCAGGATCGCCCCCACCAGTTGGGGTTGGGACTGGGACAGGCTACTGACCTGTTGCTCCAGGGCCTCAATCCGATCCACCAGGGCCCGAATCACCTGCGCCTCCGAATCCGGTAGACGGCCATGGTCCAGGGGTTCTGGGCGATCGCTGGGGCGATAGACCACCCGGCCCGGTACCCCCACCACGGTGCAATCGGAGGGCACCTCCCGCAGCACCACTGATCCGGCCCCAATGCGGACATTGTGGCCAATTTGAATATTGCCCAGCACCTTGGCCCCGGCCCCCACCACCACGTTGTCCCCCAGGGTGGGGTGGCGTTTACCGGTCTCTTTACCGGTGCCCCCCAGGGTGACACCTTGATAAATCAGGGCGTAGTTACCGATAATGGCGGTTTCTCCAATCACCACCCCCATGCCATGATCGACAAACACCCCTGAGCCAATGGTGGCTCCAGGGTGAATTTCCACACCGGTTAGCATCCTGGCCAGGTGGGAGAGAAGGCGGGGCACCAGGGGTAGGCCTAGATGCCAGAGCCAGTGGCTAAAGCGGTGGATGACCAGAGCATGGAAACCAGGGTAGCAGGTCAGCACCTCTAACCAGTGACGAGCCGCCGGATCGCGATCGAACACGATTCGAAAGTCTGCGATCAAAGTTTTAAGCACGGTTTATCGGAGGTCAAATGGCATTCCTATCCTAGCGTGAGAGGGGTAGGGTTGGCATGGCTAGGGCCCCACGGTGAGGGAGTAGCTGTGGCGTTGCCCCTGGTGATGGGCCCCTACCCAAATTTGATACGTGCCGGCCAACCAGCCGGTGTCGGAAATGTGGGCATCGCGGTTGCGGCGATCGCTGTCTTCGCCGCAACGAATTATCTCTGGGGTTGGACCTTGCACCAGCAGGGTGGTGTCGTTACCGCCGCTATCAACCTGGAGGGTCAACTGATCAAAGTCATCCTGGAGGATGAGGGTATGATCGGGGTTAACATCGGCAAAACCTGTACAGACGTTGCCATAGCGATCGCGGCGGGCCAGGTTGGTCAAGGCCCAAAGTCCTGCTGTGGATCCGCTCGCCATGGCCTGGGGCTGGGCCTGGGAGATCACCATCTCACCAAAGTTTGATGCTTGTGCCAGCACCGTTAAACCCGGCACTGTCCCCAGAAGGATGAGCCCTATTGCCCCTAGGCCGCGATCGATCAGCATGGCTGGTACCTGGAAGAAACACAGACTGGCGAAGGAAATTGACCCCCTTCATGGCTAGCCAGACTTAGTAGACCACAAAATTCCCTGACCCTCAGCCCCTTTTCCAGGCTTGGGAGAGGGGTTTTGGGTGTAGCTAAGGCTGGGGAAAGTCAGAACCCAAAGTAGGGCTTGTGATTTACTGAAACTGGTAGTGTAGAATTAAATCTTGAGAGAAACAATAATCTACCTGTGCCCCCTAGGGGTACGGCCTGTTGTATGGTAACCATTATACTTCTTACCCTGGCCGTAGTGGCTGTGCAGGTTGTCTTCAGTGGAATCATGCTGCTTGCCCACCTGGGCACCCTGGGCCTATCAATCATCCCCGGGGTTCTACTGATTATGGTGTCACTATTGGCGGCCTGGCTAGTCCGCGATTAGCCGTCGGTACTACCATAGAGTTCCGCCACAGGACGGGAGTGCGGGAGGGAAGTCGAATCAGTTTCGTGGGTTTGAATGTATCCCGTATAGTAGGCACCGGATTCGATCTCTATGGAACCGGCAACAATGTCTCCTTCGATGCGAGCAGTGCGAGTCAGGGTAAGTTTATCCTTGACGGTGATCTTAGTTGCTTTTACCACCCCCTGAACCACCATATGATGGGCATTTACTGCCTCACTTTCGATCAACCCGGTCCGGGAAATTTCCAAACGACCAGCGACATTTATTACGCCATGGAGAATTCCATCGATCCGTACTATCCCTTCAGCGTTTAACAAGCCTTCAAACTCCGTCCGCTGTCCCAGATAGGTCAATAGCGGTGCAGATTTTCGTCCAAACATAGGTAACCCCCTCCCAAAAACTACCGAACTCATTCTCAAATAGTCTCAAACTCAAATAGTCTCAAATAGACGGCTATTAGCTAGACACCCCTATGAACCCCTAACATAATCCTCATACTGCCCTGGGCATAGGGCCAGAATCTTGAGACCAGCCACTGAGAGAAACATTGGGAAAAGATTACCCTGGAGACAATAGGCTAACGGTCTGAATAGTTAATATATTGCTTTCCTAGCATACCCCATCTGTAGTCCGAGCCACGGTTGCCGGAGTGGAGACGATGAACCTCAATTCATCCTTTCACCCTGGTTTGACCGAAGAGGGGTGGGCAGCCATGTCAAACAATAGAAACTCGGTTTCGCGGGCAGGGCTAACCAGGGTGAGATCTTGCAGATCCTGAATTGCCGCCCCATCGCCGGCCGTCAGGGCTTGGCCGTTAAGTTCCAGCGATCCCTGCGCCACCTGGAGCCAGACAATTCGGTCCTCGGCCAGGGTATGGCTGACCTGGTCACCATTGTCCAGTACCGCACTATAGAGGTTTACATCCTGGTGAATTGTCACCGATCCATCGCGGCCATCTTGGGAACCAATCAGGCGCAGGCGGCCTCGCTTTTCGGTAGGGTCGATGTAGATCTGTTCGTAGCCCGGATCGATGCCGTTGGTAGCGGGCAGCAGCCAAATTTGCAGCAAATGCACTGGCTCAGTCTCCGATGCATTGAACTCGCTGTGCATAATTCCCGTTCCCGCCGACATCCGCTGCACATCCCCGGGGCGGATGATGGAGCCGTTGCCCAGACTATCCCTATGCTCTAGGGCGCCCTGTAGCACGTAGGTGACGATTTCCATATCCCGGTGGCCATGGGTGCCAAACCCTTGGCCAGGGCTAATTTTGTCCTCATTGATCACCCGCAACGACCCAAAACCCATGTGTCGGGGGTCATAGTAATTGCTGAAGGAAAAGGAATGACGAGTATCTAACCAGCCAAAGTTGGCTGATCCTCGCTGGTTAGACGGACGAATCGTAATCACAACGACACCTCCTCAAAAGATGGGGGGATGGGTTGACCCTATCCCTACCCTAGACTCAATCCCTTGAAAAGACAATAATCAATTTTATAAATATATTGTCTCTGAAATAAACACAGTTCCGTGCCCACCCTTCTTGTACGGGTGTACCGCCCTGCGCCCCAGCCTCCATTCCTACTTCTGATTTCTGGCTTCTAAAGCTACCAGGTTTGGGGCTGGAAGTTTTCATCGTTAACAATCGTCACCGTATCCCCCGAGGGTTTGATCACAAATAGCCCCTTTTGGTAGGCGCGGCGGTCTACCCCTTGATCAATTTCGATGCCGGCAACGGCGCCATAGATCCGATAGGCGGCAAATTCAGGGAAGGCGGTCTTAAATAGGGGTAGTTTCGTTAGA
>JBEIGU010000191.1:0-6344 GCA_040381765.1 Leptolyngbya sp.
GCTCAGCAACTCGACGCCCTGGCCCTGGTCATAGAAGACCCGATCATCCAATTCAAAGACCCCGACAAAACCCTGCTCAGACAGGCGATCGCCCGCCAGGACCTCACAGACACCATCACCCACCTGCGCCGCTACGTCCCCTTTCGCCTGATCATCCCCTTCCTCGACGCCGACCTAGGGCAGGTCAGCCGGGGCAAGGGCAACCAACTGGATGTGGCCATGCCCGCCATCGCCGACCGCCACTTTGACCGCCGCCGCCCCCTCTACCGCTTCGATAGCACCGAATACAAAACCTGCCAGGGCATCATCCCCCACCCCGACTGGGTTGACTACCTCAAACAGCACTACGCCATCGTGCGGGGATGGGCCGCCTGGGAATGGCTCACCTACATGCAAAAACGCAACCCCAACACCCCTGCGATCGCTAGCAAACTCTTCATGCCCAGCAAACGGGATTCCCTCAAAACCCAAACCAACTACTGGAGCCAGGTGCTCACCCACCAGCAGTTACACTGCATCTACTCAGGCCAACCCATCCCCCCCCAAGGCTTCTCCCTCGACCACTACCTGCCCTGGTCCTTCGTCGCCCACGACCAACTCTGGAACCTGATTCCCACCCTGCCGGAGGTCAACTCCGCCAAATCCAACAAAATCCCCGCCCCCCGCCACCTGGCTTCCTTCCATCGCCTCCAACACCAGGGCCTCACCATCACCCACGCCACCCTACCCCCCGCCCAGTGGAGCAAACAGGTCGAACCTTACCTCCACCACCTCCACCTGGCCAACCCCCACGACCTGCTCAACCTGGAGCATCTCCGCAACGCCTACGAGAAAACCCTGCCCCCCCTGATCACCCTGGCCGCTAACCAGGGCTTTCTCACCGACTGGCACTATGGCTCCCTGGCAGGGTGACTGGTCCTTACACCCTGGCTCCCCAGCAGAACCCTCTCTGGCCTTGCCTCCACGATAAAAAACCCTTGCTTGTCAGCAGTTCCACCTATCTTGCCTGTACCGAGCCTCTCGCCACTGGTTAAAATCTTGATATAACTCAGTTGCCGCCACCTTAGTCATAGTTATGCTCAGCACCACTGTCACCGATACCGGACAAATTACTCTGCCCGACGAAATTCGGCAGCACCTCAGGCTGGTGAGCGGCAGCCGAGTCGAGTTTGTAATCGACGAAACCGGTCAGGTCAAAATCTTTCCCCTCAACGTCGCCGTAGAAACCCTATCCGGCATCCTCCATCGGCCTGGCATGCGACCAGCATCCCTCGAGGATATGGAATCAGCCATCTCTGAGGCAGCGAATGATTGGACTTGATACCAATATCCTGGTTCGCTACCTCACCCGCGACCATGAGCAACAGTGGCGGCAAGCTGCTGCTGTCATTCAGCAGAGTCAGCCTTGCTTTATCACCAATATCGTTCTGTGTGAACTGGTTTGGGTGCTGAGGGGACCAACCTACAGTTTTCGTAAATCTGAACACTCCCCCACAGACTTTGGCAACGCCAGTAGCCTCGATCACACCACCGGCTCCGCCTGCACCTCAGGCATCGAAGCCCCCTCCCACGTCCTCCGCGCCATGGGCCTATCCAGCCCCATCCTCGACAGCGCCCTGCACCCTACCGCCACCCTCCTCCACCAGGCTGTCTAGGCTATCCACAGCCTCTCCACCGGAGTCCTTTAACTAACGGGGTACACCTTTCCTTCAAACTATCCTGCGGCAGTCAAGACAACATCCCCCAGTAACTCGATTCCCTCCCCATGAGAGTGAGGTCACAGGTAAATAGCCAGTGTGGTGAGCTTAGTACTAATAACCTAGAAAAATTAGTTGAGTATAATATGGGTTATTTATATGGCACTGGTTTGAGGTGATGACTGCTATAACTCAGGAAATTCTTAAGACTTTTGATGAGTTACCTGACTCAGATCAAATTGAGGTTGCGCTGGCAATACTGAAGCGGATCATCCATTTTGATTTCTCACCCTTGGATGATGAGGACTTAGTCTTGAATGCTGAGGAACTGTTTTTGGAGCTAGATCAACAAGAGTCAGAACCATGAGTAACCCAGCTCGCGGTGAAGTTTGGCTGGTTGATTTGGGTTATGTAGCGAAAGTTAGGCCCTGTCTGGTGATTAGCATTCCAGCTCTGATGCAAGATCGAGCTTTGGCAACGCTGGTTCCTCATACGACAAGCCCAAGAGGCTCCCGTTTTGAGGTCGATGTGAAAGTAAGGTTTTTGAAACCAGGAGCTTTTGATGTTCAGAATCTTGTCACCATTCCCCATACCAAACTATTGAGAAAATTAGGTGAATTGGATTCAGAGCAGCTATCCCAGGTTGAAGATGTCTTACTTTTCTGGCTGGGGGTAGAAGATATGAACTTTGTTCAAGAGTCGTGAGAATTTGGCGTTTACTGCCGCAGGCTAACGCTGCCTTGGTGCGGACGGTACAGAGATTCCCCCCCTGATCACCCTGGCCCCTAACCAGGGCTTTCTCACCGACTGGCACTATAACTCCCTGGCCGGGTGACTGGCTGTCACGCCCTGTCTCCCCAGCAGAACCGCCCAGCCATCAGGGGGCAGACGGTCAGATCCAGGTTACTGCCCGGTTGGTTAAACTAAAGGAACTGGGGGTAGCGACGCCCCCGAGATCGGCCCAACATCGAACTGTCTAGACAACGGGGCACACTTTAAACCACTATGGCCCAAATCACTATTGATATCTCCGACGACCTCGCTCAACGACTTCACCAATTCCAAGCCCAACTGCCGCAGGTTTTAGAGCTGGGTTTGCAAGAGCTAGCGAACCAACAACGATCCGGTAATTTTCTCGACGAGCAAGACATTATCCTTCTTTTAGCTAGCCAACCCACTCCAGAACAAATTCTTGCCATTCGTCCTTCTCCAGAATTCCAGGCACGGGTCAGTGAGCTGTTAGCTCAAAGCAAGACAGGCAATCTCTCTGCCAAGGGTGAAGCTGAGTTAGAACGCTACCTAACCTTAGAGCATTTGGTGCGTTTAGCAAAAACCCATGCCCTGAGAAAGCTTCAAGCCTCATGAGTACCTACGTCTCCGCTGCTCTACGCAAGCAGGTTATTGAACGGGCTGACAGTCGCTGTGAATATTGCCGATTTCCTCAAAGCGTTACCCTCCTCGCTTTTGAGATGGAGCATATCATCTCAGAGAAGCACGGTGGTACCACCACCCTCGAAAACCTTGCCCTAGCCTGCCCCTATTGCAACCGTGCCAAAGGTACTGACCTCGGCTCCATTGATCCAGAAACCAACCAATTGACACCCTTTTTTCATCCCAGAACTCAGATCTGGCAAGCTCACTTCATTCTCTCAGGGGCCACTATTCTTCCCCAAACGCCAGAAGGCAGAGTTACTGCTTTGATTTTTCAGTTTAATCATCCTGATCGAATACAGGAACGAGCCGGGTTAATTGCGATCGGTCAGTATGGTTGAAGGTTTTCTGGAGTTCATCACTGCGATCCACCCCCTTCCTCGCAGCCGACCTGGGGGCCGTCAGCCGGGGCAAGGGCAACCAACTGGATGTGGCCATGCCCGCCATCGCCGACCGCCACTTTGACCGCCGCCGCCCCCTCTACCGCTTTGATAGCACCGAATACAAAACCTGTCAGGGCATCATCCCCCACCCCGATTGGCTCCACTACCTGCAACAGCACGACCCCATCATCCGCCGCTGGGCCGCCTGGGAATGGCTTACCTATTACCGCTCCGGAGTTTGATTATTTCATCTCCTCAATTATGGCCGCTAGAATATGGCCGCTAGAATATTTAGCAAAGCAGCTTCATCGTCGCGCGTCGGTCGCGCGCCAGTATTACTTCATCATGGAGTCTAAATCATGCAAATCACCATCGACCTCCCTGACGATCTAATTCAGCACTTTAGTCGCGATCGCCTGGCGCGTGAAATCCTGGAGGCTCTAGTGACACAAGCTTACCAAGCCGAGAAAATTACCCATGCTGAAGTCGGTCGTATTCTAGAGCTCCCCTCTCGCTGGACTGTGGATGCCTTTCTCAAAGAGCATCATGCTGACTTACATTACGATGAGGCAGATTTGGAGGGCGATCGTGAAACCCTCCGCCAACTTCGGGCACAGGCTACCAATAGCACCCCATGATCGTCGTTGCCGATACCTCACCGATTAACTATCTGCTGCTGATTGGCAAGATTGACCTGCTCCCCCAGTTGTTTGGGCAAATCATCATTCCCGATGTGGTTCGGGATGAAATGCTGGATCCCTTGGCACCACGTGCTCTTCAAGAATGGATGGCCAGTCCACCCGCTTGGCTAGCAGACCCAGGCTGATACCCTTGCGGCCCAGTTGGTTAAACTAAAGGAATCCGAGTCCCTGGGGTTGGCCACTCGCCGTCCTGTGGGTTATCTTTCAGCGCCTCTAGGCCAGCGATCATCCCCCACGCCGTTATCTTTCCCTGCTTGACACCATCCCCAGCATCCGCATTAAAGAAGGAGAAACCTTATGGCACAGGTGAAAATCTACTACGAACCTGAAATGGAGCTACTCACTATTTTTTGGCAACTCCCTCGAAAAAATCAAATTGCCACTGAATTGGGCGATGGGGTAATTCTCATCAAAGATGAAACAACTGGAGCACCCATTGGTCTCGAAATCCGGGAACTGGGTACGGTTAGCACATGACCATTGGCATCTGGGTGCTGGGCAATCAACTCTGGCTGGGGCAGGCGGCCCTGGCCAGTGTGGCGGGCGATCGCGGCGCCACCCCCGTCCTTTTGATCGAATCCCACCAGTTTGCCCAGGAACGACCCTACCACCGCCAAAAGCTGGTGCTGGTCTGGTCAGCCATGGGCCATTTTGCCGAAGCATTAGAGACCGCCGGGTGGTCCGTCACCTACCGGCGGGCCGACCAGACGGAGGTCGCCCTGCGGGACTGGCTCCAGACCCACGGAATTACCGAATTACGGCTGATGGACCCGGTGGATCGGCCCTTTATGGCCTGGCTACGGGGGTTAGACCTCCCCTGCCGCCTCACCATCCTGGCCAATAACCACTTTCTCTGGTCCAGCGCAGCCTTTGCGGACTGGGCCCAGGGACGGCGCAACCTGCTGATGGAGCGGTTTTACCGCCAGGGCCGGCAGCGGTTTAATGTGTTGATGGCGGAGGATCAACCGATCGGCGGTCAGTGGAACTTTGACCCCGCCAACCGCCAACCGCCCCGGGGTACCCTCCAGCCCCCGGCCCCCCTGTGGTTTAGCCCCGATGCCATCACCCAGGCGGCGATCGCCAGGGTGGAAGCCCTGCCCTACCCCACCGTTGGCCAGGCCACCCCCTTTGGCTGGGGGGTGACCCGCTCCCAGGCGGAGGCGGTGCTCGATCACTTTATTCAGCACGGTCTGGCAAACTTTGGCCCCTACCAGGATGCCATGGTGACGGGCCAAGACACCCTCTGGCATGCCCTGCTTTCCCCCTACCTGAACCTCGGCCTGCTGCACCCCTGGGAGGTGATTCAGCGGGCCGAGGCGGCCTACCACCAGGGCCAGGCTCCGCTCAATAGCGTGGAGGGTCTGATTCGCCAGATCCTGGGATGGCGGGAGTATATGCGGGGGCTCTACACCCACCTGGGCGAAGCCTATCCCCAGAGTAATTGGTTTGGCCACCACCAGCCGCTGCCGGACTTTTTCTGGAGCGGTGAGGTGGAGATGAATTGCTTACATCAAGTGATTAACCAGATTCACCGTACCGGCTACGCCCACCACATCCAACGGCTGATGGTGCTGAGTAACTTTGCCCTGATCGCCGGCCTTGACCCTCAGGCGGTGGAACAGTGGTTTCACGCCGTCTTTATTGATGGCTACGATTGGGTGATGCAACCCAACGTGATCGGCATGGGTCTGTTTGCCGACGGCGGCCGCCTGGCCTCTAAGCCCTACGCCGCCTCCGCCAACTACATCAATCGCATGAGCGACTACTGCCGGGGCTGTCGCTACAACCCCAAGCAGCGCACCGGAGAGGACGCCTGCCCCTTTAATTTCTTTTACTGGGATTTCCTGCACCGCCACCGGCAGAAACTCCAGGCCCAGGGGCGCATGGCCATGATTCTCAAGCATCTAGACCGCCTGGCCCCGGCAGAACTGGCCAGCCTCCAACACCAGGCCCAGGCCTGGCACGATGCCATGGCTAACCGAGATCCTTAATTACTCTAGTTTGGACTAACTGTTATCCAGCGTTGCCCAACTGGATAGCATGAAAAACTTGCTCAACCCCTCATCGGGGTTGAACCAAAGGGATTGGCTGTAAATATCCTCGAACCTAAGCTGCCGTTGGATTCGAGTGAC
>JBEIGU010000192.1:0-6322 GCA_040381765.1 Leptolyngbya sp.
ACTCCTCGATGCAAGACGCTAGGGCCGCGGTGAGTCCCAATCGCTCATCCGCCTGGCGCACTAACAGCAGGCCGGCGTCTGAACTCAATTCTAAATCCGAAAACTGCACGCTCAGCGGGCGGGGCTGGGGAAAATCAAACGACAGATCCGTTTTACACACTGTCATGGCAAAATAGAAGCACTTATTTTGTTGAAGAGTCTGATTCTAAAGCGTTTCAGGCTCTTTTTTCTGTGATCTATTTATCCTTCGTGAATTATCCAGGCTAGGCGATCGTCTGTACTTTTAGTGCTGGTGTACTGTAAGCTTAGGGCAGTGGCCTTGTCCTTTCCATGCGTCCTCAGCAGATTACCCTCACCAACTTCCTCAGCTACCGTCAGGCCCAGCTTGATTTCACTGGCCTGCAGGTGGCCTGCATCGCCGGGGCTAACGGGGCGGGGAAGTCATCCCTGCTAGAGGCGATCAGCTGGTCAGTCTGGGGGCAGAGCCGGGTGGCCAGTGAAGACGACGTCATCCATCAGGGGGCGGCGGAGGCCAGGGTCAGCTTTGTGTTCCAGCAGGGGGAGCAGATCTATCGGATTATTCGCCGCCGTCACCGCCTGCAGGGGGCTGGACTGGAGTTTCAGGTCAAAACCGCAGCCGGCTATCGGACGCTGACCCAGGGAACGGTGCGCCAAACCCAACGGCTCATTTGCTCCCAGCTTAAGCTAGAGTACGACACCTTTATCAACTCCGCCTATCTGCGCCAGGGACAGGCGGATGACTTCATGCTCAAACGGCCCGCCGAACGGCAGGAAACTCTGGCAGTGCTGCTCAAGTTGGATCGCTACGATGCCCTGGCGGAGGCCGCCCGGGAACAGGCCCGCCAGGCCAAGGTGGAGGTGGGGCTGCGCCAGAAACAATTGGCGGATCTGGAGACCCTCCTGGCACGGCAGGCCGATAGTCAGGGGCGGCTAGCCGCCCTCAATCAACAGTTGCAAGCCCTGGAGGCAGCCCAACAGCAGACCCAGGCCCAGTTAGGAGAGGGGCGGCGGTTGCAGCAGCAGCAGCAACGGTTACAGGTACTGCAACAGCGGGCTCAGCAACTGCAACGGAGCCAGGCGGAGACCGCCCAGGCCCTGGCCCAGGTGGAGGCCGAGAGCCAAACCTGCCAGGACAGGCTGGCGGCGGCGGCGGCGATCGCCGCCGGGCTTGAGCAGCTAGCCGCCCTGGAACAGCAGGATGAGCAGCTTAACCAACGGTTCAGCCAGTACCAAACCTGGCAGCAGCAACAACAGCGGTTAGGGACGGAGTATGGCCAACAGTTGCAAACCCTGGAACGGCAACGCCAAAGCTGTCAAGCAGAATTGGCGGGGATAGAGCAGCAGCTGACGGAGATCGATCGCACCCTCCGCCAGGCCCCAGAGGTGGCCCAGGCCCGTCACCAACTGGCGGTGGCCAAGGCCCGCCTCAAGCACCTCGATGCTCTCCAGCTCCAAACCGGGCCCCTGTTACAGCGTCAACGCCAGTTACAGGCCCAGCTCAGCCAGGAGGAAACCCGGCTGCAAAGTCGGCTGGCCCACCTGCAGAGCACCGCCCAACAACTGCAGACCGACCAGGGTGAACAGCCCCAGCTAGAGGCCTCGGCCCAGGTGCTCAACCAAACCCTCAGCTACTTAGAACGGCGGCGAGCCTACCAGGAGCAGGTGCAGGCCAAGGGGCTGGAACGCCGCCGCTTTGCGGAAACCCTCCAGGCTAGCCAGCGCCGTTGCCAAACCGACATTGCCCAGGTGGGGCAAAAACTGCAACTGCTAGAGCAGCCCCAGGCGGCTTGCCCCCTCTGCGATCGCCCCCTGGATAATCACCACCGCACCCTGGTGTTGAATCGCCACCACTTAGAACAACAGGAGTTGCAGGAACAGATCTGGGTGATTGGCGAGCAACTGGCGGTGTCGGAGCGGGAAATGCAGGTATTGCGCCAGGAATATCGGGCCGTGGAGGCGGAACTGGCCGCCTATGCTCCGGCCCTACAACGCCAGGGCCACCTAGAGGCCCAGATTACCTCCCACCTGACCATGCAGCAGCAGTTGCAACAACTGGGGGGGGAGATTTGGCAACTGCAGCAATCCCTGGAGCAGGGGCACTACGGGGCGGATCAGCAAACCGAACTGCGGCAACTTCAACACACCCTCCACCAGCTGGCCTACGACGATCGCGACCATGCCCTGGCGCGGGGCCAGGTGAACCGCTTACGTTGGGCTGACCTGAAGCACCATGAGCTGAGCCAGGCTCGGCGTCGACAACGGCGACTGCAGCAGCAACGGCAACAGCTCAGCGATCGCCTGGCCGCCCTGGAGGCCGAAACGGCCCAGGTTGATCAATCCCCCCTGAAGCGGGCCCTTGACCAGCAGGAGGCCGCCCTGCGGGAGCTAGGCTACGATCTGGAAGGCCACCGCCAGGTTCGCCAGGCCCTAAAGGCCGCCCAGCTATGGCGCCGCCGCCAGCAAGAACTAGACTGGGCCCAACAGCAAGCCCCCCTGCTGCAAGCCCAGGGCCAAACCCTGGGGCAGCGCCACCAGCAACAGCAGCAGGAGGGAGCAGCCATCACCGCTGAGCTGGAGGCCCTGTCTACCACCCTGGAGCAGGCGGGCTTTAGCCCAGCCCACCTGGCCCATCTAGAGACCGAACTGCAGCAGCAACAACAGCAGCGAGAAACCCTGCTGGCCCAGTTGGGGGCCCTCACCCAGACCTGTGAGCACCTGGAGGAGCAAAAACAGCAGTACCAGCAGCAACAGCAGGAGTTGGGGGCGGTGCAGCAGCGGCAACGGGTCTATCAAGAACTGGCCCAGGCCTTTGGTCGACGGGGGATCCCTGCCATGCTGATGGAGCAGGCCCTGCCCCAACTGGAGGCGGAGACTAACCGCCTGCTGGGTCGCCTTAGCGATCACCAGATGCACCTACGGTTTGTTACCCAACGGCCCAGCAAGGTCGATCGCCAGCGAACCATTGATACCCTGGATATTTTTATTGCCGATGCCCAGGGTACCCGGCCCTACGAAACCTACTCCGGTGGTGAGGCCTTTCGAGTCAATTTTGCCCTGCGCCTGGCCCTGGCCCGGCTACTGGCCCAGCGATCGGGGTTGCCCCTGGAGTTGCTGATCATCGATGAGGGGTTTGCCAGCCAGGACGAAGCCGGTTGCGATCGCCTGATCGCCGCCATTAATGCCATCTCTAGTGATTTTGCCTGCATCCTCACCGTCACCCACCTACCCCACCTGCGGGAGGCCTTTCCGGCCCGCATTGATGTGGTCAAAACCGATCAGGGGTCCCAGCTGGCCCTCAGTCTCTAGTACTCGGTGGCATAATCAGCGGCATAGATTTTGAAGCCCTTTAAGAGGAGGTCAAGAGCCAGGAAAGGTAGCACGGACAAAGGGCCTTAGCCCGTGCCTATCAACCTTTGGCCCAGGGGTGAAGCCGGAACACCTCAACGATAGTCGCATCGGTCGGGTCCTCGACCAACTTTACAAAATCGGCATCACCCGCGTGTTTGTTCAGATTGTCCTAGCTGCGATCCACTGAAAGTTGGAGCGATTAGCTAACCAGGAACAGAGTTAGGCCAGGTCCCCAGTCAGCCCGGTTATGGCTGGCGCCGCCAACGGCTAAGTAGGGGTTGGATGCCATTACCATACCCCTATTTCTGGCGGCTGGATAGCTCTTTGCCAAAATGAGAATTGCTGCCATCGATCACAGGCCTGTGTTTAGCATGTACTCAATGGTGATCGATATATGGGTAGACCACAACAACGGTTTTCCGTCAAATTTTAACGATCACAGGCCTTAGGACTTTACATATCGATAGAAAAGTCGTTTAAGGCTTTCGGCACAAAGTATATAAAGTCCTACAATTGCTGCTAGAACCAAAAGGAACTCAAGTGGCAAGGGTTGGAACCCCAGTAGACTGGCAAGGGGAGTATAGGGGAGCAGTAGGGTGACAATAGCGATCGCGATCGTAGTCCAGAACAGATAGGGACTTGGTTTGCTGTGAAAGATAGACTGGTGCGTGCGAATCACAAGCACAATCATCGATGCAGAAATCACCGATTCCATAAACCAACCAGTCCTGAATTGTGCCGAGTCGGCGTGCAGCAGAAATAGCAAAGTTGCGAAGGTGAGGTAATCAAATACAGAACTGAGCAAACCAAACACCAGCATGAAGTTGCGGATGAAGCGAATATCCCAGCGGTGGGGTTGGCTGACCTGTTCCCGGTCTACCCGATCGGCGGCAATCGTCATCTCTGGAAAGTCGGTCAACAGATTGGTGAGCAAAATCTGCTTGGGTAGTAGGGGGAGAAAGGGCAGCAATAAAGAAACTCCCGCCATGCTAAACATGTTGCCAAAGTTGGCACTGGTTGCCATAAACACATACTTAAGGGTATTAGCGAAGGTGGTCCGGCCAGCCTTGATGCCACCCAACAACACATCCAAATTTTTCTGCATTAGTACGATGTCAGCTGCTTCCTTGGCCACATCCACCGCCGTATCAACCGAAATCCCCACATCGGCAGCGTAGAGGGCAGAGGCATCATTAATGCCATCGCCCATATAGCCGACCACGTTTCCTGCTTTTTTAAGCGCCACAATCAGGCGTTCCTTCTGGTTCGGCTCCACTTCTGCAAAGACATTCACCTGATTAACCTGGTGTAGCAAGGCGGCATCACTCAGCTTTTGAATATCTAAGCCGGTTAAGATTCGGGTTTCCATCAACCCTACCTGCTGAGCAATACTGGCAGCAACCGCATGACTGTCTCCTGTAATCATCTTGAGGGTAACCCCCAGGTTGGCGAGGTCAGCGATCGTCCCTTTAATATCCGACTTAGGGGGGTCGTAGAGGGCCAGATAGCCTAGAAAGGTCAGGTTAGTTTCATCCTGCAGGCTGAGATTACCTGTCGCCAAGTTGCGATAGGCAACGCCTAAAATGCGAAACCCCTCACTGCCTAGCTTTTCCGAGCACCGTTCGATCTGCTCTCGCATTGGTTCAATATCCACAGTTTTGCCATCTGCTCGTTCATAGAGGGAGCAGATGGCCAGAATATTGGTGAGCGCACCTTTGGTTACCAGTATGGGATCTTCATCCTTGGCAAACAGGATACTGAGGCGCTTTCGGTTGAAATCATAGGGGATCTCACCCAGTTTTTTGTACGCAGAAATGTCAAAGGTCTGGTGAGTACGAATTGCTTCATCAATGGGATTGGCATACCCCGATTCTGTCGCAGCATTCAAGTAGGCGTAAAACAAAACCCGTTCGCTCTCTTTTCCGTCGACATCCAGTGCTGACCGAATTCGTACCCTGCCCTCGGTCAGGGTACCCGTCTTATCTGAGCACAGCACGTTCATGCTGCCAAAGTTTTCAATGGCAGGCAAGCGTTTGACAATCACCTGCTTTTTCGCCATCTGCTTGGCTCCATGGGCCAGATTGATACTGACGATCGCGGGCAACAATTGGGGAGTCAGTCCCACCGCCAAGGCGAGCGAGAACAGAAATGAGTCCAACATGGGCCGCTGCAAGTACACATTTGCCGCAAAAATCAGCACCACCAGGATCAACGTCACTTCCAGCAGAAAGTAGCCAAACTTGCGAATGCCGCTCTCAAACTCGGTTTCCGGCGGTCTAAATTTCAACCGCTCCGACACCTTGCCAAACTCCGTCATTTTGCCCGTATGAATGACCACCGCCTGGGCACTGCCACTCACCACATGGGTTCCCATCAAAAGGCTGTTGATGCGCTGGCTCAAGCCAGTCTCAACGGGCAAAATCCCTGGCACTTTAGACACCGGATAGGTCTCCCCGGTGAGGGTCGCTTCATCTACTGATAAGGTTTGTGACTCTAAAATCAAACAATCGCCGGGAATACTATCGCCTGCAGAGACTTGCACCACATCTCCGGGTACTACCTCATTAATAGGAATATCTTTAAACTCCCCATTCCGCAGAATTCGTGCCCTCACCTGCACTAGCGCCAACAATTTTTGGATGGCATCTGCCGCCCCCCGTTCCTGCCAGAACCCTAGGAGTCCGCTGACCAGCACGATTACCAGAATAATCATGGCATCAAGGGTATCGCCCAGAAAACTGGAGAGGATCACCGCTGCCATTAGAATCAGGATAATTGGACTCTTGAACTGGTTGAGCAAGAGGGATAGCGCGTGAGACTGCCGCCTCTGCTGCAGACTGTTTGCCCCATATTGAATCAGCCGTTCTTGCGCTTCCTGGTGACTCAAACCCTGGGGAGTACTCTTAAGTTGAAGTAACACCTGTTCGGTGGATAGATTCCAAAATGAGGTAAG
>JBEIGU010000193.1:0-6312 GCA_040381765.1 Leptolyngbya sp.
GGTGGTTTCGCTGGTCAAACGGGTGACCAGCCAGGTCCACAGATGGCGAGGGTGGGGGAGGGAGACGTGCATGGCAGACAGGTGGGGAACGGTCTAAATCAAGGGGCGGAGGGCTGGGGCTAGCTCGCCAAAAACCCGGTCCCTTAGGATACTTTATCTATCCCCAGGTCAGCAATGGTAAGCTGTCTGGGGCGGCCTAGGCATCGGGCTGCACCAGGGGACGAAACTGGGGCACCCACGCCACCTGGGCGGTGACCAGGGTGGGATAGGCCTGCTGGCCATAGTCTCGACCCACCCGCAGGGGGAAGGGATCGGCTCCATCCAGGGCTATCCAGGTGGCTCCGGCTGCCTGCAGAATTGGCCAGACCGCGGCGATGTCCCAAATTTTAGGGGTGGCCTCCACCGCCCCCAGGGCCCAGCCGGCCCCCACGATCAACAGGTTGTAGGTGGCGGAGCCCAGCATGCGAATTTTGCAGGGAAAGGGCTGGGTCATCACCCGGGTACTGCGGGCACAGAGACTGAAAAACTGCTGGGGTCCGGGGGGGGCGGTGCTGGTGCGGATGGGGCGCTGGTTGCAAAAGGCGCCCCGGGGCATGACCAGGCCACTGCTGCCGGGCCAGTAGCCGTGGAAGCATTGCTGCAGGGGGGGGATAGCCACGTAGCCAAACACCGGCACCCCCCGGTAGAGTAGCCCCAGGGAAATCCCCCAGATGGGAATGCCCCGGCTAAAGTTGGTGGTGCCATCAATGGGATCGATCACCCAGCACCAATCACCGGCGGGAAAAATATGGGCCACCTCTTCACTGAGCAGGCCGTGGTCGGGGAAGTGGTGGTGCAGGGCGGTGCGCAGGGCCTGATCGGCCCAGCGATCGCTGGCGGTGACCAGACTACCGTCGCTCTTCACATCCGCCTCCACCCCTCCAAACTCCGCCAGTAATCGCTGGCCCGCCGCAGCAGTGCTGGTGGCGGCGGCGGTCAACACCTGGTCCCAAAAGTCTGCCATGGTTAGTCCATCTCCCCCTGGAGGGCGGCGGTAATTGCTGCCCGGGCATTGGCTTGAAATTCTTGAATATCAACCCGACGCAGCAGCACAATGGCCACCCCCATGCCCAGGGCCTGGAGACCAAAGACCAGGCCATAGGCCAGCAGAACCTGGGGCTGCCCCACCTCCCCCCCGCCATTGAACACCCGCAACAGGGCCCGACCCAGGTCTAGCACTGCCCCCCCCAGCACCGTGGCACTACCCCGGGCGATCGCCTGGGCCAGCCCCCAGGCCCCAATAAAGGTGCCGGCGGTTTCCGTCACGGTTAAATCCAACATCAGCACGATCGCTCCCAGGGTTAAGATCCCGGAGGCACTGCCAAACAAAAACACCGCCGTCAACAACACCGCTGGACTGCCGGTCAGACCCGAGAGCATAATCCCAATTAAACAGAGGGCTGCCCAACTACAGCCCAAGCTAACGCTGCGCTGCTTGCCCAGACGTGGCACCACCAGCCAGCTGGTGGCGATAATCCCCAGCAGGGTACCCAGGCCAAAGGCGGCATTCAGGCGGGTGGTTTCGGCGATGGTCATGCCAAACACCTCCCCGCCGTAGGGCTCCAGGATGGCATCCTGCATGAATAGGCTGAGGCTGAGCACCAGCAAAAAACTGAAAAATAACCCGGTCTGGCGGCTGGCGGTGAGGATCTTCAGGGCTCGGCCCAGGGTGAGGCTGTCCTCCCGCTGATCCGGGAGGGAGCGGCGCCGGGAATAGCGGCGCTCAATCCCCACGGTGCTGAAGAAGGCCAGCAGGCACACCAGGGCTGGGGCGATGATAAACAGCCGATTAACGGCGCTACGCACCTGATCGATAGGAGCGTTAAGTTCAATCGGCTTCAACACAATGGCGGTGATCACCACCCCGGTGATAATCCCCACCATCAGCATGGCCCAGCCAATCCCCACCAGGCGAGAGCGACTGTCTTCATCGGAGACATCCACTAGCAGGGCGGTGAAGGGGGTGGAGGTAGCACTCAGGGCCAGGCCGTAGATGGCAAACAGCAGGGCCAGCAGGGCCACCCAGGGGTAGGCCTGGGGCCCCCAGCCCTGGTCGGCAATCTGCTCCCCCAGTTGCCAGACCACCTGCAGGGCGGCAAAGGAGACCAGGGCAACGCTGACAATACCCACCCAGATGTAGCCGCTACGGTGGTGCCCCAACAGGGGTCGAGCATCGGACATTTGGCCAAACCATACCCGGGCGGGGGCCATGAACTGGTGTACGGCGATGGTGCCAGCGGCGATTAGGGCCGGCACCCGCAATTCCTCAATCATCACCCGGTTTAGCACCCCCAGGGTGAGCAGGGACATAATCCCCAGGCCCATGTTAAACACCCCCAACCGCAGCATGGTGGGGAGGTTGAGGGTGGGCAGGGTGGCGCTGGGGGGTGGGCCGAAGGCGGAGGAAGACTGGCTAGACATGGGAATTCAGGGGGTGAGGGTGGGGGCCAACACGGGGCCCCAGGTCGCCGGCTTAGTCGTCGATTTCAGGGGGAAGGTCGGACGGGGAAACCCCCTGGCTAGGGGCCGGAAAAGTGGTCCACTTAATGGCAGCTACCCCCTACTGGGGCCTGAAGGACCACCTGCTCCAGTTGCTGCAGGGCAGACTCCAGGTGATCGTTAACGATTTGGACATCAAATTCAGGGGCGGCCTCGATTTCCACCCGGGCCCGGTGCAACCGACGGGCGATCGCCGCCTCACTATCCTGCCCCCGCTGGCGAATCCGGTGCTCCAGTTCTGCCAGGGAGGGGGGCAGCACAAACACCTGCAGGGCCTCGGGGAAGGTTTGACGCACCTGGCGGGCCCCCTCTAACTCAATCTCCAGGATCACCCCCTGGCCAGCGGCCAGTTTTTCCAGCACCGGAGCCTTAGGGGTGCCGTAGTAGTTACCAGCAAACTCCGCCCATTCCAGCAACGCCCCCTGGTCAATCAGGGCCTGGAACCGATCTCGAGGCACAAAGTAATAATCCTTCCCTTCCACCTCCCCCGGGCGGGGGGGGCGGGTGGTGGCGGACACCGATACCGGTAGATCGGGATGGCGCTGGCGCAGGGCCTGCAACAGGGTACCCTTGCCCACTCCACTGGGGCCGGTGAGGAGGATCAACTGGCCGGTTTGGGGGGTGGGGCTGGCGGAGGGGGGGGTGGGGCAGGGGGAACGGACGGCCATGGCGGTATGGGTAGGAAACTAGCCCCATCCTATCGGCGATGGGGGTACAATAGCCAACGGTTGCACTATAACTGGTTTAGCATTACGGCGAGAGTTCTTTGCGAGAGTAACTACATGACACAAAGTCAAGGGTTTGGGTTCGGCCTGGGCAAAATGAAGGAATTGACCGAAGCCTTCAAGAAAGCCCAACAAATTCAAGAGGGGGCTAAGCAACTGCAGGAGGACCTGGAGCAAATGGAGATCGCCGGTCAGGCGGGCGGTGGGCTGGTGACGGTGGTGATGAGTGGTAACCAGGAACCCCGCCGTGTCACCATTGCCCCCGAAGCCCTCAATGAAGGGGCGGAGGTGCTGGCGGACCTGGTCACCGCCGCCATGAAGGATGCCTACGAAAAGTCCACCGCCACCATGCGCGATCGCATGGAGGAACTCACCGGTGGCCTCAATCTTCCCGGTTTGTAGACCCGGCCCCCTACTGACCCCATCACCATGGCGACTCGACTACTCTTCGTCTGTCTGGGCAACATCTGCCGGTCTCCCTCGGCGGAAAATATCATGAACCACCTGGCCCAGCAGCGGCAGTGGGGCGATCGCCTGGTCTGTGACTCGGCGGGTACTGCAGGCTACCATATCGGTAGTCCGCCGGATAGTCGTATGGCTGCCGCCGCCCGGGCCTATGGCATTACCCTGAGGGGGCGAGCCCGCCAGTTTGATATGACAGACTTTGAGCAGTTTGACTGGATCCTAGCCATGGATCGCCAGAACTACCAAGACATTCAGGCCCTGGACCGGGGTCAGCACTATGGCCATAAGCTACGCCTGATCTGTGACTACTGTCGTACCTACGCCGATCAGGAGGTGCCCGATCCCTACTACGGTGGACCGGAGGGCTTTACCTACGTCATTGATCTGTTGATGGATGCCTGTAATGGTTTTCTGGATCAGGTGATCGCACCGGAGGCGACGGCCCCCTTCCCCGGGTCCACCTAAGCCATGGCTGTTTTCCCTGACTCCCCTTCCTACTGGAAGGCATCCAGGCTGTAGACCACCTCCTTAATATTGCCCTCCGCCCATGGCCATCCCTATCCCCCTCCCCTGTCCCCGGGTCCGATGCCGTTGCTGGCTGGGGTTATCTGGCCTGGCCCTGGCGGCTAATCTGTTGACCCCCGGCCCCGGGAGAGCTGCGGAGAAGATCATCATCACCTACGGGGGTCTGCAGCGGACCATCGCCATGGCTGATCTAGAGAAACTAGCCCGCACTGGTAAACTCAGCCGGCAACTGCAGGCCTACAACCGCCACCTGGGGTTTTCCCCCGAGGGTCTGGCCCAGATTCGCCAGGCCCTCAGTACCCCCAGCCGCACCCTGGATGTGGTGGCCGTCGCCCAGTTTTTCTACACCGAGCAGGGGAAGCTGTTGCTGCAAGAGGTGACCCGGGTGGTGCAGACCCCCTCCCGCCAGGGCAGCTTTAATGCCCTGCGGGCGGCCCTGATTCTGGCCGCCGCCGAGGTTGAACCCAGTCAAGGGTTTACCCTACTGGATGTACTGCGGGCCTACCCCCTGGAGGCCATTCAGGTGGATCTGGCCGGCGCCCTGGCGGTGGCGGAGGAGATCAACCAGGCCATCCTGCAGTCGGAACGGGCGGTCAACCTGGTGCGGGCGATCGCCGATCAGGAGGCTGGGGCGGAGGCCAATGCTCTGGACCTGGCTGCCCTCCAGGCCCTTGTGCAGGCCCAACAACGCTACGAGGTAAAGCGTCTCAACCTGGAGCTGGAGGGCCTGGCTCGACCGGTGACCCTGTTTCTGCCCCAGGGGCGCCCACCCCGATCAGGGTTTCCCCTGGTGCTGATTTCCCACGGGTTGGGCAGTAGTCGCCAGAGCTTTAGTTACCTGGCTGACTACCTGGCCGCCGGCGGTCTGGCGGTGGTCGCCGTTGAGCACACCGGCAGCAACGATGAACAGTTGTTTGCCCTGTTGGCGGGCCAGAGCACCGCTGTTGTCCCCGATGGGGAGTTCTGGCAGCGGCCCCAGGATATTTCCCTGGCGATTACCGGCCTGGGCCAGGCCCGCTTCCGTGATCCTGAGTTGCGGGGCCGCCTTGATCTGAACCGGGTGGGGGTGGTGGGCCAATCCTTTGGTGGCTACACAGCCCTGGCCCTAGCGGGGGCAACCGTCGACAGCCAGGGTCTGGAGCAGGCCTGCCCGCCTAGTCGACTGGCCTTTAACCCCTCCCTGCTGCTTCAATGTCAGGCGGCTCGCCTGGCTAATCCGGGCCGCCGTTTGGTGGACCCGAGGGTGAAGGCCATTTTCATCATGAACCCGATCGGTAACGCCCTATTTGGCCCGGATGGCTATGGCCAGATTGAGGTGCCAACCCTGATTGTGGCCGGGGCAATGGATACGGTGGCCCCCGCCTTTGCAGAGCAGATTAAGCCCTTTACCTGGTTGGGCAGTGACCATCGCTATCTGCTGCTGCTATCCCTCGGCACCCACTTTTCCGTAATCGGGGATACGGGGGGCGACGACCAACCCCTGGCCATCCCAGAGGCCTTGATCGGCCCCTACCCGGAGCTGGCCCAGGCTTACATGCAGGGTTTTGCCCAGGCCTTCTTCCAGGTCAACCTGCTGGGGGATGAGCGTTTTCGCCCCCTGCTGCAGGCCGGCTATGCCCAGGCTCTGGCCGCCCCGGAAATGCCCCTCAGCCTGATCACCGGTGCCTCCGCCAATCTGTTGACGGAATGGCTGCCTTAGGATCATGGATTAAATAATTCGACCTGTTTGATACGTTTTATCGAGAATCGTCGTAAATACCTTCAGACTATGATGCTCCCCGGCAATCGACCACAGGCGATCTTGTAAGTCGGATCATGGCGCAGATGATTACTATCGTTGGCGTCTTCATGGCCGCCGCTGATCTGGTACACCCGTTGTTGAACCAATTGCGCCAAGCTATGGGTGACTTTGGCCGGGTCGCGCCACTCCTCGATGCAAGACGCTAGGGCCGCGGTGAGTCCCAATCGCTCATCCGCCTGGCGCACTAATAGCAGGCCGGCGTCTGAACTCAATTCTAAATCCGAAAACTGCACGCTCAGCGGGCGGGGCTGGGGAAAA
>JBEIGU010000194.1:0-6296 GCA_040381765.1 Leptolyngbya sp.
CCATCCTAATTTGTGGCCAGGGTAAATTAACCCCAGGGGACTACATCGCCCCCATCGTGGCTGGAGAATGGCAACCCTACCTCCAGACACCCATAAAAACCCCACCGGTGCCAACTACGCCACCCAAATTGTCACCCGGTTGGTGAAGGCCCACTACGACTACCGCCTCAACTAACTCGCTAGGAGGCGTTAGGGTGACCCTCCTGGCAGTGCCCTGGGCTTGAGAGACTGGGGGCGGTGAGCGATCGCCCCTACCTCCCTCACCTTCATCTTCCAGGCAGCGGGGCCTGCCCGATCAGCTGCCACCCCGACGGTGGCTGCCGTAACTTCATTTGAATAGGCATAGGAGCAACAGCTCTGGAGAGCAGGACCACCCCCCGTGGCCCTGCCAATGCCCCAGTCTGGCGAACTCGGGCTCCGATGGGACAATGGGGGGAGCTTTTCAACTGATCGATTTGGAGTCAGCCGCGCCAACCGCTGACGACAAAGGACGCTAAAGTTCGCAATAAAAACCGGGTAAGGCACTACCATCGATCAGTAATAACTGAACCAATGTCCTGAGGCCCTACCCGGTATTAGCTTTTGGAGCACACGCGAGTCTACAGGTTTAATGTTGAAAGAGCTAGAAATCAACCCTAAGGGTTGAAATCCAGGCTATCAACGATAGACCTATGATGAACTACACGGGTCTATCCGCCAATACATGAAAGTTCTGGAAAGTTCTGGACTTGCCCTCAGAACTCACCACCAACTTCCCTTGACGTTTAGACCAGGCAAAGATCCCCATACTAATCAGGCTAGGGAACAGAGCAGGAGTAGAAACATTATGGGCCGACGATTAAAGTTCAACCATAGCGGCTCTTGCTCTGATGAAGTGTAAAGGCATCATCCAAAGCTATTAGCTGAAGAATTTGTCCCAGTCCCAATTCAGAGGTATCTCCTACGATCAGGAGCCGCCATAACGTTTGATAACGTTTCAGGGTATTCCATGTATCTATGGGCTAGGATAAGCAAAACCATCTAGGTATGATTGAGCTATGCTGGTTGTACTTTTAATTTTTTTAGTAGGTTTGGCACCGGCCTGCATTTCAGCTTGGTATACCTGGACTGCTGATCGTTCGGCCAAGACATCTGGAGGTCGAGCAGTTCCAGCCTATGGACGGATGGCGATCTCCCAACCCTTTGGAGAGCAAGGTGATCTCCACTACGTGGATGGCTTAGGGTACATGATCGGTGATATCACCTGTGACCTAAATGCCCACTCTCCCTATTTACGTTGCGCCATCAACCCTATCGGCCCCTGCGATGGCTGTCAAGCTTATAGTCCAAAAATTTTTGATCGCCAGGTCTAAGTAATAAACCTTGTCTAATTTTAAATCTAGAGTTTTCCACCCTTCGGGAAGCAAGCTACACCCTAAATCCCTCTCCCCTCGGGAGAGAGATTAAAGAGGTTTTTCCGGCGTCTCTCGCCCTCCGGGAGAGGGGTCAGCGTGAGGGGGCAGAACTAGGCCTCTGATCACCTAAGCCCTTATCCCCCTCCCACAATTGTGACGATTTCCAGTTTATCGTTCGGGTGCAGACACGTGGTAGCCCACAACTGGCGATGCAGAATTTCGCCGTTGTACTCCAGGGCGATCAACCGAGGATTTAAACCCAACTGTTCTAAGAAGGCTGGTAGAAAGATTCCGGCTGGACAGGTTTTGCTTTCTCCGTTCACCTGAATATAAATAGAATCAACGCCTGGGTCAGTCATCGGGTTTACCATAGGGTGCCAAGGACGCTCGTAATAAGATACTGACTAAATCCTAGCAATCAACTCCCAGGGTCGGCTAAGGACATGCTAGTCATTAGAATCCTAGCCACCTGTAAAGCAGCAGAGGTAAGCCAGAATGGGTAGGACAGGGTTGAACCGAGTCTTAGTCCTGGACATGAAAGGTCCGGTGGTGATGGGTTTGAGCTACAACGTACTGGGCAATCAAGGTGGGGTTTTCCGCCGCCATCACTGTCCGGACCACCGCTACCCGTTCCGCCCCTGCCGCCAGTACCGCCGTCAGGTTCTCGGTATCGATGCCGCCGATCGCAAACCAGGGTACGGAGGCATGGGCAGCGGCGTAGCCCACGTACTCTAACCCCGCCGCTGCCTTGCCGGGCTTGGTGGGCGTACTATAGACCGGGCCCACCCCAATATAGTCAGCTCCCTCTGCCAGTGCCCGCTCCATCTCCTCGGGGTTGGTGGTGGAGCGACCAATAATCCGTTGACTGCCCAGGAGTTGGCGAGCTACGGCAATGGGTAGATCGGTTTGGCCTAAATGTACCCCGTCCGCCTCCACCGCCAGGGCCAGGTCTACCCGGTCATTCACTAGAAACAGGGCATTGTAGCGACGGCAGAGCTGCTTCAGCTGTTGGGCTAACTCCAGGCGCATAGCGTCCTCCCGGTCCTTATCCCGGTATTGGACGATGGCAATCCCCCCCTGCAGGGCCGCTTCTACCACCTGGAGAAGGTTGTCCTGGGGGGAGGTCACCAGGTAGGTAAGGGCTTGCTGCAATTGCCATTGACGGTGGCTGCCCAGGAGGGCGCTCTCCAGGGTGTAGGTCTGGTAGCGCAGGTCTTTGCAACTCTCGGCAAAGTCAGACCGATAGAGCTTACCGTATTCCTCCAGCACCCGCAGGGCCTCCTGGGTGCGACAAAAGTTGGCCTGGAGCACGGCAACAATGCCAGACCGTTCCTGTTCCTGGGGATGGGTGAGGCTAGTTCCCGAATCCCCAGGGGTATCCCGAGTCAGTCGTAGTTCCGGGCTATGCCATTGGGCCAGGGTTTGCCGCAGGCTCTTTAACTGGGCGGTGTAGGCCTGATGATTCAGGCCAAAGCGGCACCACTCCTCGATAATCCGTAGTCCTTCCCGGGCCCGGTCCAGGTTGGCATCTAAGATCCGATAGACCACCCGATCGGCGCGGCTGGCGGGGTCGGGTAGGGATGAACTTGGGGCGGTAAGCGGGTGATCCATGACGACTTGGGGTAGGGGGGTAGAGTGACAGTCTTGACCAGCCCGCTGAGGACAGGGTGGATGGGTCAAGGTGACGGCTAGGCAGGCATTCTGGCTGGCCTCCGTCGGCTTGAGGCGATGGTAGGTCGCTACCCTACCAGGGTAGGGGTAGGGGTGACCCCATGGTTCCTATTCTATCCCCAGGTGTTGTCGAGCTTTTCTTCCCCCATGGGTCGGTGTAGTGGGGCTTGGCTGCGCCTGGCCCTGGAGCCGGGTCCCTCAGGCTTCCCCGATCGCCAAAACCGCATTCTGGCCACCAAAGCCAAACCCCAAACATAGGGTGGTGCGCACCAGGGCTGACTGGGCCTCCGTAACCAGGGCGGGGTAGATGGCTTTCCCCTGTAAACCCGTGTTGGGGGGTAACCGCTGATGGCGCAGGGCCAGACAACAGAGGCTGGCGCCGATCGCCCCCGAGGCCCCCAGGGTATGGCCGGTAGCCCCCTTGGTGGAACTCAAGGGGGGGGGGTGGGGCAGCAGGGCGCTAACCAGTTCCGCCTCGTGACCATCGTTGAGCCGGGTGCCAGTGCCATGGGCATGGACGTAATCAATTGCCCTGGGGTTGAGTTTAGCCCGCTGTAGACAGGCGATCAGGGCGGATCGGCTGGCCCCCTGATCGAGGTCCGGGGCGGTGATATGGTGGGCATCGGCCCGTAACCCCGCCCCCAGAATCCGACCGTAGGGGTTAACCCCCGTCCGCTGTCGGATGGAGGCTTCCGACTCCAGCATCAGCACCGCCGCCCCTTCCCCCAGGGCTAACCCCTGGCGCTGCTCAGAAAAGGGATAGCAGCCCTGGGGCGCCAGGGCCCCCAGTTGTTCAAAGCCCGCCAGGGTGAGGGGAGTGATGGGGGACTCCGCTGCCCCCACCAGCACCCGATCGCACTGCCCCCTACGGATCAGCTCGGCCCCCTGGAAAATTGCCCAGAGGCCGGTGGCGCAGGCGGCCATGGGGGCCAGCAGGGGCCCACTGGCACCGATCTGTTGCGCGACAGCGATCGCCACCTGGCCAGGCATGGTGGTCAACCAATCCGGGCTATCCGGCAGATCGTGGTGCCTTAACCAAGCCCGGGTGACCCCTTCCAAAGCCCCTTGAAACCCCCGACTTGACCCGATCACCACCCCACAGTCCGGCAGCGGTGGGGTCAGGCCTGCCTCCTCAAGCGCCTCGCCCACGGCGGGTTGTAGCAAACTCAGCAGGGGGGCGGGTGCTGTTCCCACCAGGGCCAGGGGACGGCCTGGCAACTCGGGGAAGGGTTGTTGGGCCACCAGGGCAGACTGACCCGCCAATAGTGCTGCCCAGGTAGTAGACCGGGACGGTCCCAGGGCGGTCACCAGCCCCAGGCCCGTCACAAACACCTCTGAACTAGTTGGTTTTGAGTTGTTCAAGACCCTTGACAACCCGCGCTGACTCTATGCGATCGCCCTGCTGGATGGTATCTACCACCTCCATGCCCTGGCTAACATAGCCAAACACCGCATAGTTGCCATCTAGGAAGGGTAAATCGGCCAGGGTGATATAAAACTGAGAGGAGGCCGAATCCGGCGCCTGCGATCGGGCCATGGCGATCGCCCCGCGGCGATGGCTAAGGGCGGGAGGAGCCGTCACCTTCGCCTCCTCCAGGGTTTGACCATAGACCGGTTGGTCTGCCCCTGTCGGTTTAATTTCCAGGGGAATATAGCGGGGCATTTTGGTTTCAGGGTCAATAAAGCTGCCCGTGCCCAACTGCTGGGCTGGAAAGTTAAGGTCCTGACTTTGGGGATCGCCCCCCTGCACGACAAAGGGCTGGGGATCTCGCACCACCCGGTGAAAGGCCAGACCGTTATAAACCCCACGGTTAACCAGGTCGACAAAGTTACCTGCGGTGATCGGGGCCTGGCTACCATCAACCTCAATCACAATGGGGGAACCCTTCACCACCAACTCCACCGTGGCTGGCCCCGTCAGGACCGGTAAACCAAGGGAGGTGGGGTCCAGGGTGGAGGTGGGAGCCACCCCCGAGTCAAGGGGGGTTTTCGGGGTTGAGGGGGCAACGGGGGCGGAGCCGGTGCATCCACTTAACCACAGGGTTAGTAGGGTGACCAGGGTGAGAGTAAACAAACGCATGTTCAATCCTGAAAATGGAAAAATGGCAGTTAGCAGGCCTCCCATCATAGAGGAATCAGCCCCTACTTGAGTCGGTTTTACAGCCCTTCCAGGGGTACCTGCAGGAAACGGGCTAACTCCGCTCCCTGGTTTTCCAACTCTGATAGGGGGATGGGTTGACCCACGGGGGTGAGGGGAATATCTGGGCGACCCTTTAACCTCAGGTAAAGGGATCGACGGGGATTGAGCCCCTCCTTAATGTCTACCCGAATAGCGGTGACCTCCTCCAGGGGCTGTTCGATGGCAATGCAGCGGTTTTTACCCAGAAAACCGGTGCGCACAATCCGCACCTGATTATGAGCCCGATCAAACTCGTTATAGCCCCCCCCGACATCCAGGGTAATAATCACCCAGAGGTAAAGGGCCAGGCCCATAGCCGCTAGACCGTAAAACCCCATGGCGATCCCCTGGGGAATGAAAATCAATTGGGTGGGGTCGGCAAAGGGCAGCAGATTTACCTGGAGGTAGCTAGATAGGCCCGCCAACCAAAAGCCCAGTCCCCCCAGGGTGAGGACAACGGCCCAGAAAATATTGCTGAGACGACGCGCCCCCAGGACTGGACGCTTTAGATACTGGGGCTGAACAGGGGAGGGAGAGGCTGTCATAGGGGAGGTAGGGGATAGGTCTGCCAGTGATTTGTCTATGGTGAGAATAGAGAAGTCTCTTGCTGAGAAGTTACGTATCAGATTGTAAAAAAAAGGAACACTCCTTATCATAAAGAGAAACCTGTCATTTCTGAAGTCATGCTTCAGAAGCTGTTGGGTCAACCTCAGTTAAGGATCGGCGTCCTAAGGAAGATTTATCCCCCTTAGTGGCTCTAATATCTGGAATACTTATACCTATACCCTTACCCTGAGGCTAGACTTTCGCTATCCTTAAATCTGGATCCGCCAGAGTCTAAACCCAGACAGACTGGATGTCATATTTAAAGAGGATTTGACATGACCATAGCAATGGGGCGTGCGCAAGCTCAGCGAGGATGGTTCGACGTCCTTGACGACTGGCTAAAGCGCGATCGCTTTGTATTCGTCGGTTGGTCCGGCATTCTGCTATTCCCCTGCGCCTACCTGGCGGTGGGGGGTTGGCTGACCGGCACCACCTTTGTCACCTCC
>JBEIGU010000195.1:0-6187 GCA_040381765.1 Leptolyngbya sp.
AAACCCCATCATACCAATGCTTACAAGCCTTAAGTCCTGCAAAAAGAACTCTAAAGACTTATTTTTTCGCTAAAAGCCTTGCATAGCAGTACTTTTAGGTCGTCCTAGGGCAATTAAGCATACTTAAGCCGGAAGAGCCCTTATTCTTTACCTGATATTTAATTCTTTGCTTTGCTGAAATCAAGGGGAATTAGGGCCGTCTCCCTACCCGGATCACCAATTTGTAGCTGGGCTGTAGGGGCGGCAGCGGGAATGATAAAAAGGATCTCGCCCTCTTGTGCACTTTGTGGCTCGACAACTACATTCAAGTCATTGGAGGGAGATCTAGGTACTCCATCTAGCAATAAACGAAAGGATTGGCTCCAAAAGTTCAGGGGATATCGACCATTGTTAGTACAGCGAATCATCAACTTGAGGTTGAGATCCTCAGCATTGCGGGGTTCTAATTGCGTGGACAGAACCCTGTAGACTACATTACCCTCTGCTTGAATTTGTAAGGTTGCCTCCATCCCATCGTCTAAAGCAATAGATGGCGGGTTCAAGCTACGAGGTACATCAGTTTGGCTGGGAGTTGGCGATGTTTGTGGTTCAACCCGGGAATTGCTGGCGGAGGAAGCTGTAGAAACCAGGGATCCAGAGGATTGCTCAGGGATAGGGAATATACCTGCCTGATGCAAAGCCGCTACCAAGCCGGCAATGCCAGTGATAATACCGGCGATCGCCGTCAACACCCCAGGCAACGTTTGCCACCAGTTCGAGGATTTAGATTCTGTACCCTTTGCTGCTTCAAATTCTAAGTCTTCAGCCACAACCCGAGGCCCTCACTGATTGATGGATCAAGAATCTCGCTCATCTGAATATTATTTTGCGGGGATAATCAGAACTTGCACAGTACCCTTACGGGTGATTTTTGCGTGGACTTATATGGATTGGTACACCGACTTTCGACAGAAGGAGACACCCAACTGCTGAGCTCTAAATTCCATCAATATCCTATAGTCTAAGTCTCTCACGCCCTTGCCCCCTTGACAAAAAAATAAGGAGCACTTCACCCGAGTGAAACTCGCTATATGGAAGCTGGCTAGCTTAGTTTTAGCTAAAAGCAAGATTTTGTATTCCAGATTCTTGCGATCGTTTTCCAAGTTCTTGCGCCTTTGTTGTATACGTATAAATAGTCTGACTTTCGCCTGAACGCTGGTTGACTGACAAAACATTGGCTTACGGCGGTTCAAACCGCTGCTATCCAGACGAAGTCGGCCTTCGCCGACTGATCCATAACCCGCGTAGGCGGGTTTTGCCTGTCTAGGCGCGGCTTCTAGCCGCCAGCCTTGAGAGTTTTGTCAGTCAACCAAGCCTGAACGTCTGACTACAGAGAGTTTTCTCAATAAAAGTCCCTAAATCAAGTCGGTGTTGAGAGCCGTAGTTCTGCCCCCTCTTCCAGAAGGTATCGCTTGCTTCCCAAAGGGTGGGCAACTCCAGGTTTCAAGTTGGCCAAGATTTAGCACGGTTTTCTGATCTGAACAGTCCCCGGCTTAAGTTGATCTTGCTTGAGTTTCCTCAGGGGTCAGGCTTCGCGCTAAACTTAATAATTAGAAACATTCTTCTCCCTGGGCCCGCACCAATGAATATTTCCGCCTGGTCTGTCCGCCGTCCCATCCCGGTGATTGTGCTATTTTTGGTGATTACCCTGGCGGGCATGGTGGCCTTTGGGCGCCTAGGCATTGATCTCAACCCCAACGTCGATTTTCCGGTGGTGACGGTGGGTGTCACCCAGGTGGGCGCCGCCCCGGAGGAGTTGGAAACCCAGGTCACCAAGAAAATCGAGGATGCGGTCGCTGGCTTGGGTAACATCGATGAAATTCGATCCACCATCCGGGACGGAGCCTCCACCACCTCCATTAGCTTTTTATTAGGAACGGATATTGACCGGGCCACCAACGATGTCCGGGATGCGGTCACCCGTATTCGTCAGGACCTGCCCGCCACCATTCAAGAGCCGATGGTGCAGCGGCTGGAATTTGGCGGTGGGGTGATCATGACCTACGCGGTCAACTCTGCCAAGCGCTCCGTTGAGGAGCTCAGTGACCTGGTCGATCGCACCATTAGCCAGGAAATCCTCACCGTTAAGGGGGTGGCCCGGGTGGAACGGGTGGGTGGTGTGGATCCGGAGATTCGGGTTGACCTCGATCCCCAACAGTTGGATGCCCTGGGCATTACCGCCACCCAGGTCAACGACCAGATCCGCAGCATTAACGTTAACCTGCCCAGTGGTCGGGCCACCCTGGGGGGCAAAGAGCAGGGCTTTCGCACCCTGGGTAGCGCCGATAGCGTAGAAACCCTGGCCAGTTCGCCGATTATTTTGCCCAACGGTACCCCCGTCCCCCTCAGCAGCCTGGGGCAGGTGCAACGCAGTTACCGGGAGCCGCGACAGGCGGCCCAGTTCAATAATCAACCGGTGGTGGCCTTTTCGGTCTATCGCAGCACCGGCACCACCCTGGTATCGGTGGAGGAGGGGGTCAGGGCTGCGGTGGATCGGTTACTCAAGACCCTGCCTGAGGACATTGCTGTTGATCTGATTTTTACCCGGGCCGATGATATTCGAGAATCCTACCAGGCCTCCATCGAAGACCTGGTGCTGGGCTGCGCCCTGGCGGTGATTGTGGTGGGCCTGTTTCTGCGGGATTGGCGGTCTACCATCATCACCTCCCTGGCCCTACCCCTGTCCATGATTCCCACCTTTCTAGTGCTGCGCTGGTTTGGCTACACCCTAAATAGCATGACCCTGCTGGCCCTGACCCTGGCGGTGGGCAACCTGGTGGATGACGCCATCGTCGAGATTGAGAATGTGGAGCGCCACAGCCGCATGGGCAAGTCTCCCTACCAGGCCACCCTGGACTCCACTGCCGAGGTGGGGCTGGCGGTGCTAGCCTCCACCGCCACCATTGTGGTGGTGTTCCTGCCGGTGGCCTTCATGGGGGGGATTCCCGGCCAATTTTTCAAGCCCTTTGGGGTGACGGTGGCCGCCGCCACCCTATTTTCCATCCTGGTGGCCCGGCTGGTAACCCCGATCATGGCGGCCTACTGGTTAAAGCCCAAGCCCGTCGCGGCTGAGGCAGAGGAAATCACCCGGGGGCCAGGCCTCTATCGCGCCATCCTGAGCTGGTCCCTGCGCCATCGGGGGGTCACCCTGGCCCTGGCCATCGCCTTTTTTGTCGGCAGCCTGCGACTGGTGCCCTATATTCCCACCAACCTCTTCGATCGCAGCGATGACGGCCTCTCCACCATCGCCGTTGAGTTGCCGCCGGGGTCCACCCTGGCGAATACCCAACAGGTCTCGACCCGCCTAACCGAATCCCTACTGAAGGATGAAAACGTGGCCACGGTGCTGGCCCTGATGGGGGGAGATAGCGGCGTTAACCAGGCCACCCTCTACGCCCGGCTAGTTCCCAAGGGGGAACGGGATATTTCCCTGTGGGACTTTCAGGACCAAACCCGGGCGGTTTTTCAGGGCATCCCCGGCGCCCGAATTAGTTTTCAGGCCCAGGGGGCCACGGGGGACGGTAAGGATCTAACGGTGGTGTTAAAGGGTGACGACCCGGGCAGTCTCAGACAGGCGGCGGATGCCCTGGCGCGAGAGATGCGCCAGGTGGCAGGGCTGGTAGACGTGAGCTCCTCGGCCAGTTTGGTGAAGCCCGAGGTGCAAATTATTCCCGATCCGGCCCAGGCTGCCGACCTGGGGGTAACGGTGCCAGCCATTGCCCGCACCGCCGCCCTGGCCACCCTGGGGGATAGCGACGCTAACCTGGCGGACTTCAACCTGGGCGATCGCCAGGTGCCGATTCGGGTGCAGATTGACCCAACCTTTCGGGATGACCCGGTTATCCTCCAGACCCTACGGGTGCCCAGCCAAAGCGGTGATCTGATTCCCCTAACGGCGGTGGCCCAGGTGAACTTTAGTAGCGGACCGGCCCAAATAGATCGCTTTGACCGGTCCCGCCAGGTCACCCTGGGGGCCAACCTACAGGGGCTTTCCCTGGGGCAGGGGCTGGCCGCCGTAGCGGACCTGCCAGCCATGCAAAACCTGCCGGCTGGGGTCAGCCAACAACCGGCGGGGGATGGGGAAATCATGAAGGAAATCTTTGGTCGCTTTGCCCTGGCTCTGGCCACCGCCATCCTGCTGATCTATGCGGTGCTGGTGCTGTTGTACAACAACTTCCTCCACCCGGTGACGGTGATGGCGGCCCTACCCCTCTCCATTGGCGGCGCCCTGATGGGGTTATTGGTGGCCCAGAAACCCATGGGGCTCTACGCCCTGATTGGCATCGTGCTGCTGATGGGGCTGGTCACTAAGAATTCCATTCTCCTGGTGGACTACGCCCTGATCGCCCGCCAGGAGGGCAGTAGTCGCCGGGCGGCGGCCATCAACGCCGGGGTCACCCGGTTGCGGCCCATCCTCATGACCTCGGTGTCCACCGTGGCTGGCATGGTGCCCCTGGCCCTGGAGTTGGGGGCGGGGGGAGAAACCCGTAGCCCCATGGCGATCGCTGTGATTGGCGGCTTTACCACCTCCACCCTGCTCACCCTGGTGGTGGTGCCGGTGCTGTTCACCTACCTTGACCAATTCAACGATAGCCTCCTCAACCTCTTCCGTCGTCTGCGGGGCGGCACGCCCGCGCCTGCGACCACCCCAGTGACCGAATCCTGGCCAGAACCCCATAGGGTGGGTAAATAGATCTATAATCTTGGGGCAGGGGTTGGGTTTCCCTCCCCTGGCTAGCGGGTGTAGTTCAGTGGTAGAACGTCAGCTTCCCAAGCTGAATGTCGCGAGTTCGATTCTCGCCGCCCGCTCCATAAAATCAATGACTTAGCGGCACACATTGCCGGAAAGTTAGGAATATTCGCTCCGGGGTCCCACTGGGGTCCCAAAAAGAAGGCCGGTTTTGGGGCTGTTTCGGCGTGTTACAGAGCGGTCCCGCGACACTATTACCCACAGGGTTTTGGCGTGCAGCGGCCGGTTTTCTGCCGTCCCAATCGCCTCGCCCAGCCGATGGCTAGTCAGCGGACGTGGCGCCACGCCAATTCTGCGATCAAGTAGGTCTGGTGACGCCATGGGCGTCTACATCGTGGCGGGAGCCAAAGCGAACCATTCGGACCTCATCAACCACGCCCTTAATGGCGAGGTCGTGGTGATCACGCGCGACGGAGCCCCGGTGGCCGAGCTTCGAGTTGTCCGCCCGGCGCCTGGCCCGATCAACGAGGCCGATCTCGCGTGGCTCGATGCCCGCCGGGTGACGCTGCAAGAACCCCTGGCTGAAGATGCCGCGTCCTTGGTTTCGCGAATGCGCGATGAGGGTGGTAAGTGAGGCCCACGCCTAACTCGCCGCCGACTTCATCCGCGGACGCAGGACATTGACGAAAGCATTGAGTGTTTCGGCAATCCATTCGCGGCAAGCGTCATCGTTTGGAAACTCTGAGTCGATCCGCATTGCATTGATATACTCGCTCGCGTCATCCTCGGTCTTGAAGACTGCGGCGCCCGGAATCTGCGCCGCCAATTCTGCGGGCGTCGCGCCGGCCGTATTCCAAAATTTTTGCAACCGGCCTGATGGCCCCACCAGCGAGACGCCGTGACGCGACCGACCGCCCTTGCTGATGCCATAAGCCGTCAACCAGAGCCCTGAAAGCGGCAAGGCAAGCCTTACGTTGTTTGGCCAATACAGTTTCGGAGATGGCTGGTCGGGATCATCAAACTTCATGTCGAGGATCGGCTGCCACCATTCGCGATATTCCTCTTGCTTCGGCGAAAGTTCCCTTGATGTCGGAAAGGATACCACTTCTTCGCCATCTGGAGGTGCAGTCTCCTCTATCCCGCGGCTGGACGTGACCAGCGTAACAACCCTTTGGATTGTCTCGGTCTTCGCCGTGATGCGCGGCTGCACGAGCACGCCGCCCCGCGGGTCCTGGTAGTCGCCCGTGAAAAACGCTGAAGGCCCCAGGAATGCGGTTGTTTCGTCGGATTTGAAGTATTCGGATTTGCAAGGTTCCATGGGAAGTTGGTCAAAAAGCTTGCGATTTCGCGCGCGCGTACACGCAGGGGCTTTGCCGGTAAACCGAGTTGTGATTCGTTGTGTTGGCCGACACGATGAGGTTTTCCGATGCCGCCGAAGAAGCCTGCCCCGCGCAGCGA
>JBEIGU010000196.1:0-6157 GCA_040381765.1 Leptolyngbya sp.
AAAACAGGAGTGAAACTGACCCAACAGGCAATGGCTCAATTGGAACAACAGATTAAGCGACTGCCTAATTTGCCAAAGTGGTTTGTGGAAATCACGGGTACACCATCTTAGCTATTGGATCATATTTCCTATGGAGTTCTCCTAGGAAGATACTGAACAGGGAAGAGTCGCTATAGTAGGTAGGTAGTGCTCGCCAGGTTCTGCCTGGTCTAAGACGGTGCCCTTAGCTGTTGATTCCCTATTGACCGCCGATATTCTTAAGCCGACTCGCTATCTGGGTAACGAGCTAGGAGCCATCCATAAGCCCTGGGCTGAGGTTCAGGTTCGTTGGGTGCTGACCTATCCTGACCTCTACGAGGTAGGAGCTTCTAACCTGGGCCATGTCATTCTCTACAATATTCTCAATGCCCAGCCCCGTCAGCTCTGCGATCGCGCCTACCTACCCGGCCCCGACCTGGCTGCCAAACTGCGCAGCAGTCAAATTCCCCTATTTGCGGTTGAATCCCAACAGCCCTTAACTGCCTTCGACATCCTTGGTTTTAGCCTGAGCTACGAATTGGGGGCCACCAACATTTTAGAAATGCTGGCCCTGGCGGGTATTCCTCTCACCTGGCAGGAGCGCCACCAGTCCTCGTCCCAGGACTGGCCATTAATCTTTGCCGGGGGGCAAACCGCCACTTCAAACCCCGAGCCCTACGCCGACTTCTTTGACTTCATTGCCCTTGGTGACGGCGAAGAGCTGCTGCCGGAAATTGGTCTGGTGATTGAGGAGGCTAAGGCGGCCGGGCTGAGTCGTGAGGCTCTTTTAGTAGACCTGGCCCAGGTGCCCGGGGTCTACGTGCCCTGCTTTTACGCCATTGCCGAGGATGGCTCGGTCCAACCCCAACGGGCTGACGTTCCCCCCCGAATTTTACGGCGAGTTGCGGCCCCCATGCCCGCCTACGCCATGGGGTTAGTGCCCTACGTGGAAACCGTCCACGATCGCCTGACGGTGGAAATTCGTCGGGGCTGTACCCGGGGCTGTCGCTTTTGCCAACCCGGCATGCTCACCCGCCCCGCCCGGGATGTGGAGCCGGAGGCGGTGATTGAAGCCATTGAAATGGGCATGGAGAAAACCGGCTACAACGAGTTTTCCCTGCTGTCCCTGAGTTGTTCTGACTACCTGGCCTTGCCGGCGGTGGGAGTGGAGATTAAAAACCGTCTCAAGGACGAAAATATTTCCCTATCCTTGCCCAGTCAGCGGGTGGATCGGTTTGATGAGAATATTGCCCATATCGTCGGTGGCACCCGGTTGACCGGCCTGACCTTTGCCCCCGAAGCCGGTACCCAACGGCTGCGGGACATCATTAACAAGGGCTTAACCAATGAAGAGCTATTACGGGGAGTAAAAATCGCCCACGAACAGGGTTGGGACCGGGTGAAGCTCTACTTCATGATTGGCCTGCCGGGGGAAACCGATGCCGATGTGCTGGGCATCGCTGAAACCGTCCGCTGGCTGCGCCAGGCCTGCTACATCAAGGGCCGTAAACCCCTGTCGTTTAACCTTACTATTTCTAACTTTACCCCTAAACCCCACACCCCCTTCCAGTGGCATGGGGTCTCCACGGAGGAATTTCAAGGCAAGCAGGCCCTGCTCAGGGCTGAGTTCAGGGCCATGGGTTGGGCTAAGGTCAACTTTACCGATGTGCGCATTTCCGCCATGGAGGATTTTGTCGGTCGCGGCGATCGCCGTCTGGCGCCGGTGATTCGCCGGGCCTGGGAGTTGGGTGCCGGCATGGACGCCTGGTGGGAAAGCCTGGATACCGCCTTCAACGCCTGGAATCAGGCGATTGGAGAAGCTGGCTTAGACTGGAAGTATCGCCAGGTGGATCAGGGCCAGGCACAACCCGACCTGGATGCCCCCCTCCCCTGGGATCACCTGGATACCGGCATTGACAAGGCCTGGCTAAAACAGGACCTTGCCCGGGCCCTGGAGGCGATCACCGTTCCCGATTGCTCCTTTGATGGTTGTTCCCACTGCGGGGTCTGTGGCCCTGACCTGGGCCATAACGTGGTGGTGCCGCCCCCCCCCATCCCAACCGCGATCGGGCCCAGTCAGCCAGGGCAGGAGCGGGTGCAGCGTCTGCGTCTCACCCTGGGTAAACTAGGGTCTATGGCCCTGATTAGCCACCTGGATTTGATGCGGCTGTTTGATCGGGCCCTACGCCGAGCCAGCCTCCCGATCTCCTTCACCGGTGGATTCCATCCCGGTCCCCGGGTGTCAGCAGCCAATGCCCTTTCCCTGGGGATCACCAGCACCGGCGAGGTGGTGGACTTTGAACTTAAGCAAGCTATGGATCCCCTTGAGTTCCAGCAACGGCTAGCGGCCCAGTTGCCAGGGGAGATTCCCCTCTACAGCGTTGCCGAAGTCCCCCTCCATACCCCCTCCGCCACTAAACTGCTGGATCGGGCGGAATACTACCTGCGCCTGGCTCCAGGGCCCGACCTGGCCTCCAGTAGCCTACCCTGGCAGGATTGGGTGAATCAGGTGCTGGCCCTGGACAGCCTCCCCTGGGAAAAGCTGAGCAAGTCAGGAAAACCCCAAGTCATGGATCTGCGTAGCCAATTGCAGGAACTGGCCCTGGTGGATCCCCAGGATCAGACCTTGCCCGTACCTCAGCTCCAACCCCAGGATCGGGAGGGGGTGGTGCGATGGGTGGGGAATTGCCGTAACGACGGTAACCTACTACGGCCCGATCAGGTGCTCTGGATGCTCCGTCAGGTGGGGGCGGAATCATTGGAAATTCGCCATAGTCATCGATCTCGACTGATGCTGAGCGATCCTTAGAGCCTCGGCAATTCTATCTGTCTAGGGTTGTGCTATTCCTCCCATCCTCCTCAGTTCTCCCCATCTGGCATTGTGATATGGCCCCTGCCCTGGTTGCCAAAAGAACCCGCAAGACTATCAGTCGGATCACCCTAGCTACCATGCTAACCTTGGCTGGAGGTCTATCTTCGGCGGCCTGGGCAGTAGGGGAGGGGTCCCAATGCTGGGGGGGCGAACCCAGCGCCAACCGCTGTTGCCCATCAGCCTTGCTGGCACCAGCCCTGCCCCATACCCCTAGCCTCCTGTCCCAGGTTCTATGTGAACTGTTGGTTTTTCCCAGCGAGGGTCGGGCCGAGGGGGACCTGTTCCGTCGCCTGGTTGTCACTGAGTCCCTGGTGCGGGACAGTGCCCCCGCCGTCAATGCCACGACCCAGCCCAGCCTCTGGTGGAACCGTGACTCCATCCCGGCCCGCCTGGGGGGGCACCGGCTGGTGGAGTCCTGGTTGGCCTATCAGCGACGCCAGTCCTCCACGGGGACGATTGATTTAGTCGTGAGTCCACAGTTCTGGCGGGAGTTAACCCTGCCGGAGCGCTATGGGATGCTGGTTCAATTTGGCCAGACTGCCGAGGAATTGGGCTACCATCTGCGGTTATTGGATGATAATGGCTATACGGCTCGCCTGGTGGGGGTCTATGCCTGCGTCAAGCAGGCCTGCCTGGCCAGTGCCGATGGCGATCAGCTGCTTCAGTTACAACAGCGGGCGATCGCCCAGTCCCCCCAGTCCTCTCCACCGGCAACTAACCCCTAGGCCGCCAGCAACTGCTCCAGTTGACCAAAGAGGGTTTGAGCCTCGGCTTTAATCTGATGGTAGCGATCAATCACCGGTTGCACCGCCTGCTCCTCCCGTTCTACGTAGTCATAGAACTGGGTAAAGATCCGCTCTACCTCCTCATAGATCAGACCCAATTTCTCGTTCAGGCGAGTGGCCACCTCACTCTGGAACCGGAGCTTCTCCCCATCCAGAGCCCGCTCAAACTTAGTAATGATCCGCTGGCGCTGCCAAATAATGCCAATCGCCAGCAGGATCACCCCTACCCCGGCAAAGGCAATGCCAATGGCACTGAGGATGGCCTCCGCCACGGTGAACTGAATCACGTGGAGAATGGTGCCCGCTACCGCCATCACCGCGCCTCCGACAATTTCATTGGCCATGTCACTGGCCTGGGTGGTGAGCATGTCCCCCAGGCCTTGATCCCTCAGCAGCTTATCAACCTTGGCGCGGACACTATCAATCACCTCCTGCCGGCGCTCTAACACCTTAAGAGAAATATGACTGGCCTGGATAGGGTGACTACTCACCTGGTCCAGGTCTTGATTCAGCCCCTCAAAGAGCTGCCGGATGCCATCGACAAAGTGCTGGGCCCCCTCGTTGGAGACCTCCTCCAGGGACTGACGCAGGTGCTGGCTACAGTCAGCCTGGAACTCGTCGACCCAGGCCTGCATGGAGACCTCTTCGTTAAACAGCCCCACAAAGGAGCGACGCATCACCGTCAGGACCGAAAGGCTCTCCCGGAAATCTGCCTTAATGCGGGCGGCAATGACTTCGTAGCGGGCCGCCAGGCGATCGGCCAGGGTATTCACCTCATAGCTAGAGCGCCCCCGACCCGCATCAATTTTATGGCGAATGGCTTTGGCCGTAGCCTGATCAACCGCCAACTGACGGCTGATAGCGTCAACATCCTGATGCAGGTGCTCAATAATCTGTTGGGTGGTTTGACTCACCGATTGCAGCTTAATCCGATAGCTCTCCCCCGAGGACACCATAGTCTGGATATACTGGCGCACCGGTAAAAAGCCACTGTGCTGCCCATCCCCCTCCTGCTCAAGGGCGGAGGAGGTAGGGAAAATCACCGGATCCTTAATATGCTTTTGCAGAGCATACTCCCGTACCCGGCGAAGGTTTGTGTCTAGATCGGCGGGCCGTAGCAAATCCGCCTGCTGGAGAATAAACACCACCTTCTTGCGCCACTCGGCGCTGACAAAATCGAGGAAATCCCAGGCACTTTTCTGGTATGGGTTTTTGGCAAACAGAACGAAAAAGGTCAGATCGCTGTTAGGAATGTAGCGTTCAGTGATGATCTGGTGTTCCTGAATGACCGTATTGGTGCCCGGCGTATCTACGATGGAAATGTCCTGCAAAATTGGGATAGGGCGACCGATTTTGCGCAGATTAGGCTCCACCTGCTGACTAAACTCCTGCTCCCCGTAGACCAGCTGTTGAATGACATCGGTGCAGGGCTCAATATCGGTGGCACAGACCTCCGCCTCCAACAGGGCATTAATAAAGCTACTTTTACCCGCCTTCACCTCCCCCACCACCACAAATAGAAAGGGTTCGTTAATATTGCGGTGCAGGTTTTGGGTGGTACGCTGCAGGTCGGGGTTGTTGATGGTGGCCGCCAACTGCTGCATCCGATCTAGCAGAAGGCCCAAGCGCTGGCGATAGTCTTGGAGGGCTTGATTGATAATTTGACTGACCACGCCTAGTCTCCCTAAAATTGTATGAGTCAAGGGTGGCCCAGGCCTGGTTTAACACCTTCCAGCGCCGCTTCTCCAGGATTTACCCCACAGGGGGATACGATAACACTCTAGGGCCCCACTACTGCCACCCATGTTATACCGACTTTACCTGGATTTATTAGATAGCCAGCCCCCCATCTGGCGCAGACTCTGGATTCCTGGGATCTTACCCTTGACCGATTGTCACCGGGTGTTTGCCCTAACCATGGGCTGGGAGGTAACCGCGGACTATTGGTTTAAACCAGCCCTATCCTCATCGGTTAACCCACCGCACCAACTCAATTTACCGGCGGGCAGTACCCTGGCGGACTGGCTGCTACAGCCGGGGGATAGTCTCATCTACCTCTACCAACCCAGCCAGGGCTGGTTACACAAGGTCACCCTGGAGGACATAGCCAGCCCGATGGAGGCAACCCCCCACCCGCTTCCGGAGGGCTGGCTGGCCCATTGCCTGGAGGGCGAAGGGGCTTGCCCTCCTGCCTTTTGCCATGGAGTTTGGGATTACCTGGAGCTGCTGGATCGACTGGATGGGGCAGATGACCCCGACTACGATGGGCTGTGGCAACGGGTTGGCTATGACTTTGACCCCGATAGACTAGACCTGGTGGCCATCAATCAACGACTCCATACCAGCAATTGTAAATTCAGAATTTGACAATCTACACTGCCCGCCGAGAGGATAGAGCCTATGGGAAGAGGAACTGGGAATGGAAGAGCAACGGCTGAGTTTTGAGGTGATGCTGAGCTACCTACATCGTGTCCTGGAGGGG
>JBEIGU010000197.1:0-6063 GCA_040381765.1 Leptolyngbya sp.
ACAGAATACTGTCTTTTGTAGCCTCCTGTGGATCTAAGTCTAATTTTTTCTGAATTTGGGCATTTTCAAGCTCTTGACCCATATGGATTTGGATATGTCTGTTTTTGTCTATACCAAATTAGATGCGATTACCCTGGGGGATAGCTGAGGCGATCGCAAAGCGTTTACAGCTAGAAAAGCTGGCTCACCAGGCAGCTAAAACCGGGCAAAACCGGGCTGGTCAATTCATCCTGCGGGTACAGCGTTGCAACCAGCTTCAGCACCGCATTCTCCCGGCGATACACGGCAACATTTTGGGACTGAGCATTCACAATCCAGTATTCCAGTACCCCCCGCACCGAATACAGCTTCAGCTTCGCTTCCCGTAACCCGATTCGTCTTGGTTCTGCCATAACCCTCTCCCTGGGTTTTGATAGAGGCTACAGTTCTAATTTTCTCAGAGAAAGCTGTGGCGGGAGGGGAGTCTAGAGTAATCTTGCGATTTCTACCTTTAGAATCAAGGCGATTCTTTCCCCAATTCTCTTAAGTAGTCAAGTTCCGAAGGCCGTAATCAGCAACTTCAAAGAGCGCCCCCACAGTTAGCCAAAGCCGCATAACTATTAATAGACTGAAATTTTCCGCCTAAAATCTCGTATTGGGTGGATATAGCGGATTTCACTCGGGTGAAGGGCGATGTGAACACCCCCCCTGCCCCCCTTGTTCAAGGGTGGGTACAGCGTGAAACTCATACAGCCAGGCCCTGGGGGGGGTAGAACTCAGCAACTGTATATCTCACGCTATCGAAACCCACTATATTGGGAGAGATTTCCAATTCTAGCCCCTGGAGCATGACCAAAAGCAGATGATCAAAACAGGGGAAATAGGGGTGCCGGGTTCAGACCCCCAGATCATCCAAGCCGGTTTTTCCAGCGAGGAGGGGCTGACCCGGTCCCTCCCCAGGGGTAGGATCGCCTAAGGAGGAGAGGGATGGGAACAATGTTATGGCGACGGGGATTAGCCCTGGGTACGGCGGGGAGTCTTAGCTTAATCTGGGGTACGGTGGCCCAGGCGGAGCTGAAGGTGGTCTATCCGCCAGCTAACCACACCACCACCGCCGATCGCATCTTCTTTATTGGCACTGGTACCCCCGATCAGCCGGTGTTGATCAATGGCCAGGTGATCGAGGCCCGCAGTCCCGCTGGGCACTTTGCCCCCAGCCTACCCCTCAACCTGGGGGTGAACAGCTTCACCCTGAGCCAGGGAGACAATCAGCGGCAGATCACTATCGATCGCCTGCCCCCGGGGCCCTCCCTCCCCGATCCCCCGGGGTTTGTACTCGATTCACTCCAACCCGGGGTAGATATCAGCCGCCCGGTAGGGGAGTTAATTTGCCTGGGGGCGATGGCCCCCGCCGCCGCCCAGGTGACCGTCACCCTGGCGGGGCGTCAACTCACCCTGGCGCCCCAGCCCGCCCTGGCCCAGCTACCGGCTAACAGTGGGGTGCTGATCAACCAGACCGAGCCCCTCAGCGGAGCTGGTCCTACCCTTTACCAGGGGTGTCTGGTGGGAGATCGCCCCGGCAACCTGGGTCGACCCACCTATACCCTGCGCCATCAGGGGCAAAGCCAAACCGCCCAGGCCCCAGGTCAGGTAACCCTGCTAGCCCGAGATCAACCCCAGGTGGTGGCGGTCACCGCCGCCGCCGGCGTGGCCCGCACTGGCCCCAGCACCGACTACTCCCGCCTCACCCCCCTGCCCCAGGGCACCCGGGCAGCGGTGATCGCCCAGCAGGGGGAATGGTTGCAGCTTGACTATGGCGGCTGGATTCGGGCCCAGGAAACAGCCCCTATCCCCGGGGCCCTGGCCCCCCAATCTCTAGTGCGGGGGGTCACCTCCCGGGTGGTGGAGGGCTGGACGGAAATCTACTTCCCCCTGCAGGTGCCCGTGCCGGTAACGATGCACCAAACCCAGGACAGTTTCACCCTCACCCTCCACAACACCATCGCCCAAACCGACACCATTCGCCTGGTGGCGGGGGGAGTGGTGGACCGCCTGGACTGGCAACCCCTGCCAAACCAGCAGGTACAGTACCAATTTCACTTTAAAACCCCCCAGCAGTGGGGGTACCGGCTGACCTACCAGGGCACCACCCTGGTACTGGCCCTGCGCCACCCCCCCCGCCTGGGGCCAGACCGCCCCCTGCAGGGGGCCACGATTTTTCTGGATGCGGGCCATGGCGGCGATGAGCTGGGGGCCCTAGGACCGGATGGCACGCCGGAAAAGGTGGTTAATTTAGCGATCGCCACCCTACTGAAAGCAGCGTTGGAAGCCCGGGGCGCCACCGTGATCATGATCCGCCAGGAGGATAGCACCAGTAGCCCCAACGATCGGGCCAACCAGATCGGCGCCATCGCCCCTACCCTGGCCCTGAGTCTGCACTACAACGCCTTACCCGACGCCGGCGATGCCCTCCACACCGCCGGCATCGGCAGCTTCTGGTTCCATGCCCAGGCCCGGGACCTGGCCCAATTCCTCCATGATTACCTGGTGGAACACCTGGACCGGCCCAGCTACGGCGTCTACTGGAATAACCTGGCCCTCACCCGGCCCCAGGTCAGCCCCGCTGTGTTGCTGGAGTTGGGCTTTATGACCAACCCCCTTGAGTTTGAGTGGATTCAGGACCCAGGCGCCCAGCGGCAGCTGGCGGAAACCCTGGCGGCGGCGATTACGGCCTGGCTGCGCCAGGCTGGGTCAGCCCCTGCAGAGGAGAAACCCTTGACGTCACCAGGGCCTAGGACATGGCCTGAATAACATAGTCAAAGTAGGGAGCTGTCTCCGCCCCGTCCTCATCATTGAGCAGGTTGAGGGAGGCCTCCTTCAGGCAGCGAATCGCCTCCACCATGCCCGGTACGGGGACATTCAGGGCATTGTACATTTCCCGTACCCCCACCAGGCCAATGCTTTCAATGGGGGCCTTATCCCCGGCAATTACCCCGTAGGTGATCAACCGCAGATACCAGCCGTAGTCGCGGATACAGAGGGCCCGCTGCTTTTGCCCAAAGGCATTACCGCCGGGCGCAATGAAATCAGGACGGCGGCGCCACAGCTCGCGGGTGGCCTGGTCTACAATTTTCTTCTCATTTTCCGACAGGGTGGCAGCGATCCGCATGCGCTGTTCGCCGGTTTTCAAAAAGTCTTCGATGGCCTTTAGCTCACCAGTGGTGGGGTAGCGCAGCTCATCATCGGCGTTCAAAATGACTTGGCTAACGACAGACATAGGTATTTAATGGCGGGTATGAGTCTCTTATCATTGATAGTTTAACGAGTTGGGGACCCCAGGGAAAGTTAATTTTTGATTTAGTTACAGCTTTGGTTACAACCCCTAGGCCACCCTGGACACCCTCAGGTGATCGGCATTCCGTTTGCGTAACTCCATGACCTCGGCAATCTGTTGAGCCAGGCGGGGAGATTGATCGAGAAGTTCCTGCAGGTACTGCCGTTTGATCACAAACACCTGGACGTCGGTTAGGGCCAAAACCTTAACACTGCTGAGCTGTTGGGTGGGGAGGCAGGCCTGCTCAGCAAAGAACTCCCCCTGGCTCAGTTGGCCCAGGACCAGATCCCCCCCAGGACCATGGCCATTGGCGGCAGGGCCTGGGGTGCTCAGTTCCACATTGCCGGTAATGATGAAGTACAGGCCTGATAGGGAGCTACCCAGGTTAACGATGGTTTCGCCGCCACAATAGTCAAGCACCTGCCCGGTTCTGACCACCCGATCTAAACTACCCTCCTCCAGGCGAGCCAGGCTGGGGATGGACCCTAAGAGGGCTTTCACCTGGTTAGCCCGATCCTCTGGAGTAACCACGGTACCCGGGTACTCGATTTGGGTGGCGATCGGGTAGGGCATGGTGAGGCCATGGCGCTTAGCCATGTACCACAGCCGCATACGGAACTCATTGCGCATGCGGATTGACTCGGACATGGTGGCGGCCGAGAGGCCAACCAGATAGCTAATGGCAAAGTCGCCGTAGTCGGCTAAGCTGACCCAGACCGAGTCGGGGATCACAAAGGGAGCCTCCAGGGCGGTCTGCCGCAGCAGCTGGATCACCTGGCGGGGCGGATTGTCGTAGGAGAAACTAATGGAGATTTCCTGTTCGTAGGCCGGTTTAGGCCGGCTAAAGTTTTTAAAGGAGGCATTGGCGATTTCGGAGTTGGGCACAATCACCAGGTCATTGGCCGGGGTCTCCAGGTGCACCGATCGCCAGTTGATCTGGGCCACCCTACCCTTGATGCCCCCCACCTCGATCCACTCATCGAGGGAAAAGGGCTGCTCCACCATCAACAACAGGCCAGAGAAAATATTGCCAATCACATTTTGCAGGGCAAAGGCCAGGGCAAAGGAACCAAAGCCCAGGGCGGCAACAAAGGCCCCCAGGTTTGTGCCCCAAACGTTGGCCAGAATGATGGCTGTGCCAATCAGCACTAAAACACTACGGCTCAGATCCACCAACAGCTTGGGCACCCGGGTTTGCCAGGCCCCAGCCCTGACATTGACAAAAAGAATGGTATTCAGCAGGGACAGGGCCGTATAAATAGCCGCTATCCACAGCCCCGTTTGAATAATTCGCACCCCGATATGGCCACTGTCCAGGCCAGCTAGGTGGGTCAGAATCAGGAATAGAAACAGAAAGGGTAAAACTAGATTGCGAAAGCTTTTCAGCGGATTGGCCAGGGGTTGGCGACGGCGTTCTAAGCTTTCAATTATTTCCCCCAGGACGATGGTTAACAGGGGTAGGCCCAATACCAGGGGAATCGCCCAGAGCATTTGATTTTGAGTCAGCAATAAGCCTTGCATAATCAATCAACCCTCCGCTGTGGCCAATTCTGGGGCGGAGCCCCGATCCTCTAGGGGTTTGAGGGCCCAAACGGGAATGTTACCCTTACCCTTAACTGGCACCTGGCCACCGGGAACAAAGTTATAGAGACCGGTCAAGGTTTCGTAGACCTCCTCGGTGACCTGGATAATATTTCGCTCAGGGGAACTGTGGATGGCCCGGGCGATGGTGATGGTTTCACCCCAGAGTTCGTAGAGGAACTTCGTTTTGCCCACCACTCCAGCGGTGACGGGGCCGGCGTGCAGGCCAATGTCCAGACTCAGGTGAGTCTGATGGGTCCGGTTAAAGGTTTGGGTAGCCTGAATAGCTCGAATAGCAAAGTCCATGGCTCGTTTAGCATGGTCAATGCGAGGCACCGACAGACCGCACACCGCCAGGTAGGAGGCACCGATGGTTTTGATCTTTTCTACACCAAACTCCTCCGCCAGCTCGTCAAAGCGACCAATTAGATCGTTCAGGAGTTTCAGCCCGACATCCGGGGGCAAGCCAGTCGATAGTTCACCAAAGCCCTCCACCTCCAGATAGAGAACACTGACGTCGGGGAAATTGTCGGCGATGCTGTCTCGCTGCCCACTTTTTACTTCCTCTGCCACCGAGGAGGGCAAAATATTCAGCAGCAGACGGTTATTTTCAGCCGCCTGCTGCTCAATTTGCCCATCCTTCTCCCGAATGCTCTTCACCATCTGGTTGAAGGATTTACCCAGGTCTCCAATTTCATCCTCAGATCTCAGGGCGATTTCAACGTCGGTGTCTCCCGCCGCAATCCGCTGCAGCCCCTGGTTAATTTTGCGGATGGGGTTGGAAAACAGTCGAGCCAGGTAATTGGCCAGGAGGGTAAGGAAGGCGGCAATTAGGGCGATGCTGATCAGCAGCCGGAGCAGCAGACGATTAAGGCCGGCGAAGGCCTCCTTCTCCTCTATGCGGGCGATTAACCCCCACTTAAAGTTACCCAGCTTAACCGGTTGATAGGCGGTCAGAGCCCTCTCACCGGTCTCCGTTTTAGTGGTGGTGACACCGGTTTGGTTGTTGAGGGCAGCTTCCGAGGCCGCAGGGTAATCGCATCTAATTTGGTATAGACAAAAACAGACATATCCAAATCCATATGGGCCAAGAGCTTGAAAATGCCCAAATTCAGAAAAAATTAGACTTAGATCCACAGGAGGCTACAAAAGACAGTATTCTGTGCTTC
>JBEIGU010000198.1:0-6012 GCA_040381765.1 Leptolyngbya sp.
AGGAGTGAAACTGACCCAACAGGCAATGGCTCAATTGGAACAACAGATTAAGCGACTGCCTAATTTGCCAAAGTGGTTTGTGGAAATCACGGGTAAACCATCTTAGCTATTGGATCATATTTTCTATGGAGTTCTCTTAGTGGTGATTGAGGATAGAAACCGTTCTGACCAGGCGTTGGCTACCCTGGAAATGCTGCGCTATGGCCTGACGCCCCGGGAACGGGAGGTATGGATGCTGCGTCGCAGTGGTCGCAGCTATCAAGAGATTGCCGACGCCCTCTATATCTCGGTGGATACGGTTAAGCGCCACCTGAAAAATATCAATACCAAGCGGCAGGAGGGGCTGGAGAATCATAACTAAACCGGGCCCTGGTTGATCGGTGCAAGCTAAGGCTGGGTCGGCGCTCTGGCTCGGCCCCGCAGGGCTAGGACCCTATGGTCCGGCAGGCTTGCCGGGGGTCAGCATTCCAGACCGCCAAGGGATCGGCGGAGCCGTTATCGCCCGGCCACTGCCCCGGGGACATTTGATCGGGGTAAACTCAAGGACAGGATAGTTTTTCCCTATCCCTCCAGGGGGTCTATGGATCGGTCTCAGGTACACACCCATCAGTGGCTCTGGCGGGGCTTCCCCATCCGCTATCAACAGGCGGGGCAGGGGGGAGTGAATGTGGTGCTGATCCATGGGTTTGGCGCCCACAGCGATCACTGGCGCAAAAACCTGCCGGTGCTGGGGCAACAGTACCGAGTCTTTGCCCTGGATCTGCTGGGGTTTGGCTTTTCAGCGAAACCCACCCCTGGGCCCGTCCTGACCGCCGATCAGGTGCCCTACGGCTTTGAGACCTGGGGTCAGCAACTGCTGGACTTCTGTCAGGAGGTGGTGGCTGGGCCGGCCTTTTTAGTGGGCAACTCGATTGGGTGTGTGGTGGCTCTGCAAATGGCGGTGCAGGCCCCTGATTTAGTGCCGGGTCTGGCCCTGTTGAACTGTTCCCTGCGCCAGTTCCATGAACGCAAGCAGGCCACCCTGGCCTGGTATGAGCGCCTGGGGGTGCCCCTGATCCAAACCCTGCTGACCAACCCCCTGATCAGCCGTAGCTTCTTTTCCCTGGTGGCCCGGCCCGCCACCCTGCGATCAATTCTGCGCCAGGCCTACGTCAACCCCGAGGCGGTTACCGATGAACTGATCAACCTGCTGCTGGCCCCCGCCCAAGAGCCGGGAGCGGCGGCGGTGTTTACCGCCTTTCTGCGCTATTCCCAGGGCCCCCTGGCGGAGGACCTCCTGCCCCAGGTACAGGCGCCGGTGTTGATCATTTGGGGGGAGTCCGACCCCTGGGAGCCGATCGACTTGGGTCAGCACCTGGGGGAGTTTGCCGCGGTGGAAGCGTTTATTAGCCTGCCGGGGGTGGGCCACTGCCCCCAGGATGAGGTGCCCGACCAGGTTAATGCCCTGCTGCTGCAGTGGATAGAGGGTCGCCAGGCCCAGCTAAACCTGACGACACCGGTGCCGGGTTAGGGCCCGGGTTAGAGGGGGCGGCGGCGGAAGGCCAGGCTAGCCAGGCTGAGCAGCAGGGCAATGTAAACCACCCCGTAAAGCAGATCACCGGTCAGGGTGGGCAGGTCGGGCAGTAGGGCGGTGCCGTAGACCGCCTGGTTGCGCAGGTTAAACCGCTCCAGGTCTGGCAAAATTAGATATAGGGCCCGGGCAAGTCGAGTCAGAGCCGGGTTATCACTGAGGGTGGTGAGGCTGACCAAATTAGCGCTGAGGTGCCCCATCAGGTAGGTGGCCAGGCTCAGCAGGGTGGCCAGGAGGGTACTGGTGAAGGACCCAAAGAACAGGGCGATCGCCCCCAACACCACCGCCTCCATGGCCGTAAAGCCCAGCACCCACAGCAGGCTGACCAGGGGCAGGGTAATGCCCTGGAGCGCCATTAATGCCAGAAACACCAGGCCCAATGCCCCCACCAGCACCGTCAGCACGGCCGCCAGGCCCAGGTGTTTACCCACCACAAATTCCGCGGGGCTCACCGGTTTGGCCAGCAACGCCAGAATGGTGCGCCGATCCACCTCCTGGTTAATCAAGTTGGCCCCCACCAGGATCGCCGCCAGGGCGCTAAACCCATGGATGGCGGCTAAGCCCAGATCCAGCCATAGTTTATCGGCGGCGCCGGCCGCCACCTCCGGCAGGAGCAGACCGGCGATCGCCACCATCACGGTAAACAGACCCACCAGGTAAAGCAGGCGATCGCGCATCACCTGTCGGTAGACATTGCCGGCAATCACCCCCAGGCGCCGGGGGAGGGGGCTAGGGATTGACATGGGCGGCGGCGCTGGGATGGCCAGGTCGACGAGGGGTTTCCAGGTTACAGGTGAAGCTGGCCCAGAGGGTAGGGGGCATGTCGGCTACTGCGTGATTCACTGGCTCGGAGCCCCCAGCCTGGGGGATGGGTCGTAGTTGGCAGGACTTCTCCAGATAGTAGCTGCCCTCGGTGGCCGCTGGGCCGGTCCACACCGCCCACAGGTTTAGCTGGTAGCCATCCCCCTGGTTGCTAACCTCAAGATCCAGATCCCACAGCCGGTCCTCAGGGGCGGGGGAGGGACGGTTTTGTAGCTGGGTTTGCAAGGCCTGTCGCTGCCCTTCCTGGTTAAGCAGCCACCGTTCCACCGAGGGCCAGGGTTGGCCCTCCAACTGCGATCGCACCAGGGCCTCCGCCTGGGTCAGGTGAGCCACTCCGACCGACAGGGGTACCACCTGGCCGGGGATGGGATAGACAAAGTTACTCTGGTCCAGGCGATCGGCCACCAGACTGGGATAGGCCTCCACCCAGGCCTGCAGCCGAAAGTAAAACTGCAGCCAGGTACTCAACAACAGGCTGAGGAGGAATAAGAGCACCAGCTGTTGACGCACCGGTGGGCTGGGGGTTTTCCAATGCAGGTCCCAGCTCACCAGGTGGGGCACCGCCGCCACCCCAAAGGAGACCAGGGGCCAGCTGACCAGGGCCGGCTCGAGCCAACCCCCGCCCCAGGTGCCAAACACAAACATACACAGCACCGCCCCTGCCACCCAGGGGGCCAGGTTGAGCCCAAAGGGTTTAATCTGGTTAGCCTGAATTCCCCAGCCCAGCCCCAGGGCCAGAAAGATCCAACCCCCTGAGGCCAGCAGCCCCACGGTGAAGGCACTGGCCCCCAGCAGGCGGCCCAGCAGGGACATGCCCCAGGAAAAAATACTCAGGTAAAGCACCATCTGCCAGGAGAAGTACTGGGGTGGCAAGAGCAGGGTGTAGAGCTCGGTAACGGTCTGGCGCAACCACTTGATCATGGTTCTTCTCAGGCAACTAGGCGGATCAATAAAACTAGCAGCATGGCCGTAAAACTTAAGGCGTTGGCCTGTAATACCGCTAGGGTAAGGGAGGGTTGGCTAGAGGCGGTTTGATTACGGGCGGCTCGATAACGTCCGTGCCGGTCGCCGCTGGCGGTGGCGGGGCTGGGCTGCAACCCCAGCAGGGCCATTAACCCCCTTAAACCCTGCAGCTTTACCCAGTAGGTGAGGAAAAAGGCCCCAATGGCGGCCATCACCACCAGTACTGGTAGTCTGTCGCTCCAGCCATTAGGGTAGAAACGATTAAATAGGATGTAGCTGATCACCTGTTGGCGTAGCTCCGCTGGTAACAGCCGTTCCAGGGTCAGGAAGGTGAACCAGCCCAGGGTGGTGGCCAACAAATTCATGCTGGCGGAGTAGCGAATGCTGGTTTGATAACCCAGGCGCAGCCGCTGCCGCAGCACCATGGCCTCCAGACTGGTCGCCAACATCAGCAGCATGGTCTGAAAGGCAATGGCCCGCAGTGGCATCAGCCCCAGGTCAGCGAGTAAGTCGGTCAGAAACATAGACTCATCAATGCCGAGTGGCCTTAAGCATACCGCCAGGGTGGGAATTGGGCACACCGACAGGCCGGGGTTGGATAAGATTATAAAGTTGGCCAGCCGTTCCGTGCGCCTGGCTGGGGAGACTGACTAGGGTAATCCGCTATGGTGAGAACCGGCATTGGCATTCGTACGGCGCAACAAACTAATGAGCGGCTGACGGGGCAGATCCATGTCTACGATGGGGAGGGTAAGGGCAAGTCCCAGGTGGCCCTGGGGGTGGTGTTGCGATCCATTGGTTTGGGCATTCAAAATTTTCTGGAGAGTCGGGTGCTGCTGCTGCGGTTCTTAAAGGGGCCGGGCCGCACCTACGATGAAGACGCCGCCATTGAAGCCCTACAGCGGGGCTTTCCCCACCTGATTGACCAGGTGCGCACTGGTCGGGCGGAATTTTTTGGTCCGGAGGCGATTACCAAGTTTGATAAGCAGGAGGCCCAGCGGGGGTGGGATGTGGCCAAGGGGGCGATCGCCTCGGGGCTCTACTCCGTGGTGGTGCTGGATGAAATCAACCCGGTGCTGGATCTGGGCCTGTTGGAGATCGAGGAGGTAGTCAAAACCCTGGCCCAAAAACCCGATCACCTGGAAATCATTGCCACTGGACGGGGGGCGCCCCAGGCCTTGTTGGAGATTGCCGACCTGCATTCGGAGATGAAACCCCAGCTCCATGCCAATACCATCCCGGGGCTGGAGGGTATTGAGATCTACACCGGGGCGGGCAAGGGCAAGTCCACCAGCGCCCTGGGTAAGGCCCTGCAGGCGATTGGTCGGGGCATCAGTCAAGACCTATCCCACCGGGTGCTGGTTATCCAGTGGCTAAAGGGGGGCAATGGTTACACTGAAGATGCCGCCATCGCCGCCCTGCGCAGGAGCTACCCTAACCTGGTGGATCACCAACGCTGTGGCCGGGATGCCATTGTCTGGCGGGGGCAACAGCAGGAGATTGACTACGTGGAGGCGGAGCGGGGTTGGGAAATCGCCCGCACGGCGATCGCCTCGGGCCTCTACAAAACCATCATTCTCGATGAACTCAACCCCACCGTTGACCTGGAGTTGCTGCCGGAGGAGCCGATCGTCCAGGCCCTGCTGCGTAAACCCCGGGATACGGAGGTGATTATTACCGGTCGGTGCAACCATCCCCCGGCCTACTTTGAGCTGGCCAGCGCCCACTCCGAGGTGTTTAACCACAAGCACTACGCTGAGAAGGGCATCGACCTGAAGCGAGGGGTGGATTTTTGATCCCCGCCCTATGGCTGGGCTTCCATTTCATGGCTGTAGATGGAGAAGGTTTGCTGAATGTGCCAATATTCACTGTCACCGAATGCCCACACCCGCTAGGGTCGAAGGTCAGACCCTAGCCCACCATCATTATTTAATTACTTTCTTGACCCATCCTCTTTACAAACTGTAACAGTTCGGCTAACATAAAAATATACATACCCGGTCATCCCTAGCTGCATAGCTATTGATGTCCCTCCTTGTAAACCTAACCCTGCACTAATTCATCATGACTACGACCCTACAACGCCAACAGAGCGCTTCCCTGTGGGAGCAGTTCTGTCAGTGGGTGACCAGCACCGAAAACCGCCTCTACATTGGCTGGTTCGGGGTGCTGATGATTCCCACTCTGCTAGCTGCTACCGCCTGCTACGTGATCGCCTTCGTTGCCGCCCCCCCCGTCGACATCGACGGCATCCGTGAGCCCGTGGCTGGCTCCCTGATGTACGGCAATAACATCATCTCCGGCGCGGTGGTGCCCTCTTCTAACGCCATTGGTCTGCACTTCTACCCCATCTGGGAAGCAGCTTCCCTGGATGAGTGGCTGTACAACGGTGGCCCCTACCAGTTGGTTATCTTCCACTTCCTGATCGGCGTGTTTTGCTACATGGGCCGGGAATGGGAACTGAGCTACCGTCTGGGCATGCGTCCCTGGATCTGCGTGGCCTACTCTGCCCCCGTGGCGGCGGCTACCGCGGTGTTCCTGGTTTACCCCATCGGTCAGGGCTCCTTCTCCGATGGTATGCCCCTGGGCATTTCCGGAACCTTCAACTTCATGCTGGTGTTTCAGGCTGAGCACAACATTCTGATGCACCCCTTCCA
>JBEIGU010000199.1:0-6003 GCA_040381765.1 Leptolyngbya sp.
AGTGCCAGGTCGACACCCTGGGTAGATGGCAAGATAACGACTATGCCAGGGTTGGTTGACTGACAAAACTCTCAAGGCTGGCGGCTAGAAGCCGCGCCTAGACAGGCAAAACCCGCCTACGCGGGTTATGGATCAGTCGGCGAAGGCCGACTTCGTCTGGATAGCAGCGGTTTGAACCGCCGTAAGCTAATGTTTTGTCAGTCAACCAGATGCCAGGGTGTTTGATAAGGAGTTTTTCTATTTCAATAAGCAGGCGATTATGCTCACCAATGTCGATAAGCAGGGACTATAGCGGTTCCTGATCGGATACAGCACAGCAAAAGCCTTGATGAATAAGCGTTGCAGACGTCTCGACGTACCTCACGCCGACGAAAACCGCTATATCATTATAAATTTAAGTCACCATTGGGAAACTGATATGATTGCCTTAAAAGACCACCTGCCACAGTTCACTCCAGAGGAATACTTCATCTGGGAGGAACAGCAATTAGAACGCCATGAATACATTGATGGCAAAGTCTATGCTATGAGTGGCGGCACCATCGATCATGGGAATATTGCTGGCAATTTTCTTGCCCTACTGAAAGCTGATCTGCGAGGGAGCGGCTGTAGGACCCTAAATTCTGATTGCCGAGTCAGTATTGTAGGAGCTGCTAAGTACGTCTATCCCGATATCAGTGTGACCTGTGAAGATCGAGATCAGGCTACAACCCAATAGATTACTTACCCTTGCCTGATTGTTGAGGTTTTGTCACCCGCCACAGAAGCTTATGACCGAGGCAAAAAGTTCAAAATGTATCGCTGTAATCCCTGCTTGAAAGAATACGTTTTGGTTAGTGTAGATGGGATAGAGATCGAACTATTCCGTAGAACTGAAACAGGTGATTGGCAGATTATTAATTATCAAAGGGGCGATATAATTGAGCTGGAAAGCGTTAATTTTTCTTGTCACATCGAAGAAATCTATGAGGATGTGGTGTTTAGCGAATGACTTTCAATTAGCAATTATTCACTGAATATCGCGTCTGAACAGTTGCAGAGTAGCAATGACACCCACGGGGAAAACCCAGGGAATGCTATCCTTAACACCATGATGTTGTGGCCCTCACCTGTACCAAGTCCCCCTATCCTCGGCCTTCTAGCCAGGGCCATGTATACTCATCTGCGGTTACCCCCGCTCGGATTCCACCGCTCTGCTAATCTATGGACGCCGCCTTTGACCTGACCCTGCAAATAGTCCTGACGGTGTTAGCTGGGGTGGCGGCCCAGGTGGTCGGGGCCTTTGCTCAGGTCCCTAGCATTATTTTCCTGCTGTTGTTTGGCATCGGGCTGGGGCCCGATGGCCTGGGGCTCCTGCACCCCCAGGCCCTGGGGGTCGGCCTAGAGGTGATCGTATCCCTGAGTGTGGCGTTGATCCTATTCGAGGGGGGGCTGAGCCTGGAGCTGAGTGAACTGGGCCAGGTCTCCAATAGCCTGCGTAACCTGGTCACCATCGGTGTATTTATTACCCTGGTGGGGGGCGGCATTGCCGCCCACTGGCTGGGGGAGTTTCCCTGGGCCCTGGCCTTCCTCTACGCCTCCCTGGTGGTGGTGACCGGCCCCACCGTGATTACCCCCCTGCTGCGCCAGGTGCCAGTAGACCGCAAGGTGGCCACCCTGCTGGAGGGGGAGGGGGTGTTGATCGATCCGGTGGGGGCGGTGCTGGCGGTGGTGGTGCTGGGGGTGGTGCTGAATGGTGATGCCGATCCAGGGGTGATTATCAGTGGTCTGACCCTGCGGTTAGCCATTGGCGTGATCATCGGCGCCCTGGGGGGAGGTTTGATGGGGCTGTTTCTCAAACGGGCCCAGCAACTCAGCGAGGACCTGCGCAACCTGGTGGTGCTGGCGGGGTTGTGGGGCACCTTTGGCCTGGCCCAGGTGCTGCGCAGCGAGTCGGGGTTGATGGCGGCGGTGGTGGCGGGGTTGCTGGTGCGATCGCTGTCCGTTCCCGATGAGCGCCTGCTGCGCCGCTTTAAGGGGCAACTCACGGTGCTGGCGGTGTCGGTGCTGTTTATCTTGCTGGCCGCCGATCTCTCCATTGCCAGTGTGTTTGCCCTGGGCTGGGGGGCGGTGGGGGTGGTGGTGATGCTGATGGTCGGGGTGCGCCCCCTGAATATCTGGGTTTGTACCCGCTCCAGTGACCTCAACTGGCGACAAAAGACCTTTCTCAGCTGGGTGGCGCCGCGGGGCATTGTCTCCGCCTCCATTGCCTCCCTATTTGCCATCTTGTTAACGGAACGGGGCATTAGCGGTGGCGACGCCATCAAGGCCCTGGTGTTTCTCACCATCATCATCACCGTGCTGGTGCAGGGGCTGACCGCGGGCTGGGTGGCCCGGGGGCTGGGGCTAACCAAGGCGGATGCGGTGGGGGCGGTGGTGGTGGGCTGTAGCCCCCTAACGGTGTTGTTGGCTCGGCTGATGCGAGATCATGGCGATCCGGTGGTGCTGATCGACACCAACCCCGCCGCCTGCGAGGCCGCCACCCAGGAGGGCCTGGCGGTGATCGTCAGTAGTGCCCTGGACCACGACGCCCTGGAGCAGGCGGGGCTGAATCAGGCCGGCACCTTTTTGGCCATGACCAAAAACGGTGAGGTGAATGCGGTGGTGGCCCAGCGGGCCCTGGAGGAGTTTGCCCCCCCGCGGGTGCTTGCCATCCTCCCCCAGGAGCAGGAGGGGGAGGAGACGGGGGAAACCGCTAACCTGAAGCAGGCCCGCCTGGTCAGGTTACCGCTGAAAAGGTGGAATACCTACCTGCAGGACGGGGAGGTGCGGCTGGGGGAAACCCGGCTGCGGGACAGTGATACGGACCTGCAGCAGGCCCACCTGGCCGCCCTGATCCGCAGTGGTGAAATGGTGCCCCTGCTGCTGGAGCGGCAGGGCAGTCTGCAGGTGGCGATCGGGCAGGAGGGCTGGCGGGTGGGCGATCGCCTGATATACCTGCTCCACGATGCTAAGCCCAAGCTGCTCAAGCGCCTGGCCGGGGGCATCCAGCCCCCCACCCTCAGCCTGGAAACCCTGCCGACGGTGGAGGAGGTTCCCCTGGTGATTTTCGCCTCCTTGAACAACACCAGTCCAAACCCTGTTTCTCTAGATCCTGTAGATCCTAGCTCTCCTTGAAGGGTTGTCGAACTTGTGCCACGAAGTACTAACTCCCCTCCACCCCTTGCAGGTGGCTACGGTCGTACTGGTAGCTCTTGACGGTCGGTGTACGTGGGTCTGGTTAGCTGATGTCTGCGGGACACTGGTCACCTGGGTTGTTACGGTTCGCAGATCGATACCCCCAACATCGACAAACTGGCCGCCCATGGCCTGCGCTACAACAATTTTCATACCACCGCCCTGTGTTCCCCTACCCGTTCCTGCCTGCTCACCGGCCGCAACCACCACACCAACGGGCTAGGCATGATCTCAGAACTCTCCCAGGGTTTCCCGGGCTACGATGGGGTGATCCTGCCCTCCCGGGGGTTCCTCCCGGAGGTTCTGCACGAGCAGGGCTATGTCAACTTCGCCCTGGGCAAGTGGCACCTGGTGCCCATTGAGGAAACCACCATGGCTGGCCCCTGGGACCGGTGGCCCCTGGGCCGGGGCTTCGATCGCTACTACGGCTTCCTGGGGGCAGAGACCGATCAGTTTGACCCCGACCTGGTCTACGACAACCACTCGATCGCACCGGAGAAGATTGCCGGTAAGCCCTACCACTTGACCGAAGATCTGACGGACAGGGCGATTGCCTTCATCCGTGACCTGCGGGTGGTGGATAGCACCAAGCCCTACTTCCTATACTTCTGCCCCGGCGCCACCCATGCCCCCCACCAGGCACCGCCGGAGTGGATAAAGCAGTACCGGGGTCGGTTCGACGACGGCTGGGATGTCTACCGCGATCAGGTTTTCCAGCGCCAGCTGGAGCTAGGCATTCTCCCCGCCGGCACCGAGTTGTCCGCCCGGCCTGACTGGGTGAAGCCCTGGGCGGAGTTGAGCGCCGACGAGCAGAGGCTGTTCAGCCGACAGATGGAGGTGTTCGCAGCCTTCCTCAGCCACACGGACCACCACCTTGGTCGCCTGCTTGAGGCGGTGGCGGAGTGGGGTGATTTGGATAACACCCTGGTGATCCTGGTCTCGGATAACGGGGCCTCCGGGGAAGGGGGGGGCATTGGCTCCTTCAACGAAAACATTTTCTTTAACGGCATCCCCGATTCCCTGGAGGACAACCTGGCCCACTACGAGGTCTGGGGTTCCCAGGACACCTATCCCCACTATGCAACCGGCTGGACCATGGCGGGCAACACCCCCTTCAAGCGTTGGAAGCGCAACGTCTTCAACGGCGGCATCGCCGACCCGATGATCATCTCCTGGCCGCAGGGTATTCAGGCCTGGGGGGAGATCCGCTCCCAGTACGCCCATGCCATTGATGTGATGCCCACGGTGCTGGAGGTCCTCGGGATGGAGATGCCGACCATGCTGAAGGGGGTGCCCCAGGAGGAGATTGCCGGGGTGAGCCTGGCCTCCACCTTCGATCAGGCCCAGGGGGCGGAGGTCCACCACTGCCAGTACTACGAAATGTATGGCTCCCGGGCTATCTACCACAGGGGCTGGAAGGCGGTCACCTTCCATGCCATCCCCGGTATTCCGGCGGATGGCCCCGGCGACCCGAACCTGCCCTTCATTCAGGACCGGTGGGAGCTGTACGACCTGACTCGCGACTTTTCTGAGGTGCATGACCTGGCAGACCAGTATCCCGACCGGCTGCAGGAGATGATCGGCCTGTGGTTTGCCCAGGCCGGCAAGTACGATGTCTTTCCGCTACACACCGAGCAGAAGAAGGGCCTGCGTCCCCGGCCCTTCCCGGCCCGCCCCAGCTACATCTACTACCCGGGGGCCAGCCGGATCGACAATGAGGCGGCGGTGAACCTGCGCATGCGGCCCTTCAATGTGGTGGCCACGGCGATTCTGCCAGAGGGCGGCGCGGAAGGGGTGCTGATCGCCCAGGGGGGCCGCTTCGCCGGCTGGTCCTTCTTTATCCAGGGGGGCAAACTGATCTATGAGCATAACTTCCTCGGCATCGAGCGTTACCGCGTGGTTTCAGAGGTGGCGGTGCCCCCTGGCCCGGTCACCCTGGGGTTGGAGTTCAAGATCACCAGCCAGTACGAGATTACCCCCGAGATGACAGCCTACGGCACCCAGGGGGTCGGGGGGGTGGCCAACCTCTACGTTAATGACCAATCGGTTGGCAGCGGCGAGGTGCCCCGGACGGTGCCCTTTGGCTGGTCCCTATCTGGGGAAGGGTTGTGCTGTGGTTTCGACAGCGAGACCCCGGTGAGTGACCTCTACGAGTCGCCCTTTCGCTTTACGGGGGATCTCAAGCACGTGGTGGTCAACGTCGATGGAGAGCCCTACGAGAATGCGGTGCTGCAGGTGCGTCAGGCATTCATGGTGGAGTAGGTAACCCTGTGAAAGTACCGGAGCAGATTTCACTCGGGTGAGAGGTTGTTTGAAAAGCCAAAGGGAGTCTCAAATTATACCTATTGAGTAGGATAATCACCGCAAAGTTCAGTATTTTGGCGGCCCCCTGGCTGCGAACTATACCTAGGACAACCCTTTTCAAACAACCTCTGAGGTGGGTTACGATAGTTCCCCCCTGCTTACCAAGGGGAGGACAGTGGAAAACTTAGATAGCCAGATACTGGAGGAATTTAGAATTCAGCAATTGTGTATCTCACTCCATCGAAAACCGCTATATAATCTTGCAAAGGTCTGCTATAGCGGTTTTTACTCGGGTGAAGTGCGATGTGATCACCTCCCCGTCCCCCTTATGAAAGGGGGCACAGTTGGTTGACTGACAAAACTCTCAACGCTGGCGGCTAGAAGCCGCGCCTAGACAGGCAAAACCCGCCTACGCGGGTTATGGATCAGTCGGCGAAGGCCGACTTTGTCTGTATAGCAGCGGTTTGAACCGCCCTAAGCCAA
>JBEIGU010000200.1:0-5931 GCA_040381765.1 Leptolyngbya sp.
GAAAGATATTCGCGGTTGGTTCACAAAAGACTGCTACTGTACTTCATCCGAGTAAGAACCGCTATATGCAGACAAACGAAGTCTTTCTAGATCAATTAATTAAAAACCACTACAAAGCAGCACAGGAAATGACTTTCGCCGTGATGATTCATGTATTACTAGCAATTACTGCTTTTTTGGTTTTACCAGGAGTAGTAAAGCAAGATACCCTTAAGGAATTAGCAGGAGTGTTAGGAGGGAGCGTTTTTGGAGGATTAGGTTTTATTCCTGGCAAGGAAATCCTAGATCGGAGAGAAAAAGCCAGAAATCTAGAAGCTATTCGACCATTGCTGAAATCACTTAGTCAAGATTCAGTTTCGGTGGATGAAATTGAAAAGCAGCGTATTAAGGAAATGTTTTTGAAATTAATTGAAAAAACTGTATCAGGCTAATTTTATGACTTTTTCTGAGGATGAACTCCAACTACTTATTAAAAAAGTTGAGAAAGGGCAGGCTAAAGCGCGTAGGCGTACAGTTGTTGCCATCATCATTCCTACAGTTACTGCGATCCTATATTTAGGATTTACAATTTGGCTGATTAGCATTAAGCAAAGTGAATTAAAAGAAATCGAGTTAGTTTTAGAGGAGCGTAAACGGGATTTAAACCGAGTAAATGAAAAGTTAAGACAGATAAAAGAACAGTTAAGTAGATCGGAAACAACTCTTGCTCAACAAAACGAGCAGGTTAGACAGGCTCAACAAGAAATTGCCCAAGGAAATATAGTAGCTGCCCAAGAGCAGATAGTTAACATCAGCACCAATTTTAAGGAAAATGAGATAAGTGGCTTCCGTGCCATTTTAGAAGGAGATTTAGAAAATGCTCGCCGTTTGTTTGAAGCAGCTTACAATGCATATCCTACCTACCACAATGTAGATGAGATTTACCATCGAGTTCTAACACAAAATCGTGTTAGAGCTTATAACATTGGTTCTTCTAATGAGAAGCAATCAATTCAGCGCGAAATTATGCAAGAAATTGTTACAAATTATAATTGGGGTATGCCTGAAGACTTACTAGATGAAATGAAGTCAAGGTTGGCAAGTTGAGTCAACTAGCTACTTCGAGAATCCAGTTTTCCTAAAATATTGTTACGGTCACTTGTCCTTTATAAAGAGGATAAAGCAAAATACCGTCTAACAACGCCCATGCACACTGACCGCCGAGAATTGATGGGTAATGATGCAGAGGTTATCTGCGGCGGGTGATAGGCAACGTTTGGCGAAGGCGCTTGCGGTGTTCGAGTTCCGGGTGACGAAGTACGACCCGGCCCACCGCTATGCCTGACTGATTTTAATTGGGTTCAACCGTACTGATAAGAGTCGCTGGGGTAGTGGGGGCGATCGCTTACCACCCCCAATCTTCAAGCCCAGGGCATTATCGGCAGGGTCACTCTACCGCCTCCTACGGAGTTAGTTAAAACGATAGTCGTAGTGGGCCTTCACCAGCCGGGTGACAATTTGGGTGTCGTACTGGAGGATGCCCCGGATGGTGCCGAGCTTGCCGCAAAAACTGAGCAGCTCATCTTGGGTTTTAACGCTAACGTTCACCACGATGTTGTGGAGGCCAGCGACGATGGAGAGAAACTGCACCTCTTCTAACCGGGCCAGTTCCTGGGCGACAGCGTTGACCCGACTACTCTCTACGGTTAGGTTCATGATGGCGGCCTGGGGAGGGGCCATCCGGCTGGGGTTAACCCAGGTCTGAAGCTGCAGCAGGTCACTGTTGAGCAGGCGCTGGACCCGATAGCGGGCGGTGGCTTCCGGGATGTTGACGCGATCGCTGACCTCTTTGAAGGTAATCCGTCCGTTTTTTTTGAGAAGTTCAATGATGCTACGGTCCAGATCGTCCAGGTTGGGGGAGTGAAATTCGTTTTCCATGGTGATGATCAAGTGCTTCTTCCGTTGTAGCCCGAGGTGAAGACTCGCTCCTTACTTGGGAGATGGCGAATTGTTGCGGAGATCGGTAAGCAGATAGCCTAAGACTCCGGGCAGAATCATGGATGTGGCTGTGATGGTCATGGTGGTGGTGAGACGACTGGACAGAGCCCGTGCTGCCTCTAAACCATCCACCATGAACCGCAACGTCACCACCACTGCAAATACACTAATCGTCAGCCCCGATAGTCGGCCCAGCAGTTGATCCACGGTGGGGATATCGGATTTGTGCTGATTGATGCCCAGAACCACCCCGGAGAGGAATCCCCCCAGGGCAAGGATGCCGATGATCCCTAAGCGAGTCGTCAGATCCAGGGGTTCATCGGTAAAAACCAACGTTCTTTCCAGGACGAAGGACATACCGATGATTACCCCCGCGATCGCGCCCGCACAGACCCACCACCAGCGGGGATTGGAGAGTTCAGTCAAGGCAACCAACAGTAACGTAATCGCGATCGCACTGATGATTGTCCCAAACACATAGGTCAACGTTTTGACCAGTAAGAGGGTGATCGCACTCCCGACAGCCGCCCCCAAAAACATGAGGAGCTGCCGCCGGGTGGTGGATCGACGTTGAAAGAGGGGCATTGATCTAGGGCCCACCCGTAGCGGCTGAAGCCATCTTCTCCATTACCTGATCCAGACTGAAGCTGGCTGCCTTCTGCCGGGGTGGATAGTCCTTAAACGTCGCCAGGAATTGGCCGACATAAGCCTGGGCGGGCACCAGCAGATAAGCATGATCCAGCATCCAATCCCAGTAGGTGTTGGAGGTGATGTCAGCCCGCTCGTAGGGGTCCGTCAGCAGATTAAAGATCTTAGGCAGTCGCAGTGGGACAAAAGGCTCCGCCCAGATTTGCAAGGTTCCGGTCTGACGCTGCTCCATGAACACAATCTTCCAGTTGTCGTAGCGCATTCCGGTTAAGTCGCCGTCATCGGAGAAGTAAAAGAACTCCACCCGAGGACTCTTATCGGTTTTGCCCGTCCAGTAATCCAGCATGTTGTAGCCGTCCAGGTGGATTCTGAAATTCTTATTCCCCACCGGATGCCCAGTCAACAGTTTTTGCTTGATCTCCGGTTCTCCCGCTGCGGCCAGCAATGTGGGTAGCCAATCCAGGTGGCTGACAACGCCCGTTAGGTTTGTCCCAGCGGGAATTTTCCCAGGCCAGCGCACCATTGCGGGCACCCGATAGGCCCCTTCCCAGTTGGAATTCTTTTCATTCCGGAAGGGAGTCATGCCCGCATCCGGCCAGCTATTCATGTGGGGGCCGTTGTCGGTGCTATACATGACGATCGTGTCGTCTGCAATTCCCAACTCATCCAGCAAATTCAGCATCTCGCCGATGCAGTTGTCATGGTAGATCATGACATCGTGATATTCCGACTGCCAGCGACCGGCCTGCCCCAAATCCTGGGGTCGGGCGTGGGTGCGGAAGTGCATGTGGGTGGTATTAAACCAGACAAAGAAGGGTTCTCCAGAAGCCACCGCATCCCGAATGAAACGCTTCGCTTCCGCCATAAACTCTTCGTCACAGGTTTCCATCCGCTTTTTGGTCAGCGGCCCGGTATTTTCAATCCGCTGGGTGCCGTCGCCGTTGGCCCAGCAGTGCAGCACCCCACGGGGGCCGTAGTTGGTTTGGAAATTGGGAAAATCAGCAGGTTGGGGATAGTCCCGCAATTCCGGTTCTTCTTCGGCGTTGAGGTGGTACAGGTTGCCAAAGAATTCATCGAACCCGTGCATGGTGGGCAGGTGTTCGTCCCGATCACCAAAGTGGTTCTTACCAAACTGTCCGGTGCGATACCCCAGGGGCTTCAAGAGTTCGGCGATGGTCGGGTCTTCGGCCCGGAAACCCAGTTCTGCTCCCGGTAGACCGACCTTACTGAGCCCGGTGCGGAAGACAGCTTGCCCCGTAATGAAGGCCGCCCGCCCTGCCGTACAGCTCTGTTCCGCATAGTAGTGAATGAACTTAGCTCCTTCCTTCGCCACGCGATCGATATTGGGGGTCTGATAGCCCATCAAGCCGTCGCTGTAGCAACTCAGGTTGCTTTGTCCAATGTCATCGCCCCAAAGAATCAAAATATTGGGCTTACTGTTCGGCATAGTTAAATTCTCCTTAAATCCACAGGATGCTCAAAACCTTTTTCTCTTCACAAGCAACACATCCACTCTCTTGGAAGAGATCCATGAGGGGATGGGCCACATTTCTATACCGTTGTAGATTTATTATTGGGAGGGGTTCAGACTTTCGATAGTCAAAAATTGCAAGTTTTGATGCCGTCACCTCTATTAAAATACTGATTTTCTTAAGAAAGCTCTCATCCTCAGGCCAGTCAGGTCAGTAAGATCGCTATGGATTCAGTCAATCAACTGGTAACCCCGCCCCCTCGGATCATCCACCAGCAGTTTAGGGATGTGGATGAGCTGGCTGAGACTATCAATGTGCGCCGACAGGTACAAATTAACCAGGTAAGTCTCCAGGTGGCTCAAACTCAGTTACTTCAGGCAACGTTTGATCAGGTTCAGTTTGTCTTGCTGCACTTCGGTTGTCCATTGCAAATTATTGGCTCCAAAGATGCTGATTTTGTTGAGTTTGCCTGCATGGTGCAAACCCCAGGGGGCGGTTTGATTGCCCATAATACAGAGATTACTTCAGATACCCTGTTTGGATTTGATTCCAGCCGGGAGATCAACCTGGTGTTACCCGCCCATGTTAAATTAGCGACAATTCAAGTCCGTCGCTCCGCCTTTCAATATTGCCTGCAACTGATGGATCGCTCTGATATTGATCACCGCTTTTTACGTCAAAATTTCTTGCGATCGCCCACCCTCCATGCCCTGGTGGCTGACTATTTGCATCAACTGTTCTGGCTGGCGGTCAACCAAACTAACTTTCTCCAGCAAACCCATTTGCAACGAATGGTTCTGGAAGACTTTCTACCCCTCCTGGTGGGCAGCCTTCCGGCTCAACCCGACAAATGCCTTCGCCCCCCTAAGCCCTTTCGTCGGGCCGAACTGGTAGACGAGGCGGAAGCCTATATGCAATCCAATCTGGATCAGCCCCTGACCCTGAAAGATCTTTGCAAAATCCTTAATACCAGCAGTCGCGCGCTCAACTACGGATTTCAAGACGTGTTTAGCATGGGGCCAATGGCCTATCTCAAGATTCTGCGGCTGCATGGGGTCCGAAGGGTATTGAAAACGGCCAATCCCAACACCACTCTGATTGCCGATGTAGCCGCCCGCTTTGGTTTCTGGAGTGCTGGACATTTTACCAGAGATTACAAGCAGATGTTTGGCGAACTCCCTTCAGAAACCCTCAAACAGGCTTAGAGGTAGTAATCATAACCGTTCGATACCCAAATCCCCGGACAGCAGCGAAGGCATTTTTGTCAGGGGATGCGAGACCGGGAGCGATAGAGAATGGGCGATCGCGATGAAATCCACGAATAGGAGTAACTACTCCAAAAGTGCTGGTAGTAGAGCGATATTCTGCCGATGTTGGGCCGTACTGCCCGCTAAGCGCCGCAGCGCCCGTTCGGCATGCACCCAACACAAGCTATGGTGCAATAGATTGAATTGACCGGCCCCATCACTGAGAATCCGCAGGTCATCCCGAATTCCCTGGGCTAGGACACCGCCGAGCAGGGCGGCTTCGGTGATGACCCGTACCGCGTTGGCACTGACAATGCCCAATCCCGATAAGTAAGTCTGCCACGCCGTCGCCTCGGTCGCCAGCACCTGGTCTGAGAAGGTCAGCGTCGCCCAGTGCTTGGCCACTAGCCCCTGGGTCGCTAAGTACTGCTGAGCATCGTCGTTGAGGATATAGTGGGTTCTCCGCCCCTGCATGACTTCGAGAAAGTTGCGACGACTTTTGCTCGCCCCACTGCTGAAGTAGGTAAACCACTCATTGCCAATCACCGTACAGTACCCATTGAGGGAGTGTTCAGGAAATCAGGTTA
>JBEIGU010000201.1:0-5851 GCA_040381765.1 Leptolyngbya sp.
ATTGGCTTAGGGCGGTTCAAACCGCTGCTATACAGACAAAGTCGGCCTTCGCCGACTGATCCATAACCCGCGTAGGCGGGTTTTGACTGTCTAGGCGCGGCTTCTAGCCGCCAGCGTTGAGAGTTTTGTCAGTCAACCAACCATGGGCCTCAGCGAACCAAAAATGGCGTTGCCGTCTTACCCTAATCGAACTGGCGACTGGTTTCTAATCCCTCCGCCAGCCTTCTCCCTGGACCCCTGCCAGCCTCAAAAGATGCAACGACCTTGATTATTGCAGAAAACCTACCCCCCCAAAGAGTAATCACTGTTATAGGTATAGCCTTGAATAACTTTAGAAAACCTTTGGAACATAAGCTTTAACAATGCGCAACATTAGCAACAATCATTAGGGCTTATATTGCAAAAGTACCTACAGACGCCTATGCTGAGTTTGTTACAGGAAAAAAATTGGACTAGCTAAGTCTTTATAGTTCTGTTCCTGTCCCGTTTTATGATGGCGGGAGCCTTTTTTTAGTGCTTCCAATTTTATCCATGAAATGAGGGGACATTGGAAACTTTGCTGAACCATAGACCGATCTAGTCTAAGTTCAAAAGGAGATTACGACGATGCCGATTGCTGTTGGAATGATTGAAACCCTCGGGTTTCCGGCTGTGGTTGAGGCGGCAGACGCCATGGTCAAGGCAGCCCGGGTTACCCTGGTGGGCTACGAAAAAATTGGTAGCGGGCGGGTTACGGTGATCGTCCGTGGCGATGTCTCAGAGGTGCAGGCCTCCGTGTCCGCTGGCATTGAATCCGCTAAGCGCGTGAATGGCGGTGAGGTGTTGTCTACCCACATTATTGCCCGTCCCCATGAAAACCTGGAGTTTGTCCTACCGATTCGCTACACCGAGGCGGTTGAGCAGTTCCGTACCTAATCTCCCTCTCCACAGGCTAGATATCTACCTTAGCTAATTATCTTGCCTGGGTCTGTAGAAGACCACACGTTTTCTTTGGTTTTTCTTTGGTGTTGGGGATGGCGGACTTCTATCCTCACCCAATGCCGCCCCTTACTTGTTGTTGTTTATTCTTACCAAGATTCAGGAGAAGGTTATACCCATGGCAATTGCAGTCGGCATGGTGGAAACGTTAGGCTTCCCTGCGGTGGTTGAAGCCGCGGATGCAATGGTGAAAGCGGCTCGGGTCACCCTGGTGGGCTACGAGAAAATCGGTAGTGGTCGGGTTACCGTGATTGTTCGGGGCGATGTCTCCGAGGTCCAGGCTTCGGTGGCGGCTGGGGTTGAAAACGTGAAGCGTGTGAATGGGGGCCAGGTTCTGTCCACCCACATTATTGCTCGTCCCCACGAAAACCTCGAGTTTGTTCTTCCCATCCGCTATACCGAAGCTGTTGAACAGTTTCGGGAGAGTGTCAGTGGTATTCGTCCCTACGGTAGATAGGTAAGCTATGCTCCTGGCAAAGGTGCGGGGCACGGTGGTTAGTACCTGTAAAGAGCCCAGCTTAAATGGGGTGAAGTTTTTATTGGTACAACTGATCAGCGAGGCGGGTGACCTCTTGCCAGACTACACCGTAGCAGCCGACGTGGTAGGGGCGGGCCCCGGCGAATGGGTTTTGATTACCCAGGGCAGTGGGGCCAGGCAGCATTCAGGCTACGAAACTAGACCGGTGGATGCTGCCGTCATTGCCATCGTAGATACGGTCAGCCTCGACAGTGGCGCGCTTTACAACAAGCGTGATGACTTCAGTTAGGGGGGCTCGCCCGATGTCCTCCCCCTCTACTCCTGGGGGTGAGCTAACGGTTACCCTCAGCCCATTCCTGGCCCAGTTCTGCTCTGCTACCACTGCAGATTCCGCCGGGATAGCGGTATAGGGCTGACCATCAGGTTTGGGGTGAGTAAGTTGTAGATAGGTTTGAAGGATGGATAACCCTGAGGGATGGGTAGCAATTCCTCTGTAGGCTAACGTTCTTGGAGAATGCAGATCATGACGGTTGGCACCACTATGGTGGCCCCGGTGGTAAACAGGATTCCTCAGCCTGACAGTTCCTTTCCTGGCCTGCAGGTGCACCGGTTTGCCCAGATAACTGGGGATGTCCGCCTCAAGGAAAATGTAGCGATCGCCCTGGGGGCGGTGGTCAGAGCCGAGGCCGGTAGTAGCTGTGCCATCGGTGAGGGGTCCGTACTCCAGGAAGGTGCTGCGGTCTATGGCCAATCCCAGGGAAAGGTGCTGGGGGACGATCAGCGCCCCTATACCGTTTGGCTGGGTAACCGGGTCACCCTAACCCATAAAGTTTTAGTGCAAGGGCCAGCCTACCTGGGCAGTGGCTCTTTTGTTGGCTTTCGGTCAACAATTTTTAATGCCCGGCTGGGGGCCGGTTGCGTCGTGATGATGCACGCCCTCGTGCAGGACGTGGAGATTCCGCCGGGCAAACTAGTTCCCTCTGGGGCGGTCATTACTCGCCAGGAACAGGCCGATGCCTTAGCCGATGTCAGTTCCTCCGATCTTGCCCTGGTGCGGGAGATGTTAGGCCACGGCCATCTCCCCCCTTCCCTGTCATCCCCTCAGCCCCAGGCGGTTGAGTCCAGCCCAGCTTTTCACAAACCCAACGGATTAGGTTCTATGAAACTCCAACAGCTATCTTCCGATATTGTGCAGCGGGTCCGTCAGTATCTAGCCCAGGGGCTGCTGATCGGCACCGAACATGCCGACGCCCGCCGTTATCGCAGTGGGGTCTGGCAGACCTGTAGCCCCATCACCGCCTCCCGGGAAGGGGATGCGCTGCAGGCCCTGGAGGCTTGCCTGGCCGAGCACTCTGGTGAATATGTGCGAATCTTTGGTATTGATCCGCGGGCCAAGCAACGGGTGGCGCCAGTCACCATTCAACGGCCCGATGGCAAGCCCATTGAGGTCAACGGCAATCCAGCGGTGGCAACCACCCCGGCCACGGCCCACCGGCCCGGACCCGTGGGGGGTAGCCGGGGTACCCTACCTGGGGAGGTGGTGCAGCAGGTACGCCAGTACCTCAGCCAGGGGTTGCGAATTGGCACCGAACATGCCGATGCACGGCGTTACCGCAGTGGGGTCTGGCAGACCTGTAGCCCCATTACCGCCTCCCGGGAAGGGGAGGTGCTAGCTGCCCTTGAGGCTTGTCTGGCGGAGCATAGCGGCGAGTACGTACGTCTCTTTGGCATTGATCCGCGGCTGCACCAGCGGGTGGCCCCCATCACCATTCAGCGCCCCGATGGCCAAGCGGTAGCCTCCAACCCTAGCGCTGGAGGGGCTAGTGCCGCCCCCAGCCCCAGTGGTTATGGCGGCAGTGTGCCTAGCGATCTAGCCCAGCAGGTGCGCCAACTGATTAACCAGGGTTACCGCATCGGAGCCGAACATGCGGATCAGCGACGTTACCGCAGCGGTGTGTGGCAAACCTGCACTAGCATCACCTCCACCCGGGAAGCAGAGGTGATGGCGGCCCTGACCAATTGCCTTGCTAACCACCCCGGTGAGTATGTTCGGGTGTTTGGCATTGATCCAGTGGCTAAACGGCGGGGACCGGAGATTGTGATTCAGCGGCCAGGGGAAAGCACCAGTCCAACCAGCACCGCCAGTTCTGGTTTTACCCCTGCCCCTCTCAGCGGCGCGGGCAGTAATGGCAGTAGTGGGGGTCAACCCCTTTCCCAGGACTTGGTGCAGCAAATTAACCAGCTGATGAACCAGGGCTACCGCCTTAGCCTCGAGCATGCCGACCAGCGCCGTTACCACAGCGGGGCTTGGCAAACCGGCAGCCCCCTGGACGGCAGTCGTATCTCCGATATTTTGGCGGCCCTGGAAACCCAGCTACGGGCCCACCGCGGTGAGTATGTTCGTCTGATCGGGGTGGATCCGAGGGTCAAGCGGCGGGTCCTGGAAGCCACCATTCAGCGCCCCTAGCCTACTTCTAATACCCTAGCCGTGACCGACTCCTGCAACTCCCCCCAGGTTGACCGCCGTTACGGTCGAGTTGACCTGGCCGCCTCCGGGACGATCTCTCCAGACGCCATTCTGGGAGCAGACCCGGGTTGTCGCCTGGTGATTGGGCCTGGGGTTTGCCTGGGTAGCGGGGTGTTGATCAGGGCCAGCCAGGGGGATCTGGTGATCGATACCGGTGCCAGTCTGGGTATGGGGGTGCTGGTGGTAGGGCGAGGGCGGATTGGTCGCTATGCCTGTATCGGAGCTAACAGCACCCTGATCAATCCGGAGGTGGCAGATCGCCAGATCCTGGCTGCCGATACCCTCTGGGGGGATCTATCCGCACCCCGATCCAACTCCGGCAGCAATGGTCGTGGGGCGGCGTCCGAGCCAGCTGGGGGCAGCGATCTTCCCTACGTTTATGGTAAACGCCAGGTCCAACAACTGCTGGCCACCCTGTTTCCCCAACGTTAGGGGTAAACGGCTCTGACCCCAGGGCTTAGAATAGAAAGATGGCAATTAGGGCTGCAGCTCCAGATAAGGGAGCTCAGGCCAGCCAGAACGCTACCCAGAGCTTGCTTTTTTATGTTTTGTAGTTTTGTACCTGATAGACTTTCTGCTAGAAAACCTACACTTGACCGATCAACCCTGTCCTAAAGCGTTCTGGCCAAAGCTCTATAGTCTGGGTAATCTCCCAAGAGGCATCCTATGCACACCGACGGTCAGTTGGCCTCCCAACCCCTCACCCTGAGCTCCCCCCCCGCCGATCAGGGGAAGCCCGCCCGACCGGTTGATCGCTCCCGGGGTAATGCCCTGGGCCTGGTCTCGACGGAGAGTTTTCCGGCGGTGGTGGGCACCGCCGATGCCATGGTAAAAGCTGCCGATGTTTTTTTGGTGGGCTACGAAAAAACCGGCAGTGGTCATTGCACCGCCATCGTCCGCGGCGGCATTGCCGATATTCGCATGGCGGTGGCGGCGGGAGTGGAGACCGCCCAACAGTTTGGTCAGTACCTCTCCTCCAGCGTCATCCCCCGTCCCCTACCTAACCTGGAGGCGGTGTTACCGATTTGCGCCCGCTGGGACCAACTCCGGCGGGCAGGACATAATAACCTGGGTAATCACGCCATTGGCCTACTAGAAACCCGAGGTTTTCCGGCCATGGTGGGGGCGGCAGATGCCATGACCAAGGCGGCGGATGTGCAGTTGATGGCCCACGAGGCAATTGGTGATGGCCTGTGCACGATCTTAGTACGGGGTTCCTTGCCCAATGTGGCGATCGCCATTGATGCCGGTATCCACGAAGCGGAGCGGATTGGGGAGCTGCATGCAGTAATGGTGATTCCTCGACCCCTGGGGGATCTGGAGGATTCCCTACCCCAAATCTCCCTGGAGGAAGAGCAGCCCCTGCACCTACCCCTGGTGCTAGCCACCAAAACCATGGATAAAGAGCTGGAGCCTCTGCCGGTGGAAATCAGCACCAGGGAACCCCTGACCCTGGAACTGGAGCAACCCCCCACCCCTCACTAATCCATCTGTCCTAGACCCCTACGTGAATCAACGGTAAGCACCATGGTTTCCGCCCCCATGACCTCCGGCCAGTACGGTGACCTGGCCATTACCCAAGCCCGATCCGAGCCCCTGGTGAAGTGGCCCAGTCCCTCTCATAACCAGTACACCATTCACCTGGAACACCCTGAGTTTACTGCCCTCTGCCCCCGATCTGGCTATCCTGACTTCGGTACCATCGTGGTAGACTACTGCCCCCAGGAGTGGGTGGTGGAGTTAAAGTCCTTCAAGCTCTTCATCAACTCCTTCCGCAACGAGCGCATCAGCCACGAAGCCGCTACTAACCAGGTTGCCGATCGCCTCTGGCAGGAACTATTACCCCACGGACTCCGGGTGATTGGTGA
>JBEIGU010000202.1:0-5837 GCA_040381765.1 Leptolyngbya sp.
CACCGTCATCCTGGGGGGCGCGACCGGTGTACCCGGGCCACCGGCTCCAGACCCAGCCCCCCAACAGCGGCCCACTGCGGTCAAGACCATTCTGGTGTTAGCCGCCAACCCCAAGGGCAGCCACCCCCTGCGCCTGGGGGAAGAAGTGCGGAAAATCCAGACCGGATTAGAGCGATCTCCGGATAGATCGACTCCCATGACCATTTGCTGCGACTCTGCCCCTACCGATCTCCCTGCCAGACTATACCCAGTTGCCAGAGTCCGATGGTACCTTTGGAAAAAATTTCCAGGAGCATCCCCAGAGTCTGCTGCTGACCGACGCCATTACCCGGTTCTTCCCCTGGGGGTGAACCCTGAGGAGATTTCGAGTTAACCCGTACCCTGACAGGGTAAAACAATCACTCCAATAGACAGATAGCTGTTGCTAGCTCCATCTATATTGAGGGAACTGCATCAGATAAAATATTTGTTATCACCCATAAATGCTGAGGAAGGAATTTATAGATTTCTCGTAAAAGCCAAGGCTATCTTGGCTTACCAGGCATTAAAAAGCAGGAGTTAAATCAGGGTTTTATTTTGAGTGGCTTCAGCCCCCCTACCCGGGACTAAAGCTATATTTATAGAGTGGTGCCCTGTCCTGTCCTCAGCATTAAGTTTTGGACAAAATGCCAGAACCCTTGGAGAAAAACGACCCAAATCCCGCTCAGGCTGGACCCGCGATTGATCAGGTGGTGCGAGGGGATGGTAATCAAACCCTGGGCCAGATGTCGGGGGGAATGGCGATCGCTAACCTGGAGGGACGGGAAATCCAGATTGGTGATCGTATCTACCAGGCCGATCCGGAAACCGTAAAGCGCCTTGTTCGAGAGGAGCTGCGCTTGGCCCATAGTGAATACGGTGAACCCGTGGGGGCTGGGCTACAGGCCCTGGCGGATCTGATGCAGGCCCCGGTTGTCCGGGATGCGGTGGTTACCTTTCGGGTGGTGTTTGAGGCCGCTTGCCAGCAGATTACCCTGATTGCCGACTATAAGGCCCTCCATGATCTCCTCCATACCCTTGAATTTCAATGCTACAACGGCATTGTGCAGGAGTCCAGGCGGTTCCCTGAGGATGACACCGCCCTGGAAATTTTGCTGGATCATCAGCTCACCCTACAAAGCTTACTGGCGGAGATCCGGCAGGTGGCGATCCGGGAAACCTTGCCAGGGGCTGAGCTGTCATGGGTGGAGGACGTACACAAGGCGGGGGTGGCTCTGGAGCAAAGCCTTACCAGCCTGGACCGTCGTGATCTCGATCGTACCCTCTGGCTGTTAAATCGGGTGTTGGCCATCCAACCCTCCCGGATTAATACCAACCTTACTGGGGCAGCTCGATCACTGCGCTTACCCGACCTGGTAGCAGCCCTGGGCCTGATCGTGGAAAAACTGGCGGGGATCCCACTGGATACCCAGAAACAACAGCAATTTCACCAGGGAGTGGCAGTCCTGGCGGGCCTCAACCAGCGATTGACGGCCCTCATCATCAGCCATGACTACTGGCAAGGGTTTGACCTGGAACTGCGACGGATCGAGGCCAACCTGGATCAGGACCTGATGGAGCTGGAAATGTCTTGGCCAGATTTGCGAGAGCGCCTCTCTATCTTATTTGATGGCCAGACAGATCCCTGGATTCAGGCTTTTCAGCAGGATAGCCAGGAACTGGAGGGGGCACTGCAGGGTCAAAATCCGGTTAAGACTAGGCGCTACTTTCGGCAATTTCGACGACGGGCCGGCGATCGCTTTTATCAGGTGGATGTCACCCTAAAGCGGCTGTGCGAAGAGTTGCGGGAGGTGGGGGGCCCCCTGACATCGGTATTGAGGATGATGGCATGAGTGACGAAGTTCTATCTCCGGTCTCTGAGGGCGAGTCGGAGGGTGATCGGTTTCCCTCCCTGGCCTCTCTGCGGGTAGCCCACGGTGAGCTACTGAAGCGCCATCGTGAGCGGGGTAGTGAACCTGAGGTGATGACTGAGATCAAGCAGTTGATCCGGCGGGGGCGAGCTACGGGGGCGCTGTTGGACCGGGAGGACGATCGCTGGGCTGCCCAGAGTCTGTTGGATTACTGGAGTTCCCTGCTGTATCGAGCGGGGCTGGAGCCGCCGGAAGCCACCCTGGTGGAGTTTGACCCTGACCTAGCCCCCGACCTGGCGGATCACCTCTGTCCCTACCTGGGGTTGGAAGCCTTTCGAGAAAAGGATGAAAGCCTCTTCTTTGGTCGCCAACGGCTGCTGGAGAAACTGCTCAAGCACCTGGAAACCCAACCGCTGCTGATGGTGGTGGGGTCCTCTGGCAGTGGTAAGTCTTCCCTGGTGTTGGGGGGGCTATTTCCCCGCCTCAAGGCGGGGGCCCTACCCGGCAGTCAAGACTGGGTTTACTACCCGCCCCTGGTGCCGGGGTCTACCCCGCTGGTGGCCCTGGCCCAACGCTGGCCAGGGGTGGAAACCGCGCCAACGGTGAGCGCCTTGCTAAAAGATCCCGAGCACTTGCTACACCTGACCAGCGCCGCCACATCCCAACCGGTGGTGTTGATCATCGATCAGTTTGAGGAGGTGTTTACCCTCTGCCGTGAGGAGGAGGTGCGGCACAGCCTGGCCCAAAATCTACTGAATTTTATTCAGGCTCCCAATCGACAAAACCGGCTGATTTTGACCCTGCGTACCGACTTTGAGAGCCAGTTTGTCCGCAGCCCCGAGCTACTGCAACTGTTTGACCAGTCCGCTGTGCGGGTGACCGCCCTGGATGCGGCGGAACTCCGGGAGGCAATCGAGCGGCCCGCCGACCTGGTGGGGTTGAAATTTGAGGAGGGCCTGGTGGATGCTCTCCTCAACGATGTGTTGGGGGAACCCGCTGCTCTGCCCCTGTTGCAATTTACCCTGCTGAAACTGTGGGATCATCGGGATCATAACCGGGTCACCTGGGAGGCCTATCGCCGCCTCGGGGGTGGACGGTTGGCCCTGGCCAGGAGTGCGGATGAGTTTTATAACCGCCTGATTCCAGAGGAGCAGGTGACGGTGAAGCGCCTGTTGCTGCGGATGGTGCGGCCAGGGGAAGGACTAGAGGTAACCAGCAATCGTATTCCCCGGGGGGTTTTGTATCGCTCCGGCGAAGCCCAGTACCGGGTGGATGAGGTGCTGGAAAAGTTAATCCAGGCCCGGTTGGTGCGACTCACCGAGGGAGATCGCCCGGAAGATGCCCAGGTGGAGGTGGCCCATGAAGCCCTGATTCGTAACTGGCCCCGCCTGGTGGACTGGCTAGAGGAGGAGCGCTTTACCCTCAGACAACGGCTGCGCCTGACCGAAGCCGCCGAACAATGGCAAACCCGAGACCAGGAAGCCAGCCTGCTGTGGCGCGGTACCCTATTGGCCGAGGCTAGCCGCTATGAAGACCTCAGCCCCCTGGAGCAGAGCTTTCTGCAAGCCAGCCAGGCAGTAGAGGCGGCTGAACGACAACAGGAACTAGCCAAACTTCGTGATCAGGTCCAACTGCGGTTTCAACGCTGGGCAATCCGGGGGTTAGCCGGGCTTTCCCTGGCCATGGTTTCTCTGGTGGGGGTGGTAGTTTATCAATTACAGCAGGCACAGCGGCAACGGGTTAGCCTCCTGACTGTCACCGCTCAAGCCCTACTAGCCGCCCAGCCCCTCGAGGCTACGCTGAATGGGTTGGCTGCCTATGGGGTAAGTCAGTCTTTCCTGGCCACTATGCCCTATAGTGCCTTACCTACCGCAATCCAGAACAATTTGCTGAGTATTCTGTTGGCGATTAGTCAGCAGCCCTCTGAGCAGAATCAGTATCAGTTAACTGGTAATACCGCTCCTGTCTCTTCGGTAGCCTTTAGCTCCGATGCCAAGCGGATCGTCAGTGGTAGTGCTGATAATACCCTGCGGCTGTGGGATGTAACCACTGGTCAACCCATCGGTCCACCCCTCCAAGGTCATACGGATGGTGTTAGGTCGGTGGCCTTTAGCCCGGATGGAAAGAGTATCGTCAGTGGCAGTGCCGACAAAACCCTGCGGCTGTGGGATGCCCAGAGCGGCAAACCCATCGGTCCACCCCTCCAAGGCCATCAGGATTCGGTCTGGTCGGTAGCCTTTAGCCCGTATGGACAGCGTATCGTCAGTGGCAGTGCCGACAAAACCCTGCGGCTGTGGGATGCCCAGAGCGGCAAACCCATCGGTCCACCCCTCCAAGGCCATCAGGATTCGGTCTGGTCGGTAGCCTTTAGCCCGGATGGACAGCGTATCGTCAGTGGCAGTGCCGACAAAACCCTGCGGCTCTGGAATGCCAACACTGGCCAACCCATTGGTAAACCCTTCACTGGTCATACTAGTGATGTCGGTTCAGTAGCCTTTAGCCCCGATGGGAGACGCATCGTCAGTGGCAGTTCCGACTATACCCTGCGGCTCTGGGATGCTACCACCGGCCGATCTATCAGTGACCCCCTTATCGGTCATACTCGTACTGTTTTATCGGTAGCCTTTAGCCCGGACGGTAAGCGCATCCTCAGTGGTAGTGCCGACAGGACCCTGCGACTCTGGGATGCCCAGACTGGCCAATCCATCGGCCCACCCCTCACTGGTTATACCGATTGGGTCACTTCAGTGGCCTTTAGCCCCGATGGTAAACGCATCGTTGGTGGCAGTTTCGACCAGACTCTGCGGCTCTGGGATGCCACTATCGGATCGCCTCTCACCGGTCATGAAGACTCTGTTACTTCTGCGACCTTTAGCCCCGATGGCAAGCGCATCGTCAGTGGCAGTTACGACCAGACCCTGCGACTATGGGATGTCCAGGTTGGTGAACCCATCGGTAAACCCCTCACTGGTCATACCGATTGGGTCACTTCAGTGGCCTTTAGCCCGGATGGTCAGCGCATCGTCAGTGGCAGTACCGACAAAACTCTGCGGCTGTGGGATGCCAAAACTGGCCAATCCATCGGTGCTCCCCTCACCGGTCATGAAGACTCTGTTATTTCTGTGGTCTTTAGCCCGGATGGTCAGCGCATCGTCAGTGGCAGTACCGACGCTACCCTGCGGCTGTGGGATGCCAACACTGGCCAACCCATCGGTGCTCCCCTCACCGGTTATAGCGGTACTTCATCCGTTAGCACTGATGGCAAGCGCATCGTCAGTGGCAGTTACGACGAGACCTTGCAACTATGGGATGTCCAGAGTGGCCAACCCATCGGTGCTCCCCTCAAAGGTCATACTGGTTCTATCTGGTCGGTGGCCTTTAGCCCAGATGGTCAGCGCATTGTCAGTGGCAGTAGCGACAATACTCTGCGGCTCTGGGATGTCAACACTGGCCAACCCATCGGTGCTCCCCTCGAAGGGCATACCAATATTTGGTCAGTAGCTTTCAGCCCTGACGGTAAACGCATCGTCAGTGGCAGTGCCGACAATACCCTGCGGCTCTGGGTGATTGATCCTCAGCAGCTAGTTCAAACCCTCTGTCAGCATCTCCAGCAGCACCCAGCCCTGAGGTCACCCCAAACCGATGTGGCTAGGGAGGCCCGCCGCACCTGTGATCATTTGTCTCAATTGAATTGAGAGGGATAGCTGCCCCTGACTGTTCCCCAGGTAATCAACGCCCATCAACCCTAATAGAAGAAGCCCCATGGATATTGCCCTACTAACCGCCTTCCTCACCCCCTTTCTACCCGCCCTCACCCAACTGGGGGAAAAGGCGGCGGGGAAAATGGCGGAGAAATTTGGTGAAGACGCCTGGAATAAGGCCAAAGCTATCTGGGGTCGGTTATCGCCCCAGCTAGAGGCTAAGGAAGCAGCGCGGGAAGCGGTGACG
>JBEIGU010000203.1:0-5831 GCA_040381765.1 Leptolyngbya sp.
AAGTCATTGAGGCTGATCGGGGACGAGGGTCTCACCTTCGGCGATAAAAGGTGGGGGCCAATCAGCAGTTAGACCCGCAAACCCTCAACAACGCCATCACTGGGCCAGGTGGGGCGATCGCCCCGCCTTCTGGTTTGCTCTTTGGAGGGGTGAGGTGAGGCAGCGGCCCCGGTTAGCCTATACCCCCACCGATAGCAGGGATCTGTTTGGGCGATTGACGGAGACTTTGAAGAGGATGGAGCCGGCCATGATGGCGGCAGCGAATCAGCATCCGCCTAATTGGCGTAAGCCCTTGTCGGACTATGCTGGTGGCTGAGGCCCAGGCCCGGCGGGCGAAGTTGAATTTCTGGAGTCAGGCTAGTCCCCTGATGCCCTGGAATTGCCGTCAGGGGTTAACCAGCAGCCCTCCCTACCGGAGCCAGAGGCCGTGCAGGTTGAGGCAGTGCCGATTCGAGAACCCCAGCGGGGCCGCTGTGATTGTCCCTAGGATCTGGATAATAAGGGTCGCAGCGGCGGCGATCGCTCCTCCTATAGCCGATCTGGGGAAGTCGGATCGGCTATGGCGGGGAAGGGCCCTAGGGTATTGAAGGATTTGCAATCATCCGTAATCTTTGGTGACAAAATATCGGATGTTTGCAGAGGGGCGATATTCGTTAACCTGCGATGAACCTGGGGCCAGATCACTATCGCGATGGGGATAGTCGGGGGAATATAACTTTGTTGATGCCTCTAAAGCCTCTATTTCTAATCTCCTATAGCTAAACCAGCCCCTGGTGCCCATCCGCACCAGGGGTTATTTAATCGGATGCCAGCTAGCCTCCAGCTCTTTCGTGACCAACACCGCCAGGCAGTCTATTATCTGGGCTTTGGTTATCATATTGATTTGATCAGCCAAAAGGTTCCGCCTTGGAAAAACGTTTGAGAAATAAGCATCCTAAAAGCCCCAGTGTCTCCTACTACTACGGCTGGTTAGACCAGGGTCAGCAGTGTAGCGGTATGGGCCGGTGGCCAAGCTCGGGCAGGTGACTCAGATGATTAGCGATCGCGGCGGGGTGGAGGAAATTCTGGCCCTGCTGAGGGGGAAGGGTTAGCCGGGCTGAATACTGGAGGGCGTTAAGCAGGGTGACATGATGGACGAGCTCAACTTGATTAATCAACTCCTGGCCACTAACCATCAGGTGGCAGCAGCGCTGACTGAACTATTAGCCCAAAAGCAGCGGCAAGCCGTAGAGCAACAGTGGGTATCCCTGGAGGATGGAGCGGTGGCCCTTGGTCCGATCTTTAGTGCCGCTAAGCTCAGGGATGATATAGCGGCGGGGTGGCTGAAGCACGGGGTTCACTACATCGATACCTCCAACGTAACTATGCCGTCTGCGTAGCCGCCCTCAGGAGGCTATACGCTACTCCCCCTGAGCAGCGAAGGCCTGTTTGAGGGTCAACTGAGGGTAGTCCTGACCAGGACTGATCGGCAAGCAATTCAGGGGTTAGCAATTAGGCTATACCCTTCTAAATTCTGCCCCCCACTGTCCCGTCGGGTGTGGTTACCGGCATTTAAGGCTTTCTCTGGCGATCTAGTAGGGCCTTGTAGTGACGGGCATCCATAAAGTTTAGATAGATACTCTCATGCACATTAGCACTATGCCCCTGTATTTTGGCGGCAAGCTGGCTGTCTACCCCACCAGCGGCCATTCTGGCAGCATGGCTATGTCTTAGGGTGTAAAGGGTAAAGGGCAACCCCAGACGCTTAAAATACTGGGCGCTAAGCCTGCCGTAGTCAGGGTTAGCCCGAATCGTTAACTTTGGCAGCTGTAACACCTGATCTTTAAACCATAGCTCCCACCATTCAACCGGGTAGGGTACCGCCAGCCGTTGCCCGGTCTTGCCATCGGTGATCAGGGCGATCTCGTCGGTCCTGAGTCGGGCCAGGTCGACATACCAGCATTCATGATTTCTCAGCCCATAGGCAGCCATGAGGCGATAAACAGCTTGCCAGGCAGGATCGGGAATTTGTCTATCCCATTCCAGTACCAAACTATCCTCTGGCAGAGTTTTAGGGTTCACCGCCTTGGGGCTATAGGTGCCCCTGAGGGGGCTAAGATCAAGATCTAGGTCAGCAAACTTAGCCAGGGCTGCATAGGCGGTACAGTAGCGCTGGCGAGCTCGGGTATTGGGGCTGGTCAGGGCTACACCAGACAATAGCACTTGAGCGGTTAGGGGCTGTCCCTGGGGGAGTCGGGTAAAGGGAATGCCGTAATCCTTTGCCCAGGTGGCTTCTACCTTTGGGCTAGTACCACGACGATTGAAGTAGTCCTACTTGAACTCATCAACCCATTTATCCACCGTCTGACTGGTCTTGTCAGGCTCTAACCATTCAGACCAGGAGAAACTCCCCTCGTTAAGTTGCTCGGATAGGATCAAGGCTTTTTTCCTGGCGGCTCTGAGCCCGGCTGGGGTGGCGTAGATCCCCAAGGGTAACCGCTGCTGAAACGGCCTGCGGTTATCCTCGGGCTTGGGCGGGAGAATCGCACGCAACACCAGCCGATCATGACGTCGTTGGATAATCACTCGACAACGGGCCGCCCTCAGGTCGGCGTTCAATTTTGTTATTTCCGCGTCAATCTTCTCAGTATTCAAGGTGATAAAGACTGGCCTACAGGCTGGCCTATTTTCCTGATAGAATAGCACTAAATACAGCGTTTTAGTACATTAGAACTAAAGCTCTATCCATTGATATCAAAGGGTTGTAGCCTAAATGGTCCTAAACGCATTCCCTATTTTGTGGCTTGTGGTTCCACCATTCGAGGGTTCGATTCCCTTCACTCGCCCTTGTTCTAGACTTCGAGAAAATAGGCTGGACACTCAGCTGGACATTTTTCGACGAGTACAACAACAAAACTGAATAGCCCCCATCCTGATTACAGGTGTAAAAAATCACTTGTCTTCGCCCTGGTGGGAGAGATCCAATGTGTTACGGTGGATTGTGGACTCTAGAGGGCTGTAAAGACCGGAGCCGGGGTTCCTAAGCCAGAAGAGCCATGCATGTTCTAACCCTTAATTTAGATGGCGTATACCTGACGGAGGAGCAGTTTTGGCAACTGTGTCAGCGTAATCGAGATTGGCAGTTTGAGCTGACGGCGACGGGAGAGTTAGTAGTGATGGCCCCGGTTGGTGGAGAAAGTGGTAATCAGGAAGCTAATTTAAACGGCTACGTCTGGTTATGGAACCGACAAACCGGCTTAGGGTACGTCTTCAGTTCTTCTACCATCTTCAAGCTACCCAATGGGGCTAATCGATCGCCAGATGTAGCCTGGATTGAGAAAGCCCGTTGGCAGGCCCTGACCCTTGAGCAACGGCGGCGGTTTCCCCCCATTGCCCCTGACTTTGTGATTGAACTGCGCTCTGCCACCGACCCCCTGGAACCGTTACAACTGAAGCTGCATGACTACATCGCCAATGGGGTGCGCCTGGGGTGGCTGGTGAATCCCCAGGATCAACAGGTTGAGATCTATCGCCCCCATCAGCCGGTAGAGGTGCGTTCCTTGCCCACGGAGCTCTCGGGAGAGGGGGTACTCCCCGGCTTTCTGCTGCCCCTGGCGGTTTAGTCCTGGGGAAAAGGCCGCGATCGTCATCCCTGCCCTGGTATCACCGTCGCCTACGGAAATAACGGTCGCCTCTGGCTGATTGAGTTTAGAGATCGCCTATGATTGGCCTATGCATTCCGCCGCTGGTGGCCATGCAGGCCTGATTCTCTGACATTGGAGGTTTTAATGAGCGGACTGGGTGGATTAAATAAGTCACCCCATGGTGTGGTGATCGGTCTGGTGCAGTTGCAGGTGCCCGTGGTAGAAACCCCCGACCAACTAGCCGCCCAAACCCAGCGGGTGGTGCAAATGGTGGCTAAGGCCCGGCGCAACAACCCTGGCCTCGATCTGGTGGTTTTTCCAGAATATGCCCTCCAGGGGTTGTCAATGAACACCGCCCCTGAACTGATGTGTAGCCTGGATGGACCCGAGGTGGCTGCCTTTCGACAGGCCTGTATTGAACATCACCTGTGGGGCTGCTTCTCGATCATGGAATACAACCCCACAGGTAATCCCTACAATACTGGTCTGGTGATTGATGATCAGGGGCAGATCCTCCTCTACTACCGTAAGCTCCACCCCTGGGTACCGGTGGAGGCTTGGGAGCCGGGAAATCTAGGTATTCCAGTGATTACCGGTCCCCGGGGCTGTAAGCTAGCCCTGATTATTTGCCATGACGGCATGTTCCCCGAAATGGCGCGGGAATGCGCCTATAAGGGGGCGGAGATCATGCTGCGTACCGCCGGGTACACCGCCCCGATTCGCCATAGCTGGCGCATCACTAATCAGGCCAACGCCTTTCAAAACCTGATGGTAACCGCCAGTGTCTGTCTCTGTGGCAGTGACGGTACCTTTGACTCCATGGGGGAGGGGATGGTCTGTAATTTTGATGGCACCGTCATGGTGCAGGGCAGTCACCGGCCCGATGAGATCATCACCTGCGAAGTCCGCCCGGACCTGGTGCGGGAGGCCCGCATTCACTGGGGGGTAGAAAATAACCCCTATCAACTGGGGCATCGGGGTTACGTCGCGGTGCAGGGAGGTGCTATGGATTGCCCCTACACCTTTATGCAGGATATGGTGGCGGGCCGTTACCGTCTACCCTGGGAAGACCAGGTGGTGCATGTAGACGGCACCTCCTGCGGATTTCCGCCTCCTACCCGCCGCTATGACCCCGACAATGCCGTCCCCCCCAGTGCAGCACCCCCTAACTGAGCTCACAGCTCCAACTGTACTAGGCCAACAGGTAATCAAGTTCATGGCTAGTCAGGGTCCTGGCCGAGGGGGTGGGGCAGGGTCTGCTCGATCGCTCGCTTGGCGGCTACGATCTGGGCGGTGTAGGCGATGGGGTCCATGGTGGTGGGTGACAAGGCAGATATCCTGAGGGGGAGATGTCTATAGTTTGACCCAAGGGCTATGGGGTGACCGGTGTTGCTGGCGATCGCCAGGGTGTTACCGTGGCTAACTCCTGCCAGTGGGTGGTGTAACGCTGGGAGAAGTACTCTGCCCGGGGGGTCCAGGTGGGGTTGAGGCCCAGGGCAGCAAACTTGACCGCATCGGGGTGGAGGCGACGGTTGAGGTGGTCGAGGGTGGCCATCAGGTATCTGGCAACCTAACGGTCGTCGTTTCGCTCACCGCGCCGTCGCGGGCACGGCTCGATATGCGACCGACTGGTTCGACATGATCGATTGCTTCAACACATAGGTGCTGCCGGAGGCGATCGTGATGGGCCAGACACTGCTGGCCTTGGCTGCGTTGGTGTTGAAGCTACCATCGGGCACAGCGGCGATGCTGTTGTAGAGATAGAGCTTGTAGGCTTTGCCGGGGACCAAACCGGAGACCGTGACCGTAAGCGTCACGACTCGGGCCGCAGGCCGGGTGTTGCTGCCATCCGCTATCGAGGGCAGCTCTGCGTTCGTGCTGGTGGCGATGCGGACAGGCACGGTCTCGCGATACGTGTCCTTCACGCCCGTGAAGGCGACGCCGTAGTTGGTCGTGTTCAATGGCAGCGAATACACGGGGCCCGTCTTGAGGTTGGCCTGCGCACGTGTTCCCGGAAAGAGACCGAAGGCGTAAGTGAAGTGGTAGGGCGAGCCATTTGGCGTGTCGTGCTGCTGAATCAGCCATTTACAGGCACTTTCCACCATTCCGGAGCCCAAGGGAAGACCGAGACGATCAAAGGTTTGATATCGGGTGTGGTGGTGGTGGCGTTGAAAGTAGGCCTGCACCTGAAGCAGGGTGGCAAAGGCG
>JBEIGU010000204.1:0-5447 GCA_040381765.1 Leptolyngbya sp.
AAAAGTACTGCTATGCAAGGCTTTTAGCGAAAAAATAAGTCTTTAGAGTTCTTTTTGCAGGACTTAAGGCTTGTAAGCATTGGTATGATGGGGTTTTAAGCTTCTCGAGCTTTAAAGTCGCATGGTCAGACCGGAAGAGCCTCTTATCGTTTCTCAACTTACGGCAAACTCCGTCAACCGACGGGCATTGGGATCATGAAAACCAAGCACAATCGATTGTTTAGGGATACCCAATTCAACCAATTCATTCGCTATCCCCACCTCAGTGCCATCATGCTGAATCCAAACCTTATCGCCCTTAAATCAATATGCACTAAACAGCTAAACACCCGGCGATCGCCATCCCAACCAACCGTCGCCAGCTGATAGTGATCATTCTGAGTATCAAAAACCGTAAACTGATCCAGTTCCCCATGCGCCGGTTTGACCTGATTATGCTCCGTCAAAACCTGTTGAATCCACTGTCGGTATTGGTTTAGTCGATTCATTCTACAACCTCCTCTTTCGCAGGGTCAAAAATGAGCAGTTTGACCTGATACTCAGCAATGCTTAATTGCGCTAACTCCTCCGTAAAAAAGTTTCGGTAGACCTTGATAGAAACTGCTAGAAAGAGAACTCGCTCCGGTTCTTTCAGCTTCAAAGCCACTCGATAATTCAGAAACTGACCCAGCGCACTATGAAACTCCGAGGTCAGAGAAGGGGCTAAAAAACTCTTGATTTCAACAGCGATTTGACTTTCGTCTCTCTGGGCTGCAACTAAATTCTCAGCACCCAGATCAATTTCAAGCCGCCCCGAGGATAGCTCCAGCAACAGATGAACCAATTACATTACCAGCGGTGCAGGCAATTCCCAGTAATCAACCCGGCCCTAAGGGACTAAGGAGTCTGATCAGGGCTGGATAACCCGACGTACTCCTGAATCGACTTCACCTCCAGGCGATGCTGCTGCAAAGACTCCAGGGCGGCGGCGGTGGCCTTGGCCCCGGCGATGGTGGTGATGATTGGTACCTTGTAGGAGAGGGCGGTGCGCCGGATCGATCGGTCGTCCTCCAGGGCGGTGCTGCCGATCGGGGTGTTAATAATCAGCTGAATTTCCTGGTTTTTAATGGCGTCCTCAATGTTGGGGCGCCCCTCATGCACCTTGAGGATGACATCCACGGTCAACCCCTCCGCCACCAGGGCGGCTCGGGTACCGGTGGTGGCCACCAGGTGGAACCCCAAACTGGCCAGGGCCTTGGCCACGGGGATCACCGCCGCCTTATCCCGATCGTTCATGGAGATGAAAATCGTCCCCGCCAGGGGCAGTCGCTGACTGGCGGCCAGCTCCGCCTTGGCAAAGGCCTTGCCAAAGTCGGCGTCAATCCCCATCACTTCCCCAGTGGATCGCATTTCCGGGCCCAGCAGAGCATCGGTGCCTGGAAACTTCTCAAAGGGCAACACCGCCTCCTTGACGGCAATGTGAGGGGGAATCACCTCCTGGGTAAAGCCCAGCTCCGCCAGGGTTTTGCCAGACATCACCCGGGCCGCCAATTTCGCCAGGGGATGGCCGATCGCCTTGGAGACAAAGGGCACGGTGCGGGAGGCACGGGGGTTGGCTTCAAGGATATAGACCTGATCGGCCTTGACGGCAAACTGAATGTTCATCAGGCCGATCACCTGCAGGCGCTGGGCCAGCTTCACCGTCCAGTCTCGGATGGTGGCCAGCACCTCAGGGGGCAGGGTGATGGTGGGCAGGGAGCAGGCGGAGTCCCCGGAGTGGATGCCGGCCTGTTCAATGTGCTCCATGATGCCGCCGATCACCACCTGACCGGTGTGGTCGGCGATCGCATCCACATCCACCTCGATGGCATTCTCCAGAAACTTGTCGATCAAAATCGGATGGTCTGGCTCCACCTGGACGGCGTAGGTCATGTAGTGTTCTAGATCGGCATCGGAGTAGACAATCTCCATGGCCCGCCCCCCCAGCACGTAGCTGGGCCGCACCACCACCGGGTAGTCAATCGCCTGGGCCACCTTGAGGGCCTCCTGGAAACTGCGGGCGGTACCATTGGCGGGTTGGAGAATTTCCAACTCCCGCAGGATGGCTTCAAATCGCTCCCGGTTTTCGGCGGTGTCAATGGAGTCGGGGGAGGTGCCCCAAATGCGGGTGATGGGTTGGTCGGGGGCGCTGGCCGGTAGACCGGCCAGGTATTCCTGCAGGGGCAGGGCCAGCTTCAGGGGGGTCTGGCCACCAAACTGCACAATCACCCCGATCGGGTGCTCCGCCTCAATGATATTCAGCACATCCTCCTTGGTGAGGGGCTCAAAGTAGAGGCGATCGCTGGTGTCGTAGTCAGTAGAGACGGTCTCCGGGTTGGAGTTAACCATAATGGTCTCGTAGCCGTCCGCCTGCAGGGCAAAGGAGGCGTGGCAACAGCAGTAGTCAAACTCAATACCCTGGCCAATGCGGTTGGGCCCACCGCCTAAAATCATCACCTTGGGGCGATCGGAGGGCAGCACCTCGGTTTCCCGTTCGTAGGTGGAGTAGTAGTAGGGGGTAAAGGCCTCAAACTCGGCGGCGCAGGTGTCTACGGTCTTGTAGGCCGGTATCACCCCCAGCCCTTTGCGGTACTGGCGAACGGTGTCTTCGCTGGTCTGGGTAGCGTAGGCGATCTGGCGATCGCTAAAGCCCTGGCGTTTAATCGCCCACAGGTGATCGGCGTTGAGCTGCTCCAGGCTGGTGCGCTTCAAAAACTTTTCAGTCTTGAGCAGGCCCGCCATCTGGTTGAGGAACCAGGGGTCAATGCCGGTGAGGTCGTAGATTTCCTCCACCGTCAGCCCCAGTTGCAGGGCGTGGCGCAGCTCAAAAATCCGCTCCGGGTTGGGGGTGCGCAGCTTGGGGCGAATTTCGTTGAGGCTGGGGAGTTTTTCGGGGCGATCGCAGCCCCAGCCAGCCCGACCAATTTCCAGCGATCGTAGCGCCTTCTGGAAGGACTCCTGAAAGGTACGGCCGATGGCCATGGCCTCCCCCACCGACTTCATCTGGGTAGTGAGGGTGGAGCTACTCCCCGGAAACTTCTCAAAGGCAAACCGGGGGATTTTGGTGACCACGTAGTCGATGGTGGGCTCAAAGCTGGCGGGGGTTTTTTGGGTAATGTCGTTGGAAATTTCGTTAAGGGTGTAGCCCACCGCCAACTTGGCAGCAAACTTAGCGATGGGGAAGCCGGTGGCCTTGGAGGCCAGGGCGGAGCTGCGGGAGACCCGCGGGTTCATCTCAATCACAATCACATCGCCGGTGTCGGGGTTGACGGCAAACTGAATGTTGGAGCCGCCGGTTTCCACCCCAATTTCCCGAATAATTTTGATGGAGGCATCCCGCAGGCGCTGGTATTCCTTATCGGTGAGGGTTTGGGCGGGGGCCACGGTGATCGAGTCGCCGGTGTGCACCCCCATGGGGTCGAGGTTTTCAATGGAGCAGATGATCACCACGTTATCCGCCAGGTCGCGCATCACCTCCAGTTCGTATTCCTTCCACCCCAGTAAGGACTGCTCGATCAAAATCTGGGACACGGGGCTAGCCTCCAGGCCGGAGCGGGCAATGGCCTCAAACTCCTCCTGGTTATAGGCAATGCCGCCGCCGGTGCCCCCCAGGGTAAAGGCGGGGCGAATAATCAGCGGGAAGCTACCAATCTGGCGGCCAATCTGGCGGGCCTCCTCCAGGGTTTCCGCCAGACCAGAGGGGCAAACCCCCACCCCAATTCGCTCCATGGCCTGCTTGAAGAGCTTGCGGTCCTCCGCCATTTCGATCGCCTCCAGCTTGGCGCCGATCAGCTCCACCCCGTAGCGGTCTAGGACGCCGGTTTTGGCCAGGGTGACAGCAATGTTGAGGGCGGTTTGCCCCCCCATGGTGGGGAGCATGACATCGGGCCGCTCCCGCTCAATCACCCGCTCTACAAATTCGGGGGTGAGGGGCTCGATGTAGGTGCGATCGGCGGTCTCGGGGTCGGTCATGATGGTGGCCGGGTTGGAGTTCACCAGCACCACCTGGTAGCCCTCCTCCCGCAACGCCTTACAGGCCTGGGTACCGGAGTAGTCAAACTCGCAGGCTTGACCAATGACGATGGGGCCAGAGCCAATCAGCAGGATTTTATGGATATCATCACGGCGAGGCATAGGCGGCAGGGGGCTTAGGGAGATCCCAACTATTCTATAGGCCCAATTATTTTATAGGCCCAATTATTTTAAGGGGTTTCCGCCCTGATCCACCGTTAAGTTGAGAGCTATTGCCCTGAAGCCCCAGGGTTTTCCCGGCAATGTCAAGGTTCTCTGAAGTTAAGGAAAGCCACGGAAACCGGTCAGGGCGATCCGGGGACAGCGACGTCATCCTTGATTTGTCACATTGGTAGTTCTCCAGGAATTTTCGATATCACAGACAGGGGAAATTCAAGGTTTTACCCTGGTCTCACCGCAGAGGAATAGGGCGCCACTCGACTTTTAACGATTTGGGCGGGGTTACCCCGATAGATCATCCAGGGTTGTAGGGATTGGGTAGCCACCCCACCGGCATCAAGAATAGCCCCTTCGCCAACGATCACCCCTGGACCCAAGGCAGCCCGAGGGGCTAACCAACTATGGGCTTGAATAGAAATTGGTCGAGGGCTATGGTGACCGGTGTAGAGACCCACCCCCTGGGCCAGGCACACCTGATCGGCAATGGTAACCGCGGCCAGGTTTTCAATGCGTAGGTTTGTCCCTAAGGAACTGTAGTCTCCCACGGTTAAATACCACGGGCATTTAATCTGGACCCCAGGGTTAACCCGCACCCCCCGCCCCAGGCGAGCGCCAAATAGCTTCAGAATCCACACCTTAAGGCTGGAGGAGGATATCCAGGCGCTGGCCACCAGGGGGCCCCCCAGCCAAGGCCAAAGGCGCTGCTGCCAGGGGTAAACGGGGGCCAAGTTAGAGGCTTGGGGAGGGCGATCGCAGTGATTGTCAGGAAAAATCATAGATTGATTACATAAAAAGAGACTAACAGGAACCCATCTGGGGGGACAAAAGTCGTAGTCACAAGCTAAAGTCCTATTTTTAGGCAGCAAAAACCACCCCGGATTTTCTAAATCCGGGGTGGTTAGTGAGTAAGAATATAGCTCTGGCCAGAAGCCTGAGGACAGAGTTGGGCGGTCAGAGCGAAGGCTGGATAGGTTTTCTATATTTCTATAGCCTCTGCCTCCCTTGCGGGTGGCTATGGCTACAGGAATAAAAGGATGGGTGGGATCTAATCTAGACTGCTTCAGTCTAGACCTAAACCTGCTTCGGGTGAAAAGCCATAGCTTTAGCCCCCACCCAGACCTCCCGATTAGGAAACCGGAGTAACATTGATTTGCACCACCAGGTCATCGTAATCAAAGTCGCCTCCAACCATATCTTCGAAGCCAAAGGTGTTATCCCCCAGCAGCCTGACATAGTCA
>JBEIGU010000205.1:0-5432 GCA_040381765.1 Leptolyngbya sp.
GCCATCCGCATCGGGAATCCATGCTAAGGTACTGTAGCTCTGTCCCACCGTGTTTCCAACCTCAGTGCCACCTCTCATGGTGCGGTCTTTTATGGTCTTGGCCGCAGGGCGTTGCCACCGACTCGCATCCCCCGCCAGCAACGGCTGCTCCTGGGACGGAATTTGCTGCACCAGCAGTTTCAGCACCTTGGCTCGCGGTAGACGGTGATCTTGAAGCGCGGCATACACACTTGACCATTGGCTGCGAAACACAGGGCTTTGTGACAGGCTGACAAAGGACAAGATGCACGCGCTCACCAGCAATGCATCCATCAGATCAAAGACGGCATCTCTGGCGTTGCCCAGGGTGTTGTACAGGGTTTGGCGAAATTGCTGAAGTTGGTTGAAAATCATAGGGTCAATCGAATTTCTACTTCATTGACCTTACGGCAGTCAGTGTCACTCATTGACTGCCTTCCTTTACAGAATTAGTCCAAACTCAAGATACCGACTGCAACTCGGTTACCCCAACCGATGCCGACTGCAAGTCGGCCATCCCACCGGGGTGGGCTATAATGGGCTGCAAAGATGAGGTGACCATGAGCCTATACGCTGAACTGCACCGCCACCTGGGGGGCTCCGTGGTGCCTCGGGTGCTGTGGCGTTACTTTCAACGCAATCGCCCGGATCTATCCGATCAATTTGCTGACTATGGGGCTTTTGAGGCCTTTTACACCCGCCCTCGCCATAGCCTGGCGGAATACCTGGAATTGCACACCCTGGTGGAGAGCGTCCAGACCCGGGAGGCCCTGCCCTACTTTATCTACCGCCTGATTCGGGGGGCCTATATTTTTGAAAACCTCGCCTACCTGGAGTTGCGTTACACCCCCTACCTGCGCACCCCCGATCACCTCTCCCAGGCCCAGCGCATCGAGGCCATGGGGGAGATTGTGGAGATCGTCGGTCGGGCCAGCCAGCAGCTAGAGTACCCCATCGTCACCCGCCAACTGCTCTGCCTCCATTCCCAACTGCCCCAGGCGGTAAACCAGGCCATCCTTGACCTGGCGGCCCAGTACCCCCAGTACGTCTGCGGTATCGATGTGGCGGGGGGCGATCGCCAGTACGGCGATCGCCTGGAGGACTTTCTACAACTCTACCAGCGAGCCCAGATCCTGGGGCTCAACACCACTGGCCACCTCTACGAAACCCGGGATGGCTGCTACCCCCAGTTAATCCCCTACCTGCAACGGATTGGCCACGGCATCCAAATTCCCCTGCACCACCCCGAACTCCTGCCCCAGGTGGCGGCCCGGGGCCAATGTTTGGAGGTGTGCCCCACCACCTACCTGAAGACCGGCACCCTGCAGGAGATCCACCAGCTCAAGCTGGTCTTCGATCGCTGCTTTGAGGCGGGGGTGGACATCGCCATCTGCACCGACAACGCCGGCCTCCACAACGTTCGCCTGCCCTTTGAGTACGAAAACCTGCTAACCCACGATGTGATCGACTTTGCCGGGCTACAACGCTGTCAGGAGGCGGCCTTTCGCCATGCCTTCGCCTGGCCCCATAGCCAACCCCCCAGCGCCCTGCTCACTGGCCTGCTCCAGGTGCCCGCCCTGGCCCGCCCCTGACCCTTGACGCCCCGGCTTCAGCTGGATAGCATTAACCCCTTACCCCCTTGCCCGTGACTGCCGCCGTGACCGCCCCTCCCCTGCTGGCCGATCCCCCTACCCTGATGCTGGTGGATGGCCATTCCCTGGCCTTCCGCGCCTACTACGCCTTTGCTAAAAACGCTGAGGGGGGGCTGCGCACCTCCACCGGCATTCCCACCAGTGTGTGCTACGGCTTTCTCAAGTCCCTGTTGGACATGATCGAGGCGGAAAAACCCCAGTATGCCGCCGTCGCCTTTGACCTGGCCCAGCCCACCTTTCGCCATGTGGCGGATGAGCGCTACAAGGATGGTCGTCCGGAGACTCCGGAGGGGTTCCTGGAGGATGTGCACAACCTGCAGGAGTTGCTCACCGCCTTTGGGCTGAATCTCTACACCGCCCCAGGCTTCGAGGCCGATGACGTGATTGGTACCCTGGCCACCCGGGCCCGCCAGGCCGGCTTTCGGGTAAAAATCCTCAGCGGCGATCAGGATCTCTTTCAGCTGATCGATGACCAGGGCCAGGTTACGGTGCTGCACCTGGGCAATGCCTTCGCCAAGGGGGGCAAAAATGGCCTGGCCCAGGAGTTTAGGCGACCGGAGGTGGAGGCCAAGTTAGCGATTGCCCCTGCCCAGGTGGTGGACTATAAGGCTCTCTGTGGGGATAGTTCCGACAATATCCTCGGCGTGCGGGGGATTGGGGCCAAAACGGCGGTGAAGCTACTGCAGGAATTTGGCGACCTGGACAGCCTCTACGCCAACCTGGACAAAATCAAGGGGGCTAACCAGAAAAAGCTCCAGGAGGGGCGGGAGTCCGCCTACCATTCCCGCTTCATGGCCACCATTGTCACCGATGTGGATCTAGAGACCGACCTGGAGGGTTGCCGGTTGCAGGGTTTTGACCCCCAACGGGTGGTGCCAGCCCTGCAAAAGCTGGAGTTTCAGCACTTTATCCAGCGGCTGGATACGTTACAGGTGGCCTTCGGCGGAGCGGTGAGCCCGACCACCGCCGCCCAGGGAGAGACAGCGGCAGCCAGCATCCCTGAACCGCTGCCAAGCCTGCCGGCGGTAACCCTGACCCCCCAGATCATCACCACCGCAGCCCAGCTCTACGATCTGCTGGACACCCTCTCCACCCACACCGACCCCAGCCGGCCCGTGGCCTGGGATACGGAAACCACCAGCCTGGACCCGATGGTGGCGGCCCTGGTGGGGATTGGCTGTGCCTGGGGGCCGGAGCCAGGGGAGGTGGCCTATATCCCGGTGGGTCACCAGCAGGGGGAACAACTGCCCCTGGCCCTGGTGGTGGCGGCCTTGGCGCCGGTGCTGGAGAGCGATCGCTACCCCAAGGCGCTACAAAACGCCAAGTACGATCGCCTGGTGCTGCGCCAGCAGGGCCTGCACCTGCAGGGGGTGGTGTTTGACCCGATGCTGGCCAGCTACGTGCTCAACCCGGAAACCAGCCACAACCTCACGGACCTGACCCAGCGCCACCTCCACCTCACCACCCCCAGCTACGGTGACCTGGTGCCCAAGGGCCAGACCATCGCCGCCGTGGACATCGCCGCCGCCGCCCACTACTGCGGTGCTGATGTCCACACCACCTACCGCCTGGTGGCGATACTGCGGGCGGAGCTAGCCCAGGCCCCCGTCCTCCAGGCCCTATTTGAGCAGGTGGAGCTGCCCCTGGAGCCGGTGCTAGCGGCCATGGAATACCAGGGCATCGCCATTGATCGGGCCTACCTGGCCCGCTTTTCCCAACAACTGCAGGGGGATCTGGAGCGGTTGGAGCAGGCGGCCTATGCCGCCGCCGGGGAAACCTTTAACCTGGCCTCCCCTAAGCAACTGAGTGAGTTGTTATTTGACCGGCTCGGCCTGGATACCCGCAAGTCTCGCCGTAATAAGTCCGGCACCTACTCCACCGATGCCGCCACCCTGGAAAACCTACAGGGGGACCATCCGGTGGTGGATCTGGTGCTGGAGCACCGCACCCTGGCCAAGCTCAAGTCCACCTACGTGGATGCCCTACCGGCCCTGGTGCGGGCCGATACCCAGCGGGTCCACACCGACTTTAACCAGGCGGTGACCGCCACCGGGCGGCTGTCCTCTTCTAACCCCAACCTGCAAAATATTCCCATCCGCACCGCCTTTAGTCGCCAGATTCGAGCCGCCTTCATGCCCGCTCCGGGGTGGTACCTGGTGGCGGCGGACTATTCCCAGATTGAACTGCGCATCCTCGCCCACCTTAGCGGTGAGCCGGTGCTGGTGGAGGCCTACAACCACAACCAGGATGTCCATGCCCTCACCGCCCGGTTACTGCTGGAGAAGGAGGATATTACCCCAGAGGAGCGCCGCCTGGGCAAGGTGATTAACTTTGGCATCATCTACGGCATGGGGGCGGTGCGCTTTGCCCGGGAGGTGGGGGTGAGTCGTAGTCAGGCCAAGGGCTTTATTGATCGCTACTACCAGCGCTATCCCAGGGTGTTTGCCTACCTGCAGCAGACCCAGCGGCTGGCCCTGACCCAGGGCTACGTGGAAACCCTGCAGGGGCGGCGGCGCTATTTTAACTTTACCGATGGCAAGCTGCGATCGCTACGGGGTCAAGACCCTGACACCGTCGATCTAGACCGGCTCCGCTCCAATGGCTACGATGCCGGTTTACTCCGGGCCGCCGCCAATGCGCCGATCCAGGGCTCCAGCGCCGACATTATTAAAATCGCCATGGTGCGCCTCCACCAGCAGCTGCAGGCCTACGCCGCTAACCTGTTGTTACAGGTGCACGACGAACTGGTGTTGGAGGTGCCGCCGACGGAATGGCCTGAACTCCAACCCCTGATCACCCAGACCATGGCCACCGCTGTTACCCTCACCGTGCCCCTGCAGGTGGAGGCCAAGGCCGGCCCCAACTGGATGGAGGCCAAGTGATAGTTATGCCATGGTTGAGCTAAACCATGGTGACATCCCTGGCCATTGCACCAGGGCTTTATCGGTACCCAATACAATCGCTACATCCCCCCGCCAGGATCAAAGCTGTGACTGTTGCTGGAGATAGGTTATCCATGAATTTTATATTCAGGAGCCTCGCAGCCACACGACTGCAACGACATACAACTCAGCACGCCTAGGATACCGTTAATCCACCAGTTTATACCTCATAACGGCGAATCTATCAGTTACGAGCCACAAGCAACAACTATCGAGTCAGCATCACAGCTAAGCTTTTGCAAGAACTTGCGAGTATACTTTAACATACTAAATATTAACTTATTTAACTTCAAATAGATTAACATTGGCAGGTATTGACGCTTCAGGTCGGTTAACCTTAATGGCATGTCAGTCTGGTTCTAACCAGGCGGACATGTCATTTGCTACAGGCCCTAACTCAGAACTTTGCTTGGCGCCCTGAGCTAAATAGCTCATTTACGGGCCGTGTGAGATGGTTCGGTGTGTACCTTAAAAAAAGACGATTGAATGTCTGAAACTACTCGTTTAAGGAGTCTTTTGACATCAAAGGTCAAATCCATAGTCTACATGTCTGTTAATCAAGGAAATAACCAGCCGTATCCTACTGATACCATTGTCAAGAAAGTAGTAACGACTTTTTGTATCCGACATTCCGCAGGTGAGACAGGTTTTTTGAGAAATTCGATTTTTGAGATGCTTGCCAGACAAAGTTTTCAGCCACTTTCAGCTAGGTTTAGATAAGCGCCTAAGTCTCAAGACGATCTCATCTGCGAGACAAGCCTTACTTCTGGGATGTTTGGCAAATAAGGCTTCCAGGCTTTCATTTTTCGTTCAGTCTCAA
>JBEIGU010000206.1:0-5427 GCA_040381765.1 Leptolyngbya sp.
CTTTCTCGCGTTCATGGTGATCACCGAATACCGCCGTTACCAGATGTCATTCGAGCTAAAGTGGTAGCACAGCAGGTGGCGGTAGCAACCTGAAGGTTAGCCTATGGATCCTGGTACTACCAGCACTTTTTGAGTAGTTACGGTAATTAGAGGTTCTTTGAGGATATTCAGTTGCTGCTGGGCTTTGCTGTGAAAGATATCGTTGCGATTGCCAAAGGCAACAAAGAACCCCGTATCAGCCAGAATCATGGTTGATGATCTCCAGTTTGGGTAAGAATTTGATGGGCAATTTCTTCTGAGTTGGTGGCGAGGTCGGGATCGCCAGAGAAGCAACCAATGAAGTCGCTGTTACGCAAGCTGGCTAAGGGATCGGGTTGCTTTTCTTCTTTTTTGGTGGCTTTGTTGAGATAAGCGGTAAGTTGATTTAGGAGATTTTCAACCAGGGTCAGTTGGTCAATATCTAAATTGTTCAGTTTTTGGGTGATTCTTTGTTTGATTTCTGCTGTATTCATGGTGAATCCTCCTGGATTTTATTGGATTGGCCAACCGGGGATGGCTGCGTCGATTTGCTGCATTAGTCGGATGGTTTCTTGCAGGGCTACGACAATGCGCTGGTAATGGGTAATGTCTTCTGGGCTAAGGGTGCGCCCCTTGCGATCCTTAAGCCATTTGTGGCAGACCTGGTAGCCACCCACATAAAAGTTCCAGACGGCTTCAGGCACCCCGGTAAAGCCAGCACCGCGCTTGTTGATGGTCACTTTGCCGTTGGCATACTTGGGATGGCCAGGGTCAACGGTGCGATCGCTGCCTTCAAATTGGGTGATGAGTTGCTCTAACCCTGGAGATTTCATCAAATGGAGGTTGACGAGGGCTTCGCCATGGGTGGCAAGTTGCTGAAACAGATCAACGCGGCTAGTCAGGGGAACGCGGGGAAAGTCGATTTTGAGAAACTCGGCGTAGCGACTGCGATAGGTGGGGGAGTGGAAGACGGCGTAGATATAGTAAAAGATAGCTTCTGGGCTGGGGGTGGTGTCGAGTTTAGCGGTGAGATCTTTCAGGAATTCAGGGGAAAAGTTGACACGGTGGTCTTGGGTGATTTCAGTACTATTTGAGTAGAGGTAAAGGGAAGAAATTTGCATTGTCCCTTTATTGCTATAAAAAGCACGATTATCAACGGCTAAATTAGTAGCTATAAAATGATTATAACCTTCCTGAATCGCCACTTGCCTCATAAAAACTAGTGCTAAATTTTCATAATTTATAATATGATTCATCACCTCATTTCGAGGAAGTTCGACCACATCCTGATGGTGATAGTACGCTCTTACATCAAAAGGACGATATAGGCATTTAGTAAAATACTGTTCCCAATTTTGATTGGTCGCTAATGAGCGACGACGCAAGTGTAATTTCCAGTCTCTTGTATCTGACAAACTATATTGATTTGCAATATCATCGTCAGAAATTTGTAAATCTCGAAAATCAGCAATTCGTTGTTTTAGGTTTTCGTCATCAAAATCAATTACAAAATGATCGCGATGGGTTTTTACGCCTGTAGAATTTATAGGCATCACATCCGTAATCTTCCAGCCCTGGTCATACTCACTCAGCAAATCCGTATTCTGGGGAATCAGTAAATAAAACGGCGCTTGGGGTTTTATTTCTTGCCAATCTGTTGACAACACATCATGAGCTTGCAGCCAGTCATACTTACTGTCGCGGGTGCCATACAGATGCGCGTGGTAGATCTGGGTCATGGTTTAGTCTCTCAACCTTGGGCTAGGGCAGTAATGTGAAAGCAGCACAGTTTTGAGGTCGATAGAGGCTAAAGTCTCGGCGATCTAAGGTCAGAATAGTATTGAGGTTATAACGTTCAGCAACAGCCATAACAGAAGCATCAACAAAATCAATGCGGCTGTCTTGGTATTGAGAGAGAATTGCAGCAGTGCGGACAATATCCTGAGCAATTAAACCAATTAGTTGAAAACGGCTTATGGGTAAGGATTCCAGGAATTTGATCAATTGAGCACTCCCGACATCACGATTGAGCAGGTAGGCAACCTCAGTGAGTACAGTTTGAGGTACCAGAATTTTCTGCTGTTGGGCATAAACTGCTTTGACAGGAGCGTGTTCCTCGTCCCGCTTGTTAGCCAGTGCCACAATAAACCCAGTATCAGCAATGCAGGTCATTATTTACTTGTCCACCCCGACTTAGACTGAATTTCGGCAGCAAGAATGTTTTCGGCATTAGTGCCCAAATCAGGTGAGCCGGAGCAAAAACCCACAATCGGATCATCTTCTACACTCAGAGGTTCTTGCTCCTGAAGCTGGAAATATTGTAAAACAGCTTCTTCTAACAAAGTTTCTAAGGATTTTTGTTGCTGGTTAGCCAGATCTAAAAGTTTAGTCAGGGTGTTGGGATTGGGTTTCCAGTTCAAAGTAATGTCTAACATCAGTTTTCCTTAGTAATTAACAACTTCTTTCCCGACATAAAATTTAACACCTGTTGAATTCTCTGGAAATCACGATCTATCGGATTGGATAGTCAGGTTGAGGCTCTCTGGTAAGCTTTTCTCCTTCCCAACCTCCAATAACCTCATCAAAGAAGTCCGGAGGCCACTCGTCACTATCATCAATTACTACCTTTTTGTGTTTTTGATTAAGAAACTGCAAAAAATCTAGAACTTCTTGGAGGAGTTGATCAGGCGTATGATTAATTTCTTGAATTAGTTGCTCTTGAATGGATTGCATGGACTTAAGCTCCCAACTGTTTCAACAAAAAACAAATCGAAACACCTTGCTGAATATCAAATACATTCTCATCCTTTGAGCCATCCGGAGCGGCCTCCTTTTTCTTAGTATTACCGTGTAAATCCGTCACGTACATTTGATCAAAACTTTTCTCTAGACTACGGCGCATTCTCCGAAAGGTGGGATTATCTAAATAACCATGATTGGTAATAAATGCTAAGACTCCTTGCTTTGTTTGATCGATCCGCCACTGCCCAAAGCGAATGAATTTCACATAATCATCTAACAGCATCTTAGGATTTTGTTCCTTCATCTCATCTTTGGGATAGTAAGCCTCTCGAATAAGCCGAGTAATCCATTCACTTTTATTGGCAGAATTGACCGAATAGGGTGGATTACCTACTACCACCATGACAGGTTTGTAGCGTTTAATTTCTGCTGCTTGATCCGACTCTTCCGCAATAAACTCTTTAAATAAAGATTCTGATTTTTGTAAGGCTTCATCTAACGTATTGGTCAGGTAAACCCCCAACCGTTTACCGCTATTAAAGGTATAGCCCGTTTCTTCCAAAAATAACCCTAACTTAAGATGACAAATTGCATAGGGAGCCATCAGCAACTCAAACCCAAAAATTCGGGGTAACAATCGCTCCTTCACATAGCCTGACCACGATCGATCCTCTAACCCCTCAGTCAAGGCATCAGGGTTCTCCTGAAACCGCTGGTGAATCAGTTGAAAAATCCACAGCAAAAAGGTTCCAGTCCCACAGGCTGGATCAAGGATCATCACCTCTGGGTCAGCTAACCCCAACGGCTTGTTAAACTTCGACCTCAGCAAAATATCGACCGAGCGCACCATGTAAGACACCACTGGCTCTGGCGTATAGTAAACCCCTCGCTTTTCCCGCATCTGGGGCTTATAGGCGGCCAAAAAGTCCTCATAGAACCGAATCACGATGTCTTCACGGTTCATCTTGGCTCGGAAATCTTCCAAGATGGCATCCATCTTCGCCGCTCGAAGAATGCTGACCACCTCTGAAATTGCGTCAATTAGTTCGTCAGCAATCACAGGAGATTCATCTGAGGCAGTCCCCCTGAGCGTAGTCGAAGGGGCATACTCACCCACCGCCTTCGACACATCCCGAAACAACCGACGCAGAAACGGGTTCGTCTCTGGCAGCAGTTTCCAAGCATCTTCTCGGTTAAAGTCAGTCTCCCTACTTCTCCCCTCTCCCGCTCTGGGGCCGGGGGTGAGGGCATTCTGGCGCTCATCAATCGTGTAGCTGAAGACCCTGGCAGTAAATAGCCCATAGGCGATCGTCTGGGCATAAATATCCGCAAAGCTGTAGTCCTTCTCGTTCTCAGGCTCCAGCTTCAGGGTTGGCAGCAACTCCTTCTGAAAACTCCGCAGCAACCCCCTTAAATAGCCATCCTTCGGCTCCGCTCTATAGACATCGGGAATCACCCGCTCAATCCGGCGCGACACCTCAGCCAACTTCTGAGCCAGTTCCTTTGCAGTGGTAATTGGCTTGTAAAACGCCCACTCCACCAGCGGGATAACAGACAAAGCCGCATCCTTCATCCGGTTCGTTCGAGCCAGCGTATCTTGTCTGAGTCGGTTCAGCCGTGCCTGTAAATCCTCATCTGACCAGGAGAAAGTTTGGATCTGCCGTTGCCGTAGCTTTCCATCAGTGGGGAGAACCATTGCCACTCGCCCCAGGCGATCTTCCTCCGGCAACAGCAGGTACATCACAGGCTGATTGGGAATAATACGTCCGGTGTAGTGTCCGTAAATCTCGCGCTGCTGCTCATCCGCCGTTAAGAACTGCTTGGCGTCACCATCGGTCAATCCATCCAATTCAGAGTAGAAGCCAACAGCGATCGGGCAGGTGTCTTCTGCTTCATCTTCATCAGCACCAGGTCGCAAAAACCAGAAACGAGAGCCCCCCGGGTCACGCTGCTTTAAGGGATAGTCAAGCATCTGCCGCAACGCCTCAACCCGGTTTTCTTGGGTTCCAGCAACAACGGCTTGTAAATCCACAAAAGACATAGAGGGCTGCCCCAGGCAAAGAGCTTCCTATCAGGATAGCTTATGGTTTGATTGTCAGACTAACCCAAGGATTGATAGATACGGAACCACAGGCATTTTGAAGCGGTAAATGAAGACACATCCCTTGATACTGATCAGAGGATTTCAGGTTGCTGCCCCCACCAAGGACTGAGCCGCATAACGATCCCAATCAGCGGCGGCAGATAACCTTCGCTCCCCCACTAGCAGCTTTGGTCCTTCCGCTACCACGACTTGTTAGATTTTATGTATGCCCCACAACCGAGGAATAGAGAATGTTGTTACCCATTTACCCTCGGAAACCACACTTCTAATGTACCTGGCTTGGCCTTAAGTCCAAGTCTTACAATTTGAACGGATGAAACATTGTTTCCTAAGGTATTGTAAATAATCTCAGCTAATGACTTGGCTCCATCAGCATCAGAGTCATTGAAATAGCGGATTTGCATATTATTTGGCATCTTATCTGGACTGGACAGTGGGAAGTTCTCCGAGAAAGTGAGATTTCATCAGGGTTTCAGGCTTCGGACTGCCAACAAAGACGGAAACTACTCAAGTGCCTATGGTAGAAGGGTTTCAGGCTTCTTCAAGCCCCGGATTTTGGGAGA
>JBEIGU010000207.1:0-5410 GCA_040381765.1 Leptolyngbya sp.
CATTGCCACAAAACGACAAAGCGGTGACACTATTGCTGTCACCACTAACCCCCCTAGAGATTAACTTTAGAGCACACTCATCAAATCCACAAAATAAATACTCAAGCCTGAAAAAACATACTCAGCCTTACAAGCTGATCCAGGCATAGCCAAGAACTTCAAAAGCGAATCAAATTTACAGATAAATCCGAAGAAACAATGCCTCCATTCTGCATCCGCACAGCTTTTATAGTATTGCCTTGTAACTATTGCAGCAATAAATTCTGAAGTCAATAAGAATCTGTTAATTCGAGATTAATTTTTGTTAATCGATTAACGGCAGAACTGAGCGCGAATTATAGCAATTTAAATTTGCTTTTCAAGAAGTCCTGGAATTCAATGCCTTAATATAGCGGTTCCTGATCGGATACAACACAGCAAAAGCCTTGATAAATAAGCATTACAGGCATATCACCGTACCTCACGCCAACGAAAACCGCTATAGCACCAACTGACATTCTACAGGTGAGACAGGATTTTTGAGAGATTCGATTTTTGAGATACTTGTCAGACAAAGCTTTCAGCCACAGCATACTAGACGTGAAATATTTTCACATATAGTAATCCAGTTTGATTCTTGAAAAATCCTCGGACTCAATGCCCTACGGGGCAACGAAGGCAGTCTCAGTACATCTAGAAGCGATCAGTCCATCAGTCCGGATTGCTATATATATTGTTGAATATTTTAACAATTCGATTGCAGCGTATTGTTCGACACTTTTCCGTGGCTTTAGGTATCTAAGTTTATATAGAGACTAGCACTAAAAAGGCCGAGAAAGCTTGCTATCTGGTAATCATGAAGTTTCTTATCTGCGGATAGGCAGCCTGGCTAGCCGGGTTGAACAATCAATTCTCACTTGTTAGGAAAAAGTTGACTCTGATGCGCTGCGGGTTTATTATTATTTTCAGCATGAAAATTTTAGCGATGTACAAAATTTTAGTGATTCAGAAGTTTCGATTTTTGGAGGTCAGTCGATATAGCGGTTCTTGAACGCATGAGATACACCCCAACTAAGAGAGAATCTATCGGTTCATAGTTCTGAGCATTATGCCCGCATCTCATCCGAGTGAAAAGCTATGGGAGTTAATTCACTCAACTTGAGTCTGTTCAGACTTTTTGATTGTTTTTATTCTTAAGTAGCCTACATTCCGCAGGTTGATAAGATATTTCCAATATGTATGCCAAGAGGCAATAGCTGAGATCTATATTTGACAAAGGTTCAGGGTTGGAGCGGATTCCTCGTCACGTCATATGCTTAATATTTCGAAACTCAGGTTGACCCTGGGTTTCGAAGCGTGACCAACGAGGTTTCAACGGCTTTAGCAACCGGAAATTACGTGCACACTTGGAAACCAAAAGCAACCTGCGGAATATAGGTTTAAGGACCGAGAGTGATCACAGTTTTGCGTAAATCCTGGCTTTGGCAAGGAGAAATTAATAAATCAATAGTTTAATCCTGATGTAGCATGGTTTGCTGAACACTCCTGGGAAGGTTGGAGTCTACTCAGGCTTCTGACCACTGACCACTGATCACTGATCACTGACCACTTTACTCACCCTAATTTCCGCTTCAACACCGGCGTCAGCTCCTCCCCCAGCCCTTCCAGTTGAATGGCGTTACAGCCTACCTTGTAGGCAAACTCCACATCTCGCCCCGCCAGCAGGGCGTCATAAAAACCGATCGCAAACTCAATCGCCGCCCGATCGCCGATTGCCCGTTTCATGCCCACCACGGAGGCAATCTGTTGGGCGATCGCCTCGGCCTGAGTGGCGGAGTAGCAGGCATTTAACACCACGCACTCCACCTGGTCGGCAAACAGGGCAAACAGATCGGCCAGGGCAGCGGTGGTTACCAGCTGGGGCTGGCCCAGGTCATCCTCAAACACCAGGCCCTCGGGCGGGGGGGCGGGGGCTGCCACCCCAGTCAACTGACGAGCCGCTGCCGGTTCTGCCCCAGCAACCTCGGTGCCAAGGCCATGGCCGGAGAAATGCACAATCTGGGGCTGGCAGTCGAGCAAAGCCCGGCGCACGTCCGTGGGGGTCACGGCCCAGCGTTGCTCTAGCCGGAAGCGATCGCGGTGTGGCGATCGCTCTAATCCGGTCTGGATTTTCCGCACCTCCTCCCCCAGGCGCAGGGGATGGCTGCCCTTGGGGTTGGCGGCTAACACCAGAATGGTCTTGACCGCAGTGGGCCCCTGTTGGGGGGCTGGCTCTGGAGCCGGTAGCCCGGTTACACCGGTCGCGCCCCCCAGGATGACGGTACCGGTGACGTTGCCCAACACCTGACCGCCCAGCACCTGGCCAATCACCTGGTTTTGATTGCCGGTGACCCTTTGGGTAATTTGGGTGGCGGGGGTAGCCTGGGGCCCAGGGGCTTGAAACAGTTGGGCCACCTCCACCGCCAGGGCCTGGTTTTGGTCTAGCAATTTCTTTAATTGCACCCGCAGAGCGGTCTGTAAATCCTCATCCTCTGGGGCGTTGGCCAAATCCGTCACCGCTTCCTGCGCTGCTTCCTTGGCCTCTAGCTGGGGCGATAACCGGCCCCAGATAGCTTTGGCCTTATTCCAGGCGTCTTCACCAAATTTCTCCGCCATTTTCCCCGCCGCCTTTTCCCCCAGTTGGGTGAGGGCGGGGAGAAAGGGGGTGAGGAAGGCGGTTAGTAGGGCAATATCCATGGGTTAAGGCTCCGCTGAGCGGTAAGAACAGGTGGGAATCACCATCAGCCAGAGGGTATAGACAACCATCCAGGAGCGAGATTATTGAACTCTAGCTCCTGAATTTTGACTTCTCAATCCTCAATTCCTTGATTATGAACGAACAGCAACTCTTCCTGATTTTCTTCTGATAAAATTAACCTAACCTCAGCTAGCCATGGGCTGAGCTGCCATCCCCCAGATTCAACCCCCGTGAGCCCACCAGAGCCCCTGCCTGACACTACTACCCCCAGGGGCAGTCCGCTGCCGGGGCCAACTGAAGCGGGCCAGGCCAGCAGTGCAAAGGCCCTTCAGCCAGCGGTGCAGCCAGCTACTCGCTCAGTTGACCAGAGGGTGACTGGGGAGGGTAATCAGGCGATCGCTGAGATGAAAGGCGGAACAGCGATCGCCAAGGTGGAGGGGGATGTACATATCTATGCCGCTGACGACAAACCCAAAGCGATAGGTATTCCCCATAATCTGCCCCGTAGTGGGGCAAAAAAGTTTGTGGGCCGGGACTTAGAAGAACTGCATCGCCAATTGCGCCAGGCAGATCGTCTGGCGATTACTGCTCTGCGAGGCATGGGCGGTATCGGTAAAACCGAACTAGCCTTGCAGTATGCCCACCATCACCTTCAGCAGGAGACTTACCCAGGGGGTATGTGTTGGCTGCGGGCCCGCGAGCAGGAGCTGGGTACTCAAATTGTCGGTTTTGCCCGGTCTACCCTGGGGCTGTCTCTCCCTGACGACCTGGAGCTATCGCAACAGGTGGCCTATTGTTGGCGTCACTGGCCAGCGGGAGAGGTGCTGGTGGTGCTCGATGATGTTAAGGATTACGCCGCCATTAAGGCTTTTTTGCCGCCCCCCAATCCTCGCTTTTGGGTGCTGTTGACCACGCGCCTGCAGTTAGGTAGCTCCCTGCGGTCCTTTGAACTGGAGGTATTAGGCGAAGCCGCCTCCCTGGAGCTGTTGGCCTCCTTGATGGGGGCAGACCGGGTGGGGGCAGAACCAGCAACGGCCAAGGCCCTGTGTCACTGGTTGGGCTATTTACCCCTGGGGTTAGAACTGACAGGGCGCTATCTGGCCCAGAAACCGGACCTTTCCCTGGCCCAGCTAGAGGCTCGCCTGGAGGATAAACGACTGGCGGCCAAAGCCCTTAGCCAGCAATCAGGCGACCTGACCGCTGAGCACGAGAACCTGGCGGCGGCCTTTGAGTTGAGCTGGCAGGAGTTAACCGAAGCGCAGCAATCCCTGGCCTATCTGCTAAGCCTGTTTGCCCTGGCCCCCATCCCCTGGAGTGCAGTGACCCCCTGCTTTGCCCCTGAGCATGAGGAGGATTTAGAAGATTGGCGGGATCTGGGGTTAGTCCATCGCAGTCTATTGCAACGAACCGATCAGGATACCTATCAACTGCACCAACTAATTCGGGAGTTTTTTCGGGCCAAGGTGGAGCAGTGGCCCCAGGCGGATGGGTTGAAACAGCACTTCTGTCAACAAATGGCCCGGATAGCCCAACAGGTGGATCAGGCTCCGACTCAGGCCCAGGTTATTGCCTTTACTCCCCTAGTACCCCATCTGGCGGAGGCCGCCACCACCCTGCAACCTTGGCTGAGTCAAGAAGACTTGATCGGGTCTTTTGTGGGGTTGGGTCGGTTTTATCAAGGGCAGGGAGTCTATGGCCAGGCAGAGCCCTGGTACCAAGGTTGTCTAAGAGTCACCCGTTCACGACTGGGGGAGCGCCATCCCGATGTTGCCACCAGCCTTAATAATCTGGCCGAGCTTTACCAGTCCCAGGGGCGCTACGACGAGGCGGAACCCCTGTACCGCCAGGCCCTGGAGCTGCGCCGGGAGCTATTGGGGGAGCGCCATCCCGATGTTGCCACCAGCCTTAATAATCTGGCCGGACTCTACCAGTCCCAGGGGCGCTACGACGAGGCGGAACCGCTGTACCGCCAGGCCCTGGAGCTGCGCCGGGAGCTATTGGGGGAGCGCCATCCCGATGTCGCCCAAAGCCTCAACAATCTGGCCGGACTCTACTATGCTCAGGGGCGCTACGACGAGGCGGAACCGCTGTACCGCCAGGCCCTGGAGCTGCGCCGGGAGCTATTGGGGGAGCGCCATCCCGATGTCGCCCAAAGCCTCAACAATCTGGCCGTACTCTACTATGCTCAGGGGCGCTACGACGAGGCGGAACCCCTCTACCAAAAGGCCCTGGAGCTGCGCCGGGAGCTATTGGGGGAGCGCCATCCCGATGTCGCCGCCAGCCTCAACAATCTGGCCTACCTCTACGACAATCAGGGGCGCTACGCCGCCGCCGAACCGCTGTACCTGGAGGCTCTGGCCATTTTGGCCGAGGCGGTGGGAACCGATCACCCCAACGTCCAAACCGTCTTTGGCAACTTTGTCGCCTTTCTGCAGGGGGTTGTTGGGGCTAACCAAACCGATCAACTCTCCGATCATCCCCTGGTTAAACACCTGCTGGCTCAAATCGAGGTGGCTTGAGGGGCCTGACCAGGGTAGGGCGACAAGTAACTCGTGGGTGCGGCGATCGCCCTTCGCCCAGACCCTGCCACCAGTTCATCTCTGGCATCGATCTCAAGGGTAGCTAAGTATCTTCTCGGATTGGAGCCCCGAAGCCTGTATCATTTTCACCTGGGGGCAAAAACTGACGGTGGGC
>JBEIGU010000208.1:0-5332 GCA_040381765.1 Leptolyngbya sp.
GATCCTCTACCCCCTCCAGGACACGATGTAGGTAGCTCAGCATCACCTCAAAACTCAGCCGTTGCTCTTCCATTCCCAGTTCCTCTTCCCATAGGCTCTATCCTCTCGGCGGGCAGTGTAGATTGTCAAATTCTGAATTTAAAATTGCTGGGTAATGGCAGCGATACCAGTGCCCTGTTTGGGCTATTGACGGAGACGTTGAAGCGGATGGAGCTGGCGATGATGGCGCTGGCCAGTCAGCATCCGCCTAATTGGCGTAAGCCGTTGTCTGACTATGGGGGCAATTGGGTCAGTCGAATTGGGGCCCATGAGATTAAGCGAGATCCCTATGGGCCGACGGTGGTCTGGTGGATGGGTCATTACTACCTGAGGCGCTGTGGCAGTAATCCCAAGTATGGGGCGGCGATCTGGTTTAGTCGCCGTGTGGGCAGTGGGGAGGAGGGGGAGAGTGGCTATGTACGGTTGATTACCTTTTCCCAGGAGAGTCCACCCACGGGGGTGGAGCCGTTGCCGGACTATGTGGTGAAGGCGTTGGGGTATTAGGGGGTGAGTAGGATGAGGTTTGCTTTGGGTGATTTGGTGCAGGATTCGCGGAATTTGGTGGAATGGGGAGATTCCCAGGGGCAACGGGTGTTAGTGCCCCGGGTGGGTAGGGTGGTGGAGTACGACGAGGAGCTGAATCGTTACCGGGTGAAATGGTCTAGTAAACGGACCTGGGTCAAGGAAGGGGCCCTGGTGCGGGCGAGGGAGGAGGGGAGCACTCAAGCCCAGGGTTAGTTGTGACGTAGGCGATGTCAACCACAAACTAAAAACCCCGCCGGGGTGGCAGGGTTGGGAGTGTGATGTGATTTATTCACTCTACGGGGGAGTGATCAGGGGGCTCAGATCTGACCACCTTTCTTAATGTCGGTTGCTCGGGCAAATGGAGGGATGGGCTAAACAACCCGTCGAGCTATGGCCTACCAGGCTGCTCAGCCCAGGGGTGTTTTTGCATACCAGGTCTCCAGGGTTAGAGAGCCAGGGATATGACAGGAGCAGGTCTGGACTCTTATGGGCACGCCCAATCAATGATCATTGACTGGCTCTGGCGCTCAAGAGTGCAGGCGGCGCACACACCACCCGAAAACCGATGTTATTGTTTCGATTATTCGGATTGTTGCGATTGCGGTTGGCCGAGCGACAGTTTACTGGGTTGTTATACCAGGACCCGCCCCGCACCAGGTGGGCTGACCTGCCCCTAGCCTTCACCCTAGGCTAAATTGGCCTTGAGTGGAGTATTTTTCATCTTGTTTGCAGCTTGGGAGTTTTGACAAACACTAACTGGGTAAAAATGTCGGCTCTCAAGTGCCAGGTGTCGGCATGTTTCAGGTGGGCTACCCAGCTACGAATGGCCTGGGTCAGTTGCTCGAAGGATAAATCATGCTGGGCGTACTGTCGTTGATATCGTTTTAGGCGGTATCGACCGCGGCGAAGGCTGGCGGATCTGACCCGCACCCGGTCTGGACAAACCCGAAACCCAACAAAGGTGGGGCCTCGGGATGTTTCAAATAGTTGACTTTTAATCGGGTGAATCCTCAGGCGTAGTTTGGCTAGGTGGGCTTCGAGAGCTAAGCGGGCTGTGACTAAGGTATCTCGGTCATCGGCAAATAGGGCAAAGTCATCGACGTAGCGCAGGTACTTTGCTATACGGAGCTGTTCTTTAACCAGGTGATCCAGGCTATTCAGGTAGATGTTGGCAAAGAATTGACTGGTCAGGTTACCAATCGGTAGGCCCCGCCGCCGCTGAATTGGGGTGAGTAGGTCATCTCCAGGGAAATAGTCAATCACCGGCTCCTGGTCGTTGCTGGCATCGATGATCCGATCAATCAGCCACAGGGTAGGGGGGCATTTGATCTTGCGGCGAATCATTTCCTTGAGAAGGGCATGGTCGATGGAGGGGAAGTACTTGCGCACGTCGCATTGCAAGATATAGCGGCTGGAGCGGCTAAATTCGATAAATCGCTTCAGGGCTCGATGGCTGCCATAGCCCAGCCGATTAGCGTAGGAATCACGAATGAAGGTGGCCTCAAAGATCGGTAGGATCACGTTACACAGGGCATGGTGAATCACTCGGTCCCGGTAGGGTGCGGCAGAAATTAATCGGGCCTTGGGTTCCCTGACCTGAAAGGTGGTGTAGGGTCCAGGAGAATAGGTTTGGCTGATCAGTTCCTGGCGTAGTTGGAGGAGTTCTGATTCCAGGTTGTAGTTAAAGCGCAGAATGTTATCCCGCATCCGTCGCCCTTTCTGGGCCTGACGGGCCGCTGCCAGCAGGTTGGCAAAGTCAATAATCCCCTCCCACAGGTAGCCGTGGCGTTTCATGGTGGTTTCCCGGGGTTTAACTGGAGCGCAGTGAGGGGGGCTGACGGGTTTTCTGTTGTTTTATCCATCCCCCTAGTTCCATGCCCAGGTCGTTGATCATAGTGCCAACATACTCATAACGGCTAACCTCCATCAGGTGAAAGTCGAATAGAAGTCGGGTTTGGTGGCGAAGCAGGTCCAGGCGGATGTTGAGGGTTTGCAGACGCTCTAGTTTATTGGCGCTGTAACGGGCCTGGATCAAGCCTTCTAACAGGTCATAGAGCCCTTGAATGATGCGTTCCCCCAGGGTGAAACGATGATCCCGGGGTAGGCGGTTCAGAATGGGGACGTACCACTTCACCAGATCGTAAGCTTTTTGAATGACGGGCAAATCGGCGACGGCAGGTTTAGTCATAAAATTGCCTATCTGGGGGTATAGGGGTGAAAATATCACTCTACACTCCTAGATGTGGCGGTGGCCCATAATGTTACCTAAGGTTATAGCCGCCGGCCAGCTAGAACGAATACCCAGCCGTAGCACTGGAAAAAATTTTTAAACGCGCTCCGCGCGTATTCGAACCTCGACCCAGGGCAAAGGGCAAAAGCGCAAAAGGGTAAAGGGCTACAGGAGCCCAGGCGGCGCACACACCACCCGAAAACCGAGGTCAGCGCTTCGAAGCCTCGGATCGTTGCGATTGCGGCCGGCCGAGCGACAGTTTACTGGGTTGCTAAACCAGGACCCGCCCCGCACCAGGCGAAGGTTACTACTACCACTGGTCACCCAGGCGCTACCATCCCTGGGGGCACCATCGTAGCTGGGGTGCCAGTAATCCTCGCACCACTCCAAAACATTACCGTGCATGTCCGCTAGTCCCCAGGGGTTCACCCCAAAGCTACCCACCGGGGTAGTCTGTTCTCGATAGGTTCCCTGCGGCCCAGAGCCATAGCTGTAGTTGCCGTCGTAGTTGGCCAGGTCGGGGGTAATCGTGTCACCGCAGTAAAAGGGCGTGGTAGTGCCCGCTCGACAGGCGTACTCCCACTCCGCTTCGCTGGGTAGTCGGTAGGGTTTGCCGGTGTGTTGAGAGAGGCGATCGCAAAATTCCACCGCCTCATACCAGGTCACCTGCTCCACCGGGTAATGGTCGCCCTTAAAGTGGGATGGTTCTGGGTTGAGCTCATAGTTAATAAGGGGCAGGCTGGCGACGGCTCGCCATTGGGCCTGGGTGACGGGGTGTTGGCCCAGGTAAAAGGTGGAAAGGCTGACCCGGTGTTGCTGTTCTACGTTTAAGCCTTTTGTATCTACATAACTACTGCTTTGGTACCAATTCCGTCCCTCTTCATCCTCGGGGGAGCCCATCATAAATTCCCCCGCCGGGATCTGCACCAGGGCCAGGGTTTGCTCCAGGGGCAGGGCTGTTCGCCACACCAGGGGGCTAATCACCCGGGGCACGGGCTGGCCCTCCCTCAGGCCTAGCTCTAGCATGGGCTGGGGTTGGCCGCTGGGGCCCCCGCTTAACCCCAGGGCCTGGCTGGCGGCCTGGCGCAGGGCCAGGGGTTGGGGCTCATGGTTGAGCAGGGTCAATAGGGTGTCCTGGGCCGCGCCCATTTCACCCAGGGCCAGGGCGGCACTACCCCGCACCTCCGGGTCTTCTTGGCTATCCTGAAGCAGGGTGAGCAGGGCGGTGTTGCCAATCTTCAGTTTGCCCAGGGCGGCGGCAGCGGCCTGGCGGGCTTGGGGGGGTTGTTGTTTGCGGTTCTCTAGCATCCCCACCAGGTTGGGTTCGGCCACCCGGGCGGCGGCTCCGTAGGTGGTCAGTTCTTGGGCGGCCCGCAGCCGGTCCTTTAGGTTGGGTTCGGCCAGGTCGGCGATCAACCGCTTAATCCGGCGTTGGTCTTCGATGCTCCGCAGTTCCTCCGGGTCTAGATCAACGGTGCGGGCCAGGCGGTCGGTTACCCCGGTGGGGATGCCGTCATCCTGGCTCTGGTCAAGGCAACAATCTCGCAGGGCCAGGATGAACCCCTTCACCTGGGTAGCATCACTGTCGGTTTTGGTCAGCTTGGCCGGTAGGGTCTGACTAAAAAACTCCTCCCAGGCCGCCTCGGGGTCTGGCTGCTGGGAAATCTGTTCCACCAGGTAGGCGGCGGCCAGGTATTCCGCCAGGGGGTCTAATATCACCCGGGTGCGATCCCCCGGGTCGGGGCTTTGCAGAAAGGATAGGCGGTCCTTCAGGTAGCGAAATCGGGCTTCGGCGGTGTTGTCCTCCACCCTGGCCAGGGCGGCGATGGCGGCTTCCGTATTAATCCAGTTGGGGCGGTAGGTGTTTTGTAGACAGGCCCAGGCCACTGCCCTGGCATCCCGTTGTACCTCCCGGTCTTCCCGTTTACTGGCGGGCTCGATGGCGCGGTTGAGCTGGGTCAGGTAGCTACGCATTAGCTTGGGTACGGAGTCAGATCGAATTCCCCCTTTAACCTCCATTTCCCTCAGGTAAAGACAGGCCAGCAGGGGGGTAATGGCCTGTCCATTCACCATCCGTTCTAGGCGATCACAGGCAGTTGAGATTTGATGGGTATCAAAGCTCTCCTCCTTACCCTCCGCCTTAAGATAGTCCGCAATAAAGGTCCACAGTCGATCTGGCTTAATCTGTAGGGGGTTCAGGACGGTTTTAGGTAGACCTTCTAGCCCCTTTTCCTGTTCCAGTCGGGAGGTCACCACTAAGGCCTGGATGGGAAAGTCCGGGGAGCGGGGCGCGATCGCCTGGCGGGTTTTTTCTCCCATCTCCGATAGGTGATCCACAATTACCAGCAGTCGTTGACGCCGTAGCAGTTTTTCCACCAGTTCTGGTGACAAAGAATCCCCCTGATTGGTCTGGGCACTCAGCACCCCTCGAATCTCGTCAATAAGGGTTCTGCCCTCTGTTAGTTCGCTCTCGATCAGCACCGGCAGCAACCGATGTTTGGTTAGCTGCTTTTCCCAACCCCACTGGGCAATCTGACA
>JBEIGU010000209.1:0-5292 GCA_040381765.1 Leptolyngbya sp.
CTTAAAACCCTATTATACCAATGCTTACAAGCCTTAAGTCCTGCAAAAAGAACTCTAAAGACTTATTTTTTCGCTAAAAGCCTTGCATAGCAGTACTTTTAGGTCGTCCTAGGGCAATTAAGCATACTTAAGCCGGAAGAGCCGAAAAAACCCTCCCATTCAGTGGATGGAGAAGGGCGGAAGTGACTGAAAATTGCTGCTCCAGGCATGGTGAAGCAAGATCTGGTAAGGTCTAGGGGAGTGAGACCCATTAGGACGGCAGGGAGATTTGAAACCGATCTTGATCCCAGCCAGGTGGTCGATTTGTCAGGTGAACGTAGTCTTGATTACGGGCCCCGGTGTAGATTTGGGTCGGTCTAAAAATTCGGTTTTCTGCGAGCTGTTCCTTCCAGTGGGCCAACCACCCCGCCACCCGAGCAATAGCAAAGACGGGGGTAAATAGATCAATTGGAATACCTAACTTGCGATATACCAAGCCAGAGTAGAAATCCACGTTAGGATATATTCCCTTGTGACCTAGCTTCTCAGAGACAGCCTGCTCCATTTCCAGGGCAATAGCGTAGTATTCATCCTGGCCAAATTTGTCAAACAACTGTTCTGCCAAGCCCTGGAGAATGGTAGCTCGCGGATCCTTAACCTTGTAAACCCGATGACCAAAACCCATGATTTTAGTTTTTTGTTCGATGCAACGATCAACAAAGGGGCGGACATTCTCAATACTGCCAATGGTTTGCAGCATTTCAATCACCTCTTCATTAGCGCCGCCATGGAGGGGGCCAGCCAGGGTACCTACCGCTGAAGCGACTACGGCGTAGGGGTCTGTGAGGGTAGAAGCCGTGACCATGGCAGAAAAGGTCGAGGCGTTGATGGTGTGCTCAGCATGCAGGGTAAGGCAGATATCGAAGATCCGAGCCGCCAGAGGATCGGGTTCCTGCTCGTTGAGCATATAAAGAAAATTGGCGGCGTAGTCTAGATCGTCTCGAGGTTGTACTGGGTCATTGCCCTTGCGAATCAGTTGAAATGCCGCCACCATAGTGGGAATTTTAGCCAACAGCCGCACGACCGCCTTTTGAATATAGATGGGGTTATCTAGAGCTCGTCGCGAATAAAATAAGCCCAGGGCAGCTGCAGAAGCCTGCAGAGCATCCATCGGGTGGCCACTTTCTGGGAAACACTTCATCATGTCCCGGATGCGGTACTTAAGCCGGCGATGGTAACGAATTTGATGTTCAAAGGCCTCCAACTCGGCATGGGAGGGAAGCACTCCCCAAATCAGTAGGTAAGCTGTTTCAACAAAGCTACTATGCTTTGCTAACTCTTCAATTCGAATACCACGGTATTCAAGGATGCCAACCTGCCCGTCTAAAAAACTGATACCGGATTGGGTCGCTGGGATTCCCTCTAATCCTGGTCTGTAGTCACATGCGGTCATAGATAAATACCCGTAGGTGTTGAACTATAATTTCAACGACGGCAAGCATTCCGCCGTTGCTAACGCTACCAAACTGTGGATAGATGCTGTAATTTTCTGGGATTCTTAATTCCCTCCGCAGCCTCCGCTAATCCATGAAAATCCTGAGGTTAGTCAGGGGAAAATGGGCCTATATATTTTTCCTACTATGAAGCCTAGGTAATTCCAATTACATACTTCTTCCATTCCTGATGTAGGCCGCTGTGAATTTGACGCGTTACTTCAAAGTAAAGACTACTATGGGGTTTTCGAGGCTGACTAACGAGAGGCATGCCAGCTTCCCTGGGTGTGCGGTTGCCCTTTTTAACGTTGCAGCGCACACAGGCAGCCACCATATTTTCCCAGCTGTCGCCCCCGCCTCGGGACCTGGGAACAACGTGGTCAAGGGTAAGGCCGTCACCATTGTAACCACAGTACTGACAGGTATGCTCATCTCTTTGGAGAAGATTACGACGGGTAAGGGGAATGTCTTTATAGGGAATACGAACATAGTGACGTAGGCGGATCACAGTAGGCAAGGGAAAATCGGCGTAAAGAAATTTGCCGTTATGCTCTACCTGCTCGGCCTTTCCCTTGATAATGAGCACAGCAGCTCGTCGCCAGCTCGTAATATTGAGCGGTTCGTAGGAGGCATTGAGCACTAGAACCTTACTCATCTGTGTCTAGAAGAAGGATTTAGCCCGATGGTAGCACAGACCCTCTAGATCCGGCTCGGAGATGCTGGACTAAGGCCCATTGGGAGCGCTAGGATGGGGCCTATCCTAGGGTGGTGGAGGAGTTAGACATGCTGAGTTGGGAGCAGACGCCGAGTTTGCAGCCGATGCGATGCTGTCGGGCTTGGGTAGAAATTAATCCTTTGGCTTTGCGCCATAATGTTCAGCAAATTAAGTCACAGCTTCGTCCCTCCACGGATCTGATGGCGGTGGTCAAGGCCGATGCCTATGGCCATGGAGCCGTCACCGTAGCCCAGGTCGCCCTTAGTGCTGGCGCCACCTGGCTGGGGGTGGCCACCGTGCCTGAGGGCATGGAATTGCGGGTAGCGGGGATTCAGGCTCCAATTTTAGTGATGGGGGCGGTGAACAGCCCAGAGGAAATGGAGGCTATGGCCCGCTGGCGGTTGCAGCCCACCTTAGTGATGCCAAAACAGGCTTTGGTGTTTTCCGAGGTGCTCTCCGGCCTAGTGACTGCTCGCCCCGCCAGTGTTCACCTGAAGCTAGATACGGGTATGAGTCGATTGGGCTTTCCCTGGTCTGGGGCGGTGGAGTTTGTGCGATTTGTGCGTCAATTGCCCCACCTGCGCATTGCCAGCCTCTATTCCCATCTGGCCACAGCGGACAGCCCGGATGCTGGCATCATGGAACAGCAGCGGCAGCGATTCGCTGCTGCGATTGGGCAATTGAGGGCAGAACAGTTATTACCGCCTCGGCTGCACCTGGCTAATACCGCTGCCAGTCTAGCGGATCCAACCCTGCACTACGATATGGTGAGGGTGGGTTTAGGGCTCTATGGTCTTTACCCAGCTCCTCACTTGCAGGGGCGATTGAATCTGCAGCCCGTTATGCAGGTTAAGGCTCGCATTACCCACCTTAAGGAGATTGCCGCCGGTACTGGTATTAGCTATGGGCACCAGTTTGTGGCCGATCGCCCAATGCGTCTGGGGGTAGTGGGTATTGGCTATGCCGATGGAGTACCCCGATCGCTATCTAACCGTTTTCAAGTCTTGGTTAAGGGTCAGCAGGTGCAACAGGTGGGGGCGATTACCATGGATCAATTGATGATCGACGTGACTTCCATCCCTAATCTAAAGGAAGGGGATGTGGTCACCCTGCTGGGTCGGGACGGGGATCAGCAGATTACTCCTGACGATTGGGCGGCAATGGCGAACACCATTTCCTGGGAAATTCTCTGTGGCTTTAAAAACCGATTGCCCCGGATTGCGATCGAGCAGGACGTTCTACAAACCCGATCAACCTTGCTCCAACTCAACCAGTCCCAGGATGATCTTAGCTAAACGGCTGAATTATAAACCTCGTTTAATTTGAAACCTAGAATTTTCACCCTAAATTTCTCTCCCCTCGGGAGGGGGACTTTGAAGGGTTTTTTCGGCTCCCCACTCTGCGGGTGGTAAGCGACGTCCTGGGTGGACTGAAAAAACTCTCAACGCTGGCGGCTAGAAGCCGCGCCTAGACAGGCAAAACCCGCCTACGCGGGTTATGGATCAGTCGGCGTAGGCCGACTTCGTCTAGATAGCAGCGCTTTGAACCGCCGTCAGCCAATGTTTTATCAGTCAACCAAGCTACGTCCTCTGGAGGAGGGATCGGGGCTGAGGGGGCAGAACGACGGTTCTCAACCTGGACTTGGTTTAAACCAAGTCCAGGTTGAGAACCCCTGAACTGTTGTCAGCAATTATAAATTCAAGAATAGTTAGGATGTATTACCCGTAGTGGTTAGGGTCGCCTCGTCGAGCATGAAGTCAATCAGATGCTGCCAGGAGTCAAAGAGTAGATACTTCGTTAGGGTCTGAATGTCCTGAAAGAAGCCCTTACGAGTGCCCCGTTGCTGCCGGATCTGTTGGTACGCCGCATCGACGAGGTGCAAGACGGTATGAAACAAGAACGCCAACACGTTGAGGGTTAACAGGGTCATGGCCAGATGGTGGTGGCCGTGGCCAAAATTATGTTCCAAATGATAGCCCTTGGTTTTGAGCACATTGTGGTTTTCATTTTCGCTTTTCCACCGGGCTCGCGCTGCCGTGACGATATCGGCCACGGTCGCATCATCAATGGGATGTAAGGTCACAAAGGCATTGTGATAGCGCTGCTGACCATCGGCCTCTCGGATCACCGTCACCTCACACCAATTCACCACCAGGGCCGGTTGCTCCTCCCGCAGCGGAATGCCGTTGGCATAGCGGTACTGCCGGAGTTCGTACTCTCGACCGGTCCACACCCGCTCTTGATGAGCGTGCACGTCATCGTTGGCCTCCAAATAGGCCAACCACTCATAGAGAGCTGGGTGGGAGCTGGGCAGCGCGACAAAAATGAAGTTGACCTGATGGTCAATGCAAGTTTGACACATCGGTTGACGGCTATACAGGTCATCCCCCAGTACGGTGAGGCACCCTGGCCCAACGAGATCGTGATGCGCTGCAATCCATCGTTTGGCGGCGGCGGTTTCACTATCCTGTTTCTCCACCCCATCTTGAGGGCGAATGAACTCGGGCATCAGTGAGAGAACATGCTCCTGCTCAGGGGCTACGATGACCGGCAAAATCGCGCGGTGATGGTAGCTCACCTGTCCATTTCTGTGGGTGCAGTGGGAGCATTGGTCGCAGTGAATCGTGGTGGACGAAAAATAGTCCGTGCCATCAAGCCCCACCAAGATCTGGTCATTGAGCACCCTATAGGGCTTTAGAAACCCCTGAGACCCTAGGGCTTGAAAGACCCAGCCAAAGATGGGAAACAACAGGGATGCAGCCACCTTATCCAGCACGTTCTTAATCTGATTGGGCGTGGGTATCATCGTTACCCCGAACAATCGTTGGGCATTGTTGTGCCCTTGGCGACTTTGCATCTGCCGCTGATGCTCTAAAAAGGAGGGGCATTGCATGTAAAACACTGAAAATGCCCCTAGCACCAGATCTCGAAAGCTATAGCGTTGGGCGTTGCTGCGCTGACGCGGATCCTCTACCCCCTCCAGGACACGATGTAGGTAGCTCAGCATCACCTCAAAACTCAGCCGTTGCTCTTCCATTCCCAGTTCCTCTTCCCATAGGCTCTATCCTCTCGGCGGGCAGTGTAGATTGTCAAATTCTGAATTTA
>JBEIGU010000210.1:0-5289 GCA_040381765.1 Leptolyngbya sp.
CACCCCGACTGGGTTGACTACCTCCAATAGCACTACGCCATCGTGCGGGGATGGGCCGCCTGGGAATGGCTCACCTACATGCAAAAACGTAACCCCAGCACCCCAGCGATCGCCAGCAAACTCTTCATGCCCAGCAAACGGGCTTCCCTCAAAACCCAAACCAACTACTGGAGCCAGGTGCTCACCCACCAGCAGTTACACTGCATCTACTCAGGCCAACCCATCCCCCCCCAAGGCTTCTCCCTCGATCACTACCTGCCCTGGTCCTTCGTCGCCCACGACCAACTTTGGAACCTGATTCCCACCCTGCCAGAGGTCAACTCCGCCAAATCCAACAAAATCCCCGCCCACCCCTACCTGGCCCACTTCCATCGCCTTCAACACCAGGGCCTCACCATTACCCACGCCACCCTACCCCCCGCCCAGTGGAGCAAGCAGGTCGAACCCTACCTCCACCACCTCCACCTGGCCAACCCCCACGACCTGCTCAACCTGGAACACCTGCGCAATGCCTACGACAAAACCCTGCCTCCCCTGATCACCCTGGCCGCTAACCAGGGCTTTCTCACCGACTGGCGCTATGGTTCCCTGGCAGGGTGAGTGGTAATCTGCAGAATCCAAGACCGTTCAGCACGGAGTTGATCACCGGTTTATTGGTAAGTTGCTTCATATATTAAAAAATATTGTTGGATAAATAGCCCACTTTCGACCAAAAGCCTTGGTAAATAAGGCTTTTCCAACAAGAGTACCTATGTGATTGTTAAATATAAAATTCCGTCGTAGAATGCATGTACTATAAAATTCTTATGGTGTTATCTCACTCGTCGTAGTACCTATTGTTTTACATCGGTAGCTCAGACTTGCAGAAGTACAGTAGCTCCATTAGAATAACACCACTGAAGACCAAATACTACATATAGAGTCGTTAAGTATCGTGAAAGTCACGTCTAACACTATTGAGCGATCGATAAGCTTTAGCGACCCTGAGTTAAATCAGATTCGTGCCAACGATCGTGCTGTGCATCGCTGGTATCGCTTTGTGCTTTCTTTCCCGCCCCATTTAGTACAGGAATACGTTAGTAGGTTCAAGCTGGATAGCAGCCATCGCTTGCTCGACCCATTTTGCGGAACAGGGACAACGGTTGTTGAAGCTAAGAAGCTTGGAATTCCCAGTGTTGGAGTCGAAGCAAATCCAATGGCGTGGTTTGCCGGTTCAGTTAAGTTAGATTGGACCCCTAACCCAACAGAACTGGTTGACTCAGCCCATGAAATTAGTAAAGCTGCCAAGACTCTTATAGAAAGGAAAGTCAAGAAACTGCGTACCTTGTCTGATGACGGGCAGAAAGTTATATTGACGAACTCTATTAGTCCGATCCCCCTGCACAAAACCCTAATTCTGTTAGAGCAAATCAAGTTGAATGCTAAGCCAACCCATTTTCGACATCTACAGCTGGCTTTAGCAAAGGCTGTTGTTACTTCTATTAGTAATCTTCGGTTTGGTCCAGAAGTTGGTGTGGGTAAGGCAAAGAGCGATGCTCCGGTTTTAGAAGCTTGGTTTCAAGAAGTCATTAACATGGCTGACGATCTTTCTGCACTCCAGGATTTAATTGTTGTGCCTGGTATAGTTCACCATGCAGACGCCCGTCAAATTCTAAGTGTTTTAGAGCCTAACTCAATCGATGCTGTCATAACCTCACCTCCTTATCCCAATGAGAAAGACTACACTAGAACAACTCGACTAGAGTCTGTTTTGCTGGGTTTTATCCAGAATAGAAAAGACCTACGACTGCTAAAAGAAGGGTTAATTCGCTCCAATACTCGAAATGTCTTCAAAGCAGACCATGATGATATTTGGGTCGCCAGGCATTTAGAAATTCAGCAGATTGCCAGTGCGATTGAAGAACGACGCATAGCCTTGGGTAAGACAAGTGGCTTTGAAAGACTCTATCATCGAGCTGTAAAGCTTTATTTCGGGGGTATGGCAAAGCACCTGGCAGATCTGAGGGTCGTTCTTCGTCCAGGTGCTCAACTAGCTTATGTTGTCGGTGATCAGAAATCCTATCTACAGGTGATGATCCGCACAGGGGAGCTATTGGGGGATATTGCACAAGGATTAGGTTACGAACTCGTGGGTATTGATCTGTTCCGAACCCGTTTATCAACGACTACTAAGGAACAGATGAGAGAAGAAGTTGTTCTACTTCGTTGGCCTGGTAAAACACCCTCTCACAGATACATTAATACCCATGTACGCTGACCGATGAAGGCTAATCAATGTAGTGCGCAAGGTTCCTGGCAGTAGTTCCCGATCAACCAGAATTTTGTGTCAGCGGTCTAGATCCCAAAATCATTGACATATTCCGAGCCCCTTGCCTGTGTCCCAGGCTGATCTGCTGATTAACCTGGCCTTTGTCCCCCGCCAACCAACGGGGTTAGCGGTCTACGCCTTGAATATCTTGCCCTACCTGCGCTGTACCGCTCGGGTGGTGGTCAGTCCGAGGCCCTTACCAGGGGAAGTTTCCCTGACCAGCCCACCCCGGGGCACCAATGACTTTGGTCTCTGGGGCCACGGTCAGCGCCTCTGGTGGACCCAGACCCAGTTACCCAGGGTCTACCAGCAAACCGGAGCAAAGCTACTGTTTTCACCTATACCAGAGGCACCCCTGGGCTCCCTCTGTCGAACGGTGGTGACCGTTCATGATTTAATTCCCCTCCACTTTGGTCGAGCTCTCTCCCCAATGGGGCTCTACTGTCGCCAGTACCTACCTCGGGTAATCCACCAGGCGACCCATATCCTTTGCAATTCAGAAGCTACTCGCCAGGACGTCCACCGCTTTCTCAAGCCCCCGCCAGGACCGATTACCGTTATTCCCCTGGCCTACGATGAGCGGCATTACCAGTGGCTAGACCTGTCGCGTCAGCCCTACCTGCTCTATCTGGGGCGCCATGCCCCCTACAAAAACCTGACGCGGTTAATTCAGGCCTTTGCCCAGTTGCCCACCGGGGCCGCTGACCTGGAGCTGTGGATTGGGGGCGGCGGAGATCGCCCTGCTGATCGACCCCTACCATGTGGGGGAACTGGCAGCGGCAATGGCGGCGGTGTGGCAGGATAGTCAACTGTGGCAGCAGTTACACCGGGCCGGGCTGGAGCGAGCCCAGCGGTTCAGCTGGGCCAAAACCGGGGCCGCCACCGCAGCGGTGCTCCAGACCTACCTATAGCCGGTAGCCAGTCTGCAGGTTTGGTAGAATTCCCACTTACGGTTCATCTCCGCCTTCCCCCTATCCCATGGCTCCTCCCCTCGACCCTACCCTGCAGCGCCACCACCACTGGATGGCGCGAGCCCTGGCCCTGGCGGCGGGGGCGGGGGCGGCCGGAGATGTGCCGGTGGGGGCGGTAATCCTGGGGCCGGGGGATGAGGTGCTGGCGGAGGCCGCCAACCGCCGCCAGCGAGACCAGGACCCCACCGCCCATGCGGAAATCCTGGCCCTGCGTCAGGCCAGTCAGCGGCTAGGCAGTTGGCGGCTAGACCGCTGCACCCTCTACGTCACCCTCGAGCCCTGCCCCATGTGCGCCGGGGCCATTATTCTCAGTCGGATGGGGTTACTGGTCTACGGCGCCGATGACCTGAAGTCGGGGGCGGTGCGATCAGTGTTGAACCTACCCGCCAGCCCCTGCTCTAACCACCACCTACCGGTGCTGGCGGGAATTCTAGCCGAACCCTGCCAGGAGTTGCTACAGGGGTGGTTTGCCCAACGGCGATCGCCCCGATCACCCGACTAAGTAACGTGGATCTTTTAAGCCGTAATTCTTGTAGGTATTCATGTTGCCTGGCCGTCGGCAGCCAGGACAGCTATCCCACGTTATTTAGTTCGCGATCCTAAGCCCCCACCGCCGCCCCCTGATTACTGACTACAGCACCGTACCCAAATCCGCCGGGCTGAGGTGAGGGTTCACCACCTCCCCGTCTTTAAACCAAAGAATACGCTGGCTAGCCCGGGCCACCTCCACCTCGTGGGTGACCATCACCACCGTCATTCCCTGGTTATGGAGGTCGGCGAAAATGGCCAGCACCTCCTGGGTGGTGCGGCTATCGAGGGCACCGGTGGGTTCATCCGCCAGGAGCAGGAGGGGATGATTAACGATCGCCCGGGCGATCGCCACCCGCTGCTGCTGCCCCCCCGACAGTTGGTTGGGGCGGTTTTGCAGGCGTTCACCAAGGCCCACCTGGAGGAGGGCGGCCCGGGCCCGTTGTTGCCGCTCTAGCCGCCCAACCCCAGCGTAGATCATGGGCAGTTCTACATTTTCCTGGGCGCTGAGCTGGGGCAGCAGGTGAAACTGCTGAAATACAAAGCCAATCTTTTGGTTGCGAATGTGGGCCAGGGTAGCATCGTCCAGGTGGGCCACATTTTGGCGATCAAAAAAGTATTCGCCGCGGCTAGGCCGATCCAGACAGCCAATCATATTCATGGCGGTAGATTTACCCGATCCGGAGGGGCCCATAATGGCGCAGTACTCCCCTCGTTCAATGGTGAGGGTGACATTGCAAAGCGCCCATACCTCGGTGTTGCCACTGCCGTAGGTCTTATCCAGTTGAAAAAATTCCACCAGGGGATCGGCCATGGCCATTACTCTATGGATTTCCTGCTCGTCAGTACCTCTTCAGTCTACAAACAGGGTTTACAGCAGGCAATATAACCCCTATGATAGAAGACTGTGTTTAATCTCAACCCTCTAAACTAGAAAGTAGCATGGCTAAGAAAAGCATGATTGCGCGGGAGCGCAAGCGAGAAAAACTGGTGGCCCAGTATGCAAAAAAACGGGCAGCACTGCTAGAAGAGTTTGAGCAATCCCAGAATCAACAGGAAAAGCTGGACATCCACCGCAAGATTCAGCAACTTCCTCGCAACAGCGCCCCTACCCGCCTGCACAATCGTTGCTGGATGACTGGTCGGCCCCGGGGTTACTATCGAGATTTTGGCCTCTGTCGGAATAAACTCAGGGAAATGGCCCACCAGGGACTTCTGCCTGGGGTAGTTAAATCAAGCTGGTAATTATTTAAGATTTTCCTAGCCCCCAGCCTGTTTTCGTAGGAGAGCAAGGGATTTTGTCCGGTTTGATGACGTGCCTTAATCAGGGAAGGATTCTTGAGCTGGAGAGTCGGAAGTTCTCCCAAAATCCGGGGCTTGAAGAAGCCTGAAACCCTTCTACCATAGGCACTTGAGTAGTTTCCGTCTTTGTTGGCAGTCCGAAGCCTGAAACCCTGATGAAATCTCACTTTCTCGGAGAAC
>JBEIGU010000211.1:0-5082 GCA_040381765.1 Leptolyngbya sp.
CCGGTCGGGCCCGTTTACCGGATTTGATGGTCATCGGACCTGACCTGGTGAAGGCCCTTACCGGCCAGCCCCGCAGCCGGATTACGGAGGATATGCCCGCCCCCCTGTTGGTGGTGGAGGTAGTGTCTCCGGGGAAGCAGACCCAGGACCGGGACTATCGCTACAAACGCTCGGAATACGCCGCTCGAGGCATTCCTGAGTACTGGATTGTCGACCCCGACAGGGTCAGGATTACGGTTTTGACCTTGGTGGATGGCTGGTATGGGGCTGAGGAGTTAGGACCGGAGGGGGTGTTGCAGTCGCCCCAGTTACCAGGGTTGTGGTTATCGGTGGCAGAGGTTTTAGGAGCCGGGGGATGACGGGGTGATGGGGTGCACCCGGTCTTGATCAATTTCTCGTCTCCCTGGGATACCCTTTAGTTTATCCGCCATAGATCGCCCTAAACTAGAGGCCGCATTGGCTTTGTTATTTGTTGATCAGGGCGGAAAACAGCTCCATCACCAGGCGATCGCGGCGATATTGAATCTCCCTGGGGGTATTCATGACTGAGGGATTGGCCAGTGCTTCCGTTTTGTATTGCCGCAAACGGCGAGCAACCTCCTTCAGGTAGCTCTCCAGGTGAGGGTTATAGCGGCTTTGCTGCTTCAGCAGCGCCCGTTGGGTGCGGCGATTTTCGCGAGGGGAATGGGTGAGGTTATGGGAACTGTGGAGGCTATTGAGCAGCAGTTCGATATCGGTTTGCAGGGATGGGCGATCGGCCCTGGCCTCCGGCAGAAATAACTGCAGGACCATAGCCGCTACGGCAAAAACCTTGGCCAGATCGGCAATTTCTCCGACCCGCTGGGGGTAGAGATCGCGGATAGCATTGGTTTCCCGATTGGAAAACCCTACCGGTAAGTCAGGGGTATTGGAAAAGGGCCGGGTAATGCGAAACCGGCGGGCCCCGTCTTCAGGGTCCTTACTGCTGCGCACCATGCCGCCCTCCTCCGCCATGGTCCAGGCAACGTGGAGGAGGCGGGCGGCATGGCTAAACTTGGCAGACCAGTCGATCTCCTGGGGCGGAGAATCCCCTCGATCAAATTCCTGGTTAACGTCGCTACGCAACATCCACAGCCCGCGAATAAAAAACAGATAGCAAGCCCGGGTGCCAAATAAATAAATTTTACGGGTGGGGTGGTGGGGGGATAATTTAGGTAGGCCCGCTGGGTCCACCGACAGCAATGCCATATCCAGCACCAGGAAGTTCTCCTCTCCTCCAGTAGGGGTAGCCTGATTCTCCCTGGTTTTCTCAAAAATGGCTGGGATTTTTTCAATGTCAATGTCATAGAATCCAAAGCTGTCTACCGTTTCTTTAAGCAAACCACTTTTTTCCTTGATCTGGTAGTAGGCACTACGGCCAGCCTCCGCGTAGGTGATCAGGGCATGATCCCGCAGTCTGCGAGCCCATGTTAAGCAGTCCTCAGGGGAAATCCGTCTGAAGGGGGTAGAACCTCTGCTTCTCCCTGACGGGGGGGCATCGTTTAGGGTAAAACTGGCAATCAGGTAAATCCAGGCCTGCAGGGCGGCATAGCAGGCGTAGGTTTGGCTATCACCACTGGCGGCGGCGTAGAGTCTAGCTTTTTCGGCTAAATAAAGCCGCCCCCGGTGAATAGACTCCTCAGTGCGTTGGTCATCGGAATTAGATATGGACTCGTCCGTCGGTAGGTAAATGCGTTCCTTATCAAAGGGCACCTGATCGGGGAAAAACAGGAGTAACTGGGTTCTAAGAAACAAGACCCGGCTGAGCAACAGGTAGTGCGGATAGAAGGTTCCCTGGGACACCTCATTCAGGGCGACGTATTTACGCAGCCGTAGATCAATGTGGCGTTGGGCCTTCTCTAGAGTCTCCCAGGCTTTCCGGACCAGGGTTTCACGGTTAGCATCCTGCTTACAATCGTATAGATAGTCTGTATCCTTCCAGTCGCAGAGGTAATAATAATGGGCCAGGCAGATCAAATAACGAATCACCAGGGTGCCGGAAAACACCTCCAGGAGCTCTTGCGGGGAAAGCTCCTTCTTTAGACCTTGGTCAGCCAGGGATTTCAGTCTGGTTAGGCAACGCAGGTAGTCCAGGGCGCGTCGATAAGCCCCTTCATCCAACAGGGCTTCGATGATGGTGAGATAGGCTTCAAAGTGAATGTCTGGGTCCGTGGTGGCTAGTTCGGTGGGATCCTGCTGGCGAAGCAGCTTACGGTGCACCAGGCCAATCATCGCCAGGGATGAAAAGGGATAACCCAGCAAACAGTTGCGGGCCTCCTCCATGGCCAGGGACCGCTCCTGCTGCTGGCAGACCTGGGTAATATAATCCTGCGGTCTGACTCCAGCCCTACGAATAGCGTCTAATCGCGATTGCAGGGCCGCCTGGGCCTGGCAGAGGAGAAAGTCAAAGCCACAGTAATCCCCCTGACCCAGGGGGTCACCAAAGGAGAACTCCTCGTACTCCCTAAAGTCCTCCGGCTGAAAAGCCTGCAGGGTTTTCCCCAGGGTATCCCGACGGCAGAGCTTCACCAGGCTATGGGCCCAGACGGGGGAGGCGACGTTATCCTGAACAATGGCCTGGGTGCAGGTGAGATCGTGGGCAATGGGAAAGTACTCCGCCAGGCAGGGAATATCATGGAACAGGGCCCGATTGATCACCTTAATCACGTGGGATAGGGTGCCACCGATGCCGGTGCTGCTGACGGTAAAATCAATCCGTCCACCGTCTTCGCTAATCAGACAGGGGAGGTCAAGGGTGGGTTCATAGCCCTCCGGGACCTTGACATAAAACTCCAGGATGACCTGGGTGGCTTCCTGGGAGGCTAATTCATAGTCCATCGGTCCGGGCTCTTCCTGGGGGCCCGGTGGGAGGCGGTGCAGGTCCAAATTCAGCAGGGGCCGGTAAGAACCTGCGTCTTGTCGGTCCTGATCCATTTCTTGATCGACGGGTTGATCGAGAAACTGTTTATCGGCAAAGGGTAAGGGACCCGCCGGTAGTAGGGTAATTCGCTTCAGGTAGAGGGGAAATTGGTCGGTCAGCTCTTCGTTGGTAACCAGGGTTTGGGTCAGCTTTCGGACAAAGGCGGGTTGCAGGTAACGTCTAATGTAGGCATTGACCATGGCCTGGCCGTCGCCGCTGCCAGCCAGTTGCTGATTGCCGCTGCGGGCTATTAACCGGCGAATCTCACGCTGAGCCTTACGGGTCAGTTCCTGGATGCGGGTTGGCAGGGTTTGGTTGTACCTGTCCAGTCTGGATCTGGGTATGGGGTCCAGGTTATGGGTCGCTAGCTTGGGTAGTTCATCCCGCACTGCCTCGGCAATCAGGTCGTCCACCGCTTTCAGGTTTTGGAGGGGGATTTCAGCCCGGCTAAAGTCTAAGCCGATCGCCGCCTTGTAAATCTTCAGCAGCATGCCATGGTTTTCTAGCCCACCGGTGGTTTGCAGCACTAGCAGCGATCGCTGCAGCAGGGTAATACCATCCCCCGCCGGTAGATCCAGAGCGCGGCGCTCCTCTGGGGTTAACTCCACCAGTTTGTACAGGGCGGTGAGCACATCCTCCCTAGACAGCCGCCGCAGGGGCGCCTTGGCATCATTTGAGACTGAGCTTGGGTTCCACCGTAGGTGGGTGAGTATCTCGACCAGTTCACCCATGGTGATTCGCTTCGGTAAATCCCTCTCTTTCCCTGGGGTTTCCGACGGCGGGAAAAGCGCCCCAACGACTTTACGAAGGTTTTCATTACCCAGATTTTTAGCGGTTTGCTGATCGTTAACCGCCCCCTCCCCTTTATAGACGAGGGCAAACCGAGTACACAGATAGCGGTAGAGATGCTGACTGCGCCGGCTGTCCATATCTCCACCAGTTTCCCTAGCCCTGGCCATGACATAACCTACAGACTTTTTCTTTTTTTGGGCGAAACTGAGGATTAACCCCCCATTGCCCTGGGTCAACCATCCCAGAAATCGCAGGGATTACCTGTATAAGTGACTACGAAAATCCGGCAAACCTCTGGTTTCCGTAGTTTCCAGGGCTCAGAAGCACTCAAAAACTGGGCTTTTTTCACCAGAATTTATAGCGGCCCTACCTCGACCCAAGCCACAGGAAGATTTTTCAACATAGCATTAACAGCTAACAATAAAAATAGGCATACCAGGGAGTCAGCCGGCAAGCAGAGCTCCCTGGTCGCTAATCACCAGACACGTCGTTCTAATGACACCTATGAGGATACTGCAAAACCCTGCAGTTGATGGGTGGGGGAATTACTCCTTCACAGCCTACTCTCACAATCATTAAGAAAGGCCCTGGTCTGGTTCTCGACTCACTAACCAAGAACCATCAAGGAGACCACCATGCAAACCTCATATCCCCAGAATGATGCCATCTACCCTCTGCAGCTAGAGTGTCCCTGCTGTGGTCATCGTACTGTGGTGACCCGGGCGGAGCACCACTACGTTTGCCTTAACTGCAACTGGGAGCGCAATGTCTCCCGGGGCGGCCCCCCAACCCTGGGGAACCTCCTGCTCTTCGTCATCACCCTATTTCTGGTGGTGCTGATCTTTGGCTAGGCCGTGGCTTAGCGGGGCAGAGTGACTCGGTTTCCATACCTTCAGCTCCATGTAGGGGATGGGGCAAACGTTAACGACCACTTCCTACCCAGGAAGAATGATCTGAATCGAAAGGAACCAATCAGGGTTGACTGAGTAGTAATCAACATCAGGGAGGAATCAATCATGCGACGGCAACGGCTTCCAGGTAACTCGCCCATGCAGATGCTGGGCCAAACCATCAAGTTCCTGTTTAGTGCCCTGTTCATCTGCACCGTTATGGTTGTCATTGCTGGCATCTTCGGTGCAGGGGTTCAGGCCCCAGGGTAATCGCATCTAATTTGGTATAGACAAAAACAGACATATCCAAATCCATATGGATCAAGAGCTTGAAAATGCCCAAATTCAGAAAAAATTAGACTTAGATCCACAGGAGGCTACAAAAGACAGTATTCTGTTCTTCATTTCACATGTCTCATATAACCCAAAATGCAGTATCAGTATGAGATTAGCCGTGATCAC
>JBEIGU010000212.1:0-4987 GCA_040381765.1 Leptolyngbya sp.
ATGCGCTCGGTGTCGGTGACAAAGTAGGGGGAAATGTAACCCTTGTCAAAGCGCATGCCCTCGGTGACCTCCAGTTCGGTGGTCATGGACTTGCCTTCCTCCAGGGAAATCACCCCTTCGCGGCCCACCTTATCCATGGCTTCGGCAATCATGGCGCCGACCTCATCGTCGTTACCGGCGGAGATCGACCCCACCTGGGCGATGGATTTGGAATCCTCCACGGGACGAGCGTGCTCAGCAATTTTATCCACCAGAAAAGCTGTGGCCTTATCGATGCCACGTTTCAGGGAGATGGCATTGGCACCGGCGGCCACGTTACGCAGCCCTTCCTTCACCATGGCGTGGGCCAGCACCGTGGCGGTGGTGGTGCCATCGCCAGCGGCGTCGTTGGTCTTTGAGGCGGCTTGACGAATCAGGGCAACGCCGGTGTTCTCGACGTTATCCTCTAATTCAATTTCCTTGGCGATGGTGACCCCATCGTTAACAATCTGGGGGGCACCAAACTTTTTCTCGAGTACCACGTTACGGCCCTTGGGGCCCAGGGTGACGGCAACGGCCTCCGCCAGAATGTCCATACCCTTTTCGAGGGCGCGACGGGCATTTTCATCGTAAAGAATGCGCTTAGCCATGGAATTAATAGTCTCCGCAATGAAGATAGAAATGGGAAAGGGGTCGCGAATCCAGAGGGGCGGTGTCAGCCAACCCACCAAGGGGGCAGGGCCTAGCCACCCTTACCAGGCGGGTACCGGCTAGCCCAGCACCGCCAGAATGTCTTTTTCCGAGAGCAGGACAAACTCGTCACCGCCCAGCTTGACTTCTGTGCCGGCGTACTTGGAATAGAGCACCTTGTCGCCTACCTTGACTTCCAGGGTTTGGCGGTTGCCCTTGTCATCGGTTTTGCCGGGGCCAACGGCGGTAATTTCCCCTACCTGGGGCTTTTCCTTAGCGGTATCCGGGAGCAGGATGCCGCCGGCGGTGGTTTCTTCTGAAGCGCTGACCTTAATCAACACCCGATCAGCCAGGGGTTTGACGCTGGCCGCGGCCAAGGTGATAGCTGCCATAGACTATTTCTCCGAATATAAGAGGTGGAATGGGTGGGGACCAGCGTTAACAGAGGAATTGGGTCCGCTACACACCCAATGGGTCCGGGTTAGCACTCCCTGACTCCGAGTGCTAATCTACGCCAGGGCGGGGGCGATCGCAACAAACCCCACTGTACGGGTTCCCGAACCAGACCCATCAATCCTAGGGCTGGCCTGAACTGAGGCGATACACCAGCCCCTAATTCCTATCCACCCCTAGCCGGTTTGAAGAGGACGGTGATGACCCAATTTCTCTGATCGCCCGGCGGTAACCACTTGGCGCTAGCCTGAGAGGTGAGCTACCTGAGCAGTGCCAGGATAGATTTAGGCAGGGTGAGGGGGAATTTCGCTAGGTTGGCAGGGGGTAGCTTTGCTATAGTGGGAAAATTAACGTCTCAGTACAGCTGATCTAACTTCCGTATTAACCCCTTGGTCGCCACCCTTCCCAGCCCTTCCCCTGGTATAGCCCGGCCCTTCCTGAAGTGGGCGGGGGGTAAGGGGCGTCTGCTGGCCCAGTACGAGGCCTTTTTCCCCAAGGGGTTTGACACCTACTATGAGCCTTTCCTGGGGGGTGGGGCGGTGTTTTTCTATCTGGTGGGGCGGGGCCAGCGGGCCATGTTGGGGGATATTAACCCAGAACTGGTGAATGTCTATCGCTGTGTACGGGACTACCCTCAGGAGCTGATTCAATGCCTGCGGCAGCACCAGGGCCACCACAGCCCAGCCTACTACTACCAGGTACGCCAGGAGCGTCACCTGCCCCAACCCGTAGAGCGGGCGGCGCGGCTGATCTATCTGAATAAAACCTGCTACAACGGCCTCTATCGGGAAAACACCCAGGGTCATTTTAACGTCCCCCTGGGGCGCTATAAAAATCCCACCATCTGTGATGGGGCCTTACTGCAGGCCGCCGCTACGGCCCTACAGCGGACGGAAATTGGGGTATTTTCCTTTGAGGCGATTTTGGACTGGCCTCTCACCCCCAGGGACTTTGTCTACTTTGACCCGCCCTACCACCCGATTAGCTCCACCAGTCGTTTTACCAGTTATAACCGCTACGGGTTTAGCGCCCAAGACCAGGAACGATTAGCCTGGGTGTTTCAACAACTGGCCCGGCGGGGTGTGCCGATGATGCTCTCTAACTCTGACTGTGCTTTGATTCGAGAGCTCTACCAGGGCTTCTACCTGCATCCCATCCAGGCACCCCGGGCGATCAACTCCCAGGCTAACCGGCGGGGTAAAATCGGCGAACTCCTGATTACTTCCTATCCGCCCCATTCACTGACTGAAGAACAGGGAGACCTCCCTAGGGAAAATGCTCCCCCTTTAGCGGTTCGGTATCCCCTCCTTCAGAGAAACGCCTTGAGCCCGCACTATAGAAGTATCTGTCGAGCCGGAGTCAAAACAATATGGGAAAAGTTGTCGGAATTGACCTGGGCACCACCAACTCGGTGGTGGCTGTTATGGAAGGGGGCAAGCCCACGGTCATTGCCAACGCTGAGGGGTTTCGCACCACCCCATCGGTGGTGGCCTACGCGAAGAATGGCGATCGCCTGGTGGGCCAAATCGCCAAGCGCCAGGCGGTGATGAACCCCGAAAACACCTTCTATTCCGTTAAGCGCTTCATTGGCCGCCGTTACGACGAGGTTAGCCACGAGTCCACCGAAGTGGCCTACAAGGTTCTGAACGTCGGCAACAACGTCAAAATTGATTGTCCCCAGGCGGGCAAACAGTTTGCTCCGGAGGAAATCTCGGCCCAGGTACTGCGCAAGCTGGCGGATGATGCCAGTAAGTATCTGGGGGAAAAGGTCACCCAGGCGGTGATTACGGTGCCCGCCTACTTTAACGACTCCCAGCGGCAGGCCACCAAGGATGCGGGTAAGATCGCGGGTCTAGAGGTGCTGCGGATCATCAACGAACCCACCGCCGCTTCCCTGGCCTACGGTTTAGATCGCAAGAGCAACGAAACCATCCTGGTGTTTGACCTGGGGGGTGGTACCTTCGATGTCTCCATCCTGGAGGTGGGGGATGGGGTATTTGAGGTGCTGGCCACCTCCGGTGACACCCACCTGGGGGGCGACGACTTTGACAAAAAAATCGTCGACTACCTGGCCGCCGAGTTCCAGAAGCTGGAGGGCATTGACCTGCGCAAGGACAAGCAGGCCCTGCAACGCCTGACGGAAGCGGCGGAAAAGGCCAAAATCGAGCTGTCCAGCGTCACCCAGGCGGAGGTTAACCTGCCCTTCATTACCGCCACCCAGGACGGGCCTAAGCACCTGGAGATGACCCTGACCCGGGCCAAATTTGAGGAGCTCTGTGCAGACCTGATTGATCGCAGCCGCATCCCGGTGGAGCAAGCCCTTAAGGATGCCAAACTGAGCAAGAGTGACATCGACGAAGTGGTATTGGTGGGGGGGTCCACCCGGATTCCCGCCATCAAGGAACTGGTGAAGCGAGTCCTCGACAAGGAACCCAACGAAACCGTCAACCCCGACGAGGTGGTGGCGGTGGGGGCCGCTATCCAGGGTGGTGTATTGGCCGGAGAAGTCAAGGACATCCTGCTCCTGGATGTCACCCCCCTCTCCCTGGGGGTAGAAACCCTGGGTGGGGTGATGACCAAGCTAATTACCCGTAACACCACTATCCCCACCAAGAAGTCCGAGGTCTTCTCCACCGCCCAGGATGGTCAAACCAACGTGGAAATCAAGGTGCTCCAGGGTGAGCGGGAAATGGCCAACGATAACAAGAGCCTGGGCACCTTCCAACTCTCTGGCATTCCCCCAGCGCCGCGCGGCGTGCCCCAGATCGAGGTGATCTTTGACATTGACGCCAACGGCATTCTCAATGTCACCGCCAAGGACAAGGGCACCGGCAAGGAGCAAACCATTACCATCTCCGGTGCTTCTACCCTGGATCAGTCTGAGGTGGACCGCATGGTCAAGGATGCGGAGACTAATGCCGGAGTGGATAAGGAAAGGCGAGAACGGATTGATCTAAAGAATCAGGCCGACTCCCTCTGCTACCAGGCAGAAAAGCAGTTGACCGACATGGGCGACAAGGTGCCCGCTGCTGACAAGGATAAAGTTGAAACCCAGATCAAGTCCCTGCGGGAGGAGATCGCGGCGGAAAACTTTGACGCCATCAAGTCCCTGACCACAGAGCTACAGCAAACCCTCTACGGTATCAGTACCAATCTCTACCAACAGGCAGGGGCAACCGCTGAGGCACCTACCCAGACCGGATCGACGGGGGGAGAAGATGATGTGATTGACGCCGAATTCTCTGAACCTGAGGCAAAGTAATTAGCTAACATCCGGGTCGATGATCTCTCCGGCTGAGGGCAGGTGAATTAACTCACCTGCCTTTCCTTAAATTACTGAATCCATGTTGAGAATCGTAGTCCTGCCCTTTCACCCCCAGTCTTTATCCTAGAGGGTGTAACTTGGTTGACTGACAAAACTCTCAACGCTGGCGGCTAGAAGCCGCGCCTAGACAGGCAAAACCCGCCTACGCGGGTTATGGGTCAGTCGGCGAAGGCCGACTTTGTCTGTATAGCAGCGGTTTGAACCGCCCTAAGCCAATGTTTTGTCAGTCAACCAGGGATATAACATACTTCCCGAAGGGTGGAAAATCCGAGTTTTCAAATTAGACGAGGTTTAGCCAGTTGCAAAGAAACAGAAATGGATTAGACTACTTACTCAGCACCCATTTTACCGATTCATTTCATTCCAACCACTACATCTTTAAAGTATCAAAAAGTACTATTAACAGGGGAATTGAGGATTACCTGGAGGGATTTCCAGGCTATCCAAGCCAGACCTAACAGGGCAGTGCTTAGCAATAGGGGACTGCTGGGTAAACCCACAAACACAAGGGCTAAACTGCCCATCCACCAGGCCAGGGCA
>JBEIGU010000213.1:0-4970 GCA_040381765.1 Leptolyngbya sp.
CTCTCAACGCTGGCGGCTAGAAGCCGCGCCTAGACAGGCAAAACCCGCCTACGCGGGTTATGGATCAGTCGGCGAAGGCCGACTTCGTCTGGATAGCAGCGGTTTGAACCACCGTAAGCCAGTGTTTTGTCAGTCAACCAGTGGCCGTACACTTAAAAATAACTCGAGACACTCGAGATGCACTATGGCAGCTATTATTCGGACAGTACAAAAATTGGTTGATCATTCCTGTAGCAATTCTTACTCAGATAAAGTATAACTATAGCAGATTTCATTCGGGTGAAGTGCGATGTGATTACCCCCCCTCTTATGTGTACACCGTAGCTTACCAAGGGGGGTTATAGCGTGCAGCCCCAACAGCCAGGTGCTTGCGGGTAGGATTGAGTAATTGAGTGTCTCACTCTATCGAAAACCGCCCTATTCCCTGTTTTGGGCTGGAAGTTTTCATCGTTAATAATTGCCACCGTATCCCCCGAGGGCTTGATCACAAACAATCCTTTTTGATAAGCCCGGCGGTCTACCCCTTGGTCAATTTCAATCCCGGCGACGGCTCCATAGATGCGATAGGTGGCGAACTCGGGGAAGGCCGACTTAAAACGAGGTAGCTTTGCCAAAAACTCCTCTACATCCCCCTGGGAAAGGCGAGACTTACATTCCACCAACACCACATCGGTGGAATTAACCCCCAAAATATCAATCTTCATCTGCAATGATTCACTCCATCCTGGCTAAACCGCTACAGCCCTTGATCCCTCCTTCGAATCAGCGGGGATGTGAGCGGCTACATGAAAGTAGCGTTTCATCAACTTTCGGATGCGGATTCAGCTAGGTAGACTAGCCTAGTGTGGAAGTAGGGGCTTTGACAAGTCACCTACCTGCTGCCCTGAGGACACCTCCCATGGACAACCTCCCCTTCACTATTCAAAAATTCGTTTTCGAGCCGGGAAACCTGCCCAAAATTCTTGACCTGGGTCAAGACCCAGGCGAACAGATCGGCTTGGAGGGCTCTATCCCTGGTTACTTTGTCATGAGTAGCGCCCCCCCCAACATTGAAGAGGCCCGGGAAGCCGATGCCATCCTGCAACGGCAGGCCGCTCAGGGGGTGGAGGAGATCGCCGATTGCCTGCACCGCATGATCAGCCAGGACCCCGACAGCAGTGCTGAACTGGTGATCGCGGTCCACGGTTATAACACCAACCGCCAGGGGGTGATCAACTGGTATGGCAGCATCTTTAAGTTTATCAACCAGCACGATGCCGTGCTGCGCAGCCAGACCAACCGGGTCTTCATCGGCTATCGCTGGCCTTCGGAAAACGTTGACTTTAGCCCCAAAAAAATTGGCGAAGCCCTGACCGCCCTGCCCCGCCTACCCCGGAACATCCTGATCATGGGGGCGATCGGTGCCCTGTTGCTCCTGCTCTTGAAGGGGATAACGGTGAAGGCAGTCACTCCCCTGTGGCCCGATTCTTGGGTAACCCTGCTGGTCAACCTGGCCCTGGTGGGGGTATTTGTCTGCGGCATTTTGATGGCGGCCCTGGTGGTGCTGCGCTTAATTGTCTACTTCCGCGATTACTACCGGGCAGATAACTTTGGCGTCCTTGACCTGGTGGAGTTGCTGCGGCAAATTGACCATGCCCTGGTGTGCCGTACCGTCCCTAAGGGCAGCGATGATCTCCAGGCCCTGGCCAGGGCCCAGCAACAGTGGCGATCGCGATCGGCGGGTAAGGTCAAACTCAGCTTTATTGGTCACAGCATGGGGGGCTTTGTGGTCACCAATGTGATCCGGGTGCTCTCCGATGTGTTTGATCCGCGATCGATCAACCAACAACCCAGCCCCGACATTGGCGATGTCTTTCAACTGCAGCGGCTGATTTTAGTCTCCCCCGACATTCCGGTGCTGACCATTATCTCCAGTCGGGCCAATTTCCTGGCCAGTTCCCTGAGGCGTTTTCCCGAATCCTACCTATTCTGTAACGAGGGGGATATCGCCCTGCGACTGGCCTCCACCGCCGCCAATTACATCGCCTTCCCCAGTCGTACCCAGGCCCGGGGTTATCGCTTGGGCAATGTCGCCCTGCAAAATCTCCAGGGAAATGGAGACGACTACGGCCTGATTAACCTCACCGCCCTGGATCAGGAGCTGCTGCCCCGGTTGCCCCTGGGGGAGGCCCTGACCCGCTATCGCTATAACGTGATGGAGAGTCTGTTCCTCACCTACCAGCGCTGGTCGGGCCACCAGGTGGTTACCCTGGCGGATCTGTTTAAGGCCCAGAGCGAGGGCGACAGTAACCAGGCTACCCTGGCGGACCTGTTCACCTACTTTGACTGCACCGACTATCGGGATATCAAATACGACCCGGCCACCAATAGCTGCTCCGCCAAACCCCTGGGGCTGCTCAGCCGCGCCCGCTGCAAAGCGGTGCTAAAACCCTGGGATTACCTGCTCCTCACCCTGGACTACGCCCGGGGTAAACGGGATGTCCATGGCGGCTATTTCCAGGGCCAGTTTACCCAGGAGCTACTCTACCGCCTGGCCTTTTTAGGCTTTGGGGATTATCTAGAGACCCTGGACAGCGATCGCCAGGTGGCTCTTACCCAGCTGCACCTGGCCTGCCAGGCCCGGCAAATCCAGGGGTTTCTCTCCCCCTTCCGCTACCGGGTGGATATCCAGGGGGCTAACCTGGAGCACACCCGAGAGAATCTGCTGGAGGCGATCCGGGCTAACTGACCCATGTCCCATGACTGAGGGCCCTGGGTGATGTCACCCCACGGGGTATAGGGTTGTCCGATCAACCCTGACCTGGAGGTGCCGACTCAAGCTATACATAACGCAATGGTGTGCAATAAAAATTGTTCCATCGAAACATAAAGAAAAAATTATATTTTCGAGGGTTGCGAAGAAATTCGGAAATACTATTCTTATATAAATAAAGGTCAAGCTTAATAAAGACCTTTGTAATATATAAACTCTTTAGATGTCCGTTCCTGGTGAATTGGGCATCTACTTTTATGGACAGAAATTTTCGGGGCTATGATATAAACTTGCCGATCCCTCCTGACGGCTAAGTTCTGGCTTCTGCGAGCGGGGGTCAGTGGTCACAATTTAGTAGCCAGGAGAGGCCGATCCACTTACCTCTATGCCAGGGTCTCCGCCGGTTACAGCACTCGACCGGAGGCGCCCCGGGGTTGGTATTGCCCCTGGCCAGGGTGCCCTAGCCACTGTTCACCGTCGACGATGCACTGGCCGCGCAGAAACACTTTTTTAACTTTGCCGGTGACCTGACGTCCTTCAAACAGGGAGTAGTCCACCAGGGAGTGGTGGGTGCGGGCGCTAAGGGTATGGCTTTCCTTGGGGTCAAAGAGTACCAGATCGGCGTCGCTACCGACGGCGATGGTGCCCTTGCGGGGAAACAGGCCAAACATTTTGGCGGGGGCGGTGGCGGTGAGTTGGACAAAGCGGTTGAGGGTAATGCGCCCGGCCCGCACGCCGCCGTCGTAGAGTAGGGTAAGCCGCAGTTCCACACCGGGGGCACCGTTGGGGATGCGGTTGAAGTTATCGCGGCCAAATTGCTTGGACTTTAAAATCCCCAGGGGGTTTTCATTAAAGCAGAAGGGGCAGTGGTCGGTGGCCACCAGTTGCAGGTCATCAAACCGTAGCCCCCGCCAGAGGGCGTGCTGGCACTCGTGGTCCCGTAGGGGCGGGGTCATGACGTACTTGGCCGCTTCAAAGCCGGGGGCATCGTAGGCCGAATCGTCGAGGAATAGGTAGTGGGGGCAGGTTTCGGCAAAGGCGGGAATGCCGCGATCGCGGGCCTCCACCACCGCCTCCAGGGCCTCCTTGGCGGACAGGTGGACAATGTACACCGGCACCTCCGCCAGCTCGGCGATGCGAATCACCCGGTGGGCTGCCTCCCCCTCCATCAGCCGGGGCCGGGTGAGCTGGTGGTACTTGGGGGAGGTGTTGCCCTGCTCCAGGGCTTCCTCCACCAGGGCCTGGATCACCACCCCATTTTCGGCGTGCAGGTTAACCATGCCCCCATGCACCCCCACCCGGCGCATGGTTTTAAAGATGGCGGCGTCGTCTACCATCAACACCCCCGGGTAGGCCATGTAGAGTTTGAAGCTAGACACCCCATCCTGATTGATCAGGTCCGGTAGCTCCCCCAGGGAGCCGGGGTTGACATCGGTGAGGATCACATGGAAGGCATAGTCCACGCAGCACTGGGGTTCCGCCGCCGCTAAGCGACGGTCCAGGGCGGCCTTGGGGCTGTCGTTGTGGAATTGCTGGGCAAAATCAATGATGGTGGTGGTGCCACCAAAGGCGGCGGAGCGGGTGCCGGTTTCAAAGCTGTCGCAGGTGTAGACATCGTTCCCCATGGGGGTTTCCATGTGGACGTGGGCATCGATGCCACCGGGAAACACTATCAACCCCCCCGCCTCATGGACCTCGGCGTTGTCTGGGGCCAGGCTGCGACCGATCGCCTCAATCCGACCATCGCTAATGAGAATATCGGCCTGGTAGTCGTCCACAGCGGTGATGATCCGACCACCTTTAATTAAAACCTGGGCCATAGGGGCAATCTCCTGATCGGGGCTACGTGGATGGGGGCCATGGGCGATCTCTGGTCCAACCGCCTCTAAAATACTCCATTGATGTACTGCTTTTGCGGTGCATCGATCACCTCCAGGCGATCGGGGATGACCACTAGCTGCGATCGCGTCCCCTGGTGGACGCCCTCAAAATGCCCCCGCACCCGCAGCCAACTCTGGTCGGCGTAGGTGGTCAGGTGCTCCGCTTGCAGGGTCAGCCCCAGGGGCACCGTATCGGCTAACTTGAGTTTGGACTAATTCTGTAAAGGAAGGCAGTCAATGAGTGGCACTGACTGCCGTAAGGTCAATGAAGTAGAAATTCGATTGACCCTATGATTTTCAACCAACTTCAGCAATTTCGCCAAACCCTGTACAACACC
>JBEIGU010000214.1:0-4912 GCA_040381765.1 Leptolyngbya sp.
CACAGAATACTGTCTTTTGTAGCCTCCTGTGGATCTAAGTCTAATTTTTTCTGAATTTGGGCATTTTCAAGCTCTTGATCCATATGGATTTGGATATGTCTGTTTTTGTCTATACCAAATTAGATGCGATTACCCTGTCAACATGAGGGGTTTTGGTACTCACCAAGACGTATTCCTCTAGGCTGGGTAGGGTGCGGTAGTCACGAAATTTATCTCCTCGGTCAAAGGCTTCCGTCGAGTCGGAGAGCACTTCAATAATTAACTTAGGAAACCGTTTGTAATGGGCAGTCTCTTGATCCTGGGGGTCACAGGTGACAAACAGGTCTGGGTAGTAAAAACAATTGCACTCCTCTAGACGAGCTTTGACCTCTGCAAAATAAACACTGCCATGGGTACTCCTCAGTTTAGCCCCTATGGCCAAGGCCAGATTCAGAGCAATGGTGTTGTGGCGATCGCTGGTTCCAGCCATAGCCCACACCACACCATTCCGGTACTCGTGTTTGACCGAGCTTTCGGTTTCTAGGGCCAAATATTCACCGGGCGTCAGCCTTTGAGCATTGGCAATCATCGGACTTATGGGGGAGTGATGGAGTGGGGGCTGGGTGAGGGGGAGCGGCAGGGAGGGGTAGATAAAGTCCTGACTATTACACCTTAGGGTTTATTGATCAAGTCAGAGGCATCGAGGGACCTAGCTCTGCTCCTATTCTGCATCATCCCCATCCTAGGAACAGAGCATCTGGTCCCAATTGCCGAAGCTATCACTAAGGTATATCCCGTTATCTAGACAACGGGGTTGTTGAACCCGGCAGGTAGGGTGGGCAAAGAGTCCTGGCCCATGCCCATCCACAAGGCTTTATGGATTACCCTGGCGGTTCTGGTTGGTGGGTTCAGGAAAGAGTCGTGGCAGCAGAATTGCAGTAAAAGCGCCGATAAAGGCCAAAATCGCATTAATTGCTTCTTGGGAGAAATATTTAGAGAGGAAGCCAGGTTCTATCTTCTGTACGGGATAGTCGGTGTACAGGCCAGCAGCGATGCTATTACTCTTGCCAGAAACTAGAATCTTTAGCCCTGTGGGAGTAGCTGGGTTAAGGCGTATATAGCGAAGTCGGGTAATACCGGCTTGCTGGGGTGGAATGATCAGAAACTGATCGGGATTGAGTTTCATAGTCTGGCCACCCATGCGGATCTCACCCTCCAGCACAGTGGAGGTTTGAATCTCATCGTTAACATTGGCGGCGACATCTGATTCTGAAAACTGGACATTCTTAACCTGAATGTCGCCTCGAATGTAGTCAAGTGCAGACGATGCCTGCGGTTTGCTTACTTTGGAGGTAGTTGCCATACCCAGGTGGAGTTGGGTCGGTGAGAGCAGTTCCACTATGGGTTCTCCTAGTTCAGAGGTGAGGGAGATTTCTGGGGGCATGTCGTTGCTATCAGCAGTAATACCCAGTTCCGGGATAGATACCCTTTCTAAACTGAGCCTGAGGGGTGCTTGGCCAAGGGCTAAGCGAATTTTACCGACGGCTGGTTGGGATGATGGCCCCCCTGGGGGGCTACTGTCTGGGAACAGACAGGTTTTTGCTGGTAGGGACTCTGGCAACAAGCAAAACGATAACTCTGAGCGGTCAAAGTCGTAGGTGAGTTGGCTGACCTGGGTATGGGGGTAGAGTCGTAACTCCAGAATTGACAATGGGTTGTTGAGGTCAGATTGGAAAGGCTCCATAACCAGGCGGCTCATGGCAAAGGGCAGGCTAAGGCTTAGTTTATTCAACTGGCTCAGTTTCTGCTGCATCGCCGCATCGGAGCTGGAAAACTTGCCAGTTAGGACCAGGGGCTGAGGTTGAGCCCCCTGGATATCCAGAGTTTGCAGACCGCGTATAGGTTGAAGAAATAGCTTTTCATCCTGACCGGCGTAGGTAAAGCTAAGGGTCTTGGCGATCAGGTTGCCTTCAAATACAAAGTTACCTTTGAGGAAAAAGTTGCCCAATAAAATGCTGAGCCAGACCCCCATCAGCATCAGTGCCCATAGCCGATCGCGACGGGGCAAGCGGCGCAACCAATTCAAGGGTCGTAGCAAACGACTGCTTAACCACTGCATCCCCTGGGTAAAACTGTGCCCAAGCTGCCGCCAGTTGAACTTTGCCCTGCCCCTTGGTCGTAGTTGGGCGCGGGCAGGGGATGGTTGCGGTGGGTGTGGGTCAGGTGCCATAGCGGTACAGGCAGAAAACCTTGGATATCAAAATACCGAAGTAGAAGAGTCTCCCTGTAGCTCTGGAGGCATGGCCGTTACAGCCAGTTGGGATTGTGCATAAACCGGAACCGGCGAGCTTGCTGTTGATCATCCTCAATGTAAAGCTCATAGGTGCCGGCTGGCGAAGCTTTGGCCGACCAAACTAATGGTATTAGCCCTCTGGTTGGTTGGTTGCGGGGCTGACTCAGGATCCTCTTACCATTACGGCGAATTTCAAACACAGGAAATCTCCGTCGCTCGGGGCTATAGTACCCAAACTCATAACGCCCGAATGAGTTACCCAAAATTACTGGGTAATAGAGCCGTTCTGAGTCTTGCTGCACGTAGGCAATAGCCTTTAAGCTATTGGAGGGCACTGCCAATCTTTGTAACACTGAGCGGGTATCAAGGCGAAAGGTAAAGCCCTCAGTCGTAGGCTGCATTGCCAGTTGATCTAAGCGGTAGTTGCGGTCATAGGACTGGACCTCAAGAATGGGGGATCGGCTTGTACCAGGAACTTGCAACAGCAGAGTAACCGGGTAGCTGGCTGGATTCCCCGTTGTAAAAGAGATTAAGTCAGGGGAGCCCGTCACCGGCCAACCCTCTCTCTGCCCTTCGCAGCGGTTGTTATCTCGGCGAATATAGGCCAGTGAGTTAGGGACGCCAGTGGGGCAGGCCCAGGCTGTGAGCGGGGCGAGGAGAGCTAGCCATAGGCTCAGTAGTAGCAGGGGAATAGGGTTTGTCATGATTAGTCGCCTTATTTCAAAATTCCCCAGGCTTGCAGCTGGGTAATCACCACCTCTATCCGGTAGGCCAGCCCCACCCCGCCAGTTGCCGGCCCTAGCTCTCGCAGATCGGGAGTGGCAACGGCCGGGTTAACGGCCACATCTCGACTGGTACGGATAGACCGCATCATGGCTACCACCTGACCCTGATTATTGACAACCGGGCCACCGGAGTTGCCCTCCGCCAGATTGGCGTCAAGGTTCATCAGATTGTCTCGGGGGCTGTAGTTGGTCACCGCACCGGGTGAAGCACTCCAGGGACGATCATTGTTGAAGGGATGGCCGATCACCTTTACCGGTGTAGTGAGGCTGAGCCGGCCTGTCTGCCAGGGCAAGGGTTGGATATCTTCGGGTACGCCCTCAACCCGTAGGACCGCCAGGTCCATCTGGGTATCATCAGCCCCGCTGGCTTGCTCAATCACCGCCCCATAGCGGGGTCGCTGGTTGTCGTTCAGATCGCTAAAAAACTCGACTTCTACCTTTTTGCTGAGCTGTCTGTTTCGCCTGTCGCTGATTACATGGCGATTGGTGACCACCCAAACGGTGTTACCCTCCTTTTTGACTACCCAGCCCGCCCCAATGGCAGACCCCTCAGTTCCCTGGGCAATGATGCGAGCCGTAGAGCGCAGCACCGGCAGCAAGGGTTCCTCGGCCAGTAGGGGCAGGTGTTGACGATCGTCCACCCGCGCACCAGGGGAAGTATTTCGCAGGGCCAGCAGACGCTGAGCCTCCCGCAGGTTATTTCGGGCTGTTGTATTGTTGGGGTCGAGGCGAATGGCGGTCTCATAGCTGGCGATCGCCGCCTCTAACTGGCCCTGGAGTTGTAGGGCATAGCCCAGGTTGTTGTAGGCCGTGGCATCTTGGGGATTGAGGGCGATGGCCTGGTTGTAGGCGGTGATCGCCTCCTCCAGCTTGTTCTGGTCAGCCAGCGCATTGCCCAGGTTGTTGTAGGCCGTGGCATCTTGGGGATTGAGGGCGATGGCCTGGTTGTAGGCGGTGATCGCCTCCTCCAGCTTGTTCTGGGCATACAGCGCATTGCCCAGGTTGTAGTAGGCCGTGGCATCTTGGGGATTGAGGCTAATCACCTGACGAAAAATCCGCTCTGCTTCGGCGTATTGACCGCTGGCTTGAGCTGCATTCCCCTGCTGAAATAGTTGATCGATGGTCTGGGTCAAACCCGGACCACAAAACATCAGCGCTGTGGTCAGCGCCAGGGGAGCCAGGGTGAGGTACAACAATCTCATGGGGGCAGGGCTGGAGAGTTGTTATCAATAGAGTAGCAAACCCGTCCTGGGTTTTCAGGGGTTGAACAGACTAGATGCTTAAATTTCCTTAGAATCAGGATCTTTTCCACAACAATTGAGGTTCCAGCCCAGGGGCTCAGCTTTCCCTAGCCATCCTCGAAAGCTATGATGAGGGCTAAGTCTCAAACCCAGCGGAGCCCCAACCCTGACCGGCAGGGCAGCGGCGCTCTACAACCCCTAGCCAACCCATGGCCACTCAGTCCAACCATCCCACCCCTTAAAGGCAAAAAGCATGACCACGACAGCCCCCGAACGGTACAAAAAATTTACCGTCCTGCATTCCAATGACATGCACGGAGACTTTCTGGCGGAGGCCAGCGGTGCTCAGCCAGGGGATTTAATCGGTGGGCTATCCCTGCTTTCCGGCTACATCAACCAGGTGCGCCAGCAGGACAAAAACGTGGTTTACGCCATTTCTGGCGACATGCTCCAGGGTTCTATGATTGACGCTGAGTTTAAGAGACTTCCATAAAATATGTGATCCTGGGATAATAGGAGAAACATTTAGCCTGGTGAATCCCCGATGACTACAACTCCCCCGATTCAACTGACCGATACGCTCAAGTCTTTGTATATTAAAACTGCCCAAAAGC
>JBEIGU010000215.1:0-4898 GCA_040381765.1 Leptolyngbya sp.
ATTCGTCAATCATGCCGGCCACTAAGCCGAGATGGTCTAAATCCTCGATTTCCAAGGGAGGCACCTACCGCTAGAAGGACTACCTTTTAGCCTAAAACACCACACATCTTTTATTCCCTGTCAACCTGCGGAATGTAGGCTGTTAACAGAACCTATTAGAATCCATATAACCAATAGTAAACACTTTTACAAGAGATTGTATGAGTATAAAATATGTGAAAGTAACGTAGTAATTACTGAATAACCACTGGTAGTATCCTAACTCAGAAACCTAAAACGAGTTAAGTTAGTTGATTAGATGCTAAGCTATCAGCACTTATTGAGAAGTTACCTTATTTAGAATATTAGACGGAAATTTAGCTTGAATAGCCACGTTCTAAATTACCAAAGTTCCTTTTAATAAAATTTTTGCTAAACGACAATTCGATAAATGTACGGAATAGATAGGCCAGAATTGCACTAGGCCAGGCATACCAAGGGTAAATAAGTAAAACTAAAATAGTTCGATACCAGGGATTGGAAGGATTACGAATACTCATTAAATTTAATAGCCTTTCAGAAAAATTACTTTTCTTAAAATATAAGGATTTACCGGTATTTTTCATGTCAACCTCAATGCATGCTCCCGTATAAATATAAGGAATATACCCGGATCTATGAAGACGATGACTAAATTCATAGTCTGCTCCATAGTGAGGTAAAAGTTTATCCGCAATCAAGCCAGCTATTTTGACTGCTTCAACTGGGATTAACATACATCGGGTTGGTAGGTAATCTACCTGAACACACAAATTATCTGGTATGTCAATCTTAGATTTTCCTGCAAAGGGATGAGCGGTAAAGGTTGTTAGCCAAGATTTAACTTGGGTGCCGCTAGAGAGGACTACACCATTGGATAAAGAAAGAGCAGCGATTTGACATTTATCATATTCAGATGCTTTTTTGACAAGTAAAGAAACAACATCCATTCCAAATTCTATGTCAATATTAGAAATAAGAATCAAATCTTTTAAATCAGAGATTTCTATGATCTTTCTGAGACCTCGATTAATGGTTGCACTCCAAAATTCATTACTTTGTCCACATACTTCAATTAACTCATAGTCAACACATTGCTTTTCTTCTTTAATGACTTTTGAGGTGTCATCACCTGGATTTGCATTAACGATGACTACCCTGAAGGGTCTATATTTTACATTTCTACAAGACTTTAGGTAGTTTTTAACCTTTTCAGGTTCGCAATAGGTTGGCACACAAGCTGTAACAGTAAGATTACTAGTTTCCATTATATTCTCTCAAATTTCATCCCTGAAGAAGATAGCGTTTACTTGGAGCGTTCTACCATCCAGAGGGTCTACAAATCCTGGTTGGATTGCCCATAGACTAAAGCCATTGTCTTCAATACGCGTCATCAAGTCTTTCCAAAGGTGTTGAGACTGATATAGTTGTACTAAAGATAGTTCACACAATATTCCTTTAAATAAAGATAAAGATTGAGAGCAGCCATCTAAAACCTGTGATTCGAAACCTTGAGTATCAATTTTTAGAAATCTATTTTTTGAATCCTTTAAGTAAGGATCTAAAACTGAATCAAGCTTAAATATATTAACTTTCTCTTTAGCTATATACTGACTTCTAGGTTCTGCACGCAGGTGGATATCTGACATACTTAATATAGAACTAGAGACAGAATAATTTGAAACATTTATATCTACTTCACCGTCATAATCACCTATTGCACAACGCGGATGAACTTGCCATAGCATATCTCGTTTAGATGCCGAGTGTAACTTAGTGTAAGCATTAGACAGAGGTTCAAAGCTTACAACTTTACCTAAATAGCCAAAATATCTAATTTCAGAGACAAATTGACCTTCGTTAGCACCTACATCTATAACTAAATCTATCTGAAACTTCTTTAATGAACATACGAGTTGTAAATCTGGATTAGAACGTGGAGAAAGTTTATCTACTTCCAAGTTTAAAGAATTAAAAATTCTCTTAAATTTTTTGATAAATAAAAACCTTAAAGAAGAAAACATTTGATTATACTCTTAGATTAGTTGAAGTTATATTTCTAGAAAAAAGTTACCGGTATCCTAGCATCAATTAATTCTTTCGAAACAACTGTCATTTTTGAAAAACCTTTATCTTTATGACTAAGAACTATATAAAATGGTTCATTCCCGTAAATAATAACTGCAAATATATTTTTTATAAGACTTGGGCCAAGTTGGATAAGTTTACGAAATATTTTTGATAAAAAGTTTGTTCTTCCTGAAGTCAATGCTACTTCTAACCCGTAGTTTCGACTTTGACTAAGTTGCCCTTCTCGTTGCCTGAAACAACTTACAAAAAAGTTCGTCAAGTATAGTGGACAGCAATTAGAGAATTTAATCCATAGATGGTAGTCTCCTGAGTACTTCAGATTATCATTAAAACCACCATACTCTTTCCATAACCAAGATCGCCAAAACACACTGTCTTGAGATATAAAATACCATTCTTTCCCATATTTTCCTTGCTTAATCCATTCTTGTGTATACATATTAAAGTCACCACGTTTAACGAGTTGACCATGACAATCAATGTAGGAACTAATTCCTTTCAGCCAGAAAACGTCTGGATATTCTCTAAATATGGACACAACATTAGCTAAGCTACCTGGAAGATATATGTCGTCTGCATTAAGATAGGCAAACAAGTCTCCCGTAGCTTTGCTAAAACCCTTGTTTAGAGCACAATACATGCTCGTGTCGTTTTCACTATAAACATAAATTTCTACGCCATCACATTGGATAGGATATTGGTTTGAATCAATTTTTTCTTTGTAATGCTTAGCTATCTCTACAGTTCTATCTGTAGATTTACCATCCATAATAATATACTCTATCTCAAACTTACCAGCTTGATTAATAATACTTTCAAGTGTTTCGGCAAAGAATTCCTCGGCATTCAAACATGGCGTTACAATGCTGATTTTCATTATTTTTGCCTTCTGAAGGTTGGTAGTAGATTTTAGTGCAGGACGGAGAAAAGAACCGGATTACCTTGCCTATGCCAGCTAGATCACCGGTTCCCCGATACTGCTTCAGCAGTTTTGCGATAAAACTCGGAGCCACTCGAAATCGCTGGGCTAACTGGCGCTGGGAAATGGGCTCGTTCTCATGGCCTACATTCCGCAGGTTGACAAGATATTTCCAATATTTGTGCCAAGAGGCAATGGCTGAGATCTATATTCGACGAAGTTCTCAGAGTCGGAGCAGATTTCTCGTCGCGTCATATGCTTAATACTTCGAAACTCAGGTTGACCCTGGGTTTCGAAGCGTGACCAACAGGGTTTCAATGGCTTTAGCAACCGGAAATTACATACACACCTAGAAATCAAAAGCAACCTGCGGAATGTAGGTCATAGGTCTCAATGATCTTCTGCCGTAAATCGGTGCTGTAAGCCTTCATCGACTTCTCACGGTTTTGGGAGCATCCCACTTTTGCAGTGAGTACAATTGCTTAGAGACGTTGCGGCAAATTACCGTCAAACTATAGGCACTCATTCCCCTGTCATGCCATGAAACGCCTATCTCGACAAAAACAAAAGGAACTCGATGCCCATCTGAAAGCGATTTCTGACATCTTATTCCATAACAGTGACGCAGAAAAGATCCAAACTTTTGAAGAACTGGAACTAGAGATTCGAGATCACGTGCTAACCACGGTAGGGCCAGCCATGCTCAAAAATTTTCAACAAATCTCTGCCCAAACACCTCAGGTCGAACCAGAACCCTAACCAGTGGCGTGGGAGCCGTGACGATTAGTAGTAAGCAGGCTAAAGCTCTGAAGTTGCCCCCCAGCACGCCCTGGAGCCCGATGATGGAAAAGTGTGGTCTAAGAACCTGCGCCCAGATTTCCTATCAGCAGGCAGAGGAACAGATCCATATGCTAACCGGTATCCGAATGGGGCACAGTACCCTGCACCGCCTGGTGAATCGGACAACCGTGCCTTTGGCAGAGAGTAAAGTGGCCTCTAGCCACGTCAGCATTGACGGGGGCAAGATACGTCTGAGGGTCGAGACCGATGACGCGGAGGCAAAGAGCAGTTGGAAAGATTACAAGGCGGTGAGCTTAAGTAACGGTGTCTATGAGGCCTTCTTTCAAGACAACACGGCCTTACAGACCTGGAGCACAGCTCAACCCTTGGAGGCTCAGTTTATCCTGCTCGGCGATGGCCATGACGGTGTGTGGAATATTGCTCAAACCTTTGGTGGAGAACGGGTTCAGAGGCGCATTGAAGTGCTGGACTGGTTCCATTTAATGGAAAACCTATACAAAGTTCAGATGTTGGACTCTGAGCGCAGAGTATTACGCCGCCATTTATGGCACGGTGAAGTAGAGCAGGTGTGGCCCATTTTGAAAGGAATGCGGACCTACCAAGCCGATTGCTTCCGACGCTATTTAGACAAACATCGTCATCGGTTACCCAACTATAGGGCCTATCAAACGGAGGGATTGTGCATTGGCTCAGGAGATGTTGAGTCGCTCGTCAAGCAGATCGGTGAACGGGTTAAAATCACTGGAGCCCGATGGAAGACCGAGAATGCCTCTCAAATTTTGAGGTTACGCACAGCCTATCTGAATCGCTCTCCCATGCTGAGTATTTGTGCTTAGTGAAAAACTGGGATGCTCCCGATGGATATTAGCAAGCCGGACTGGGTCCTTAAAACATTATTTGGCTGCAAGCATAATGCTCCTGGTATGTCTATGTTCGCAAGGGATGAGAATTATTGGTATATCAAAATTGTAGAATGGGATGAAGAGTGGGGAGAAAATGAATTTAAGATACGCAGTGAAGATTTTTATAAAGGTGCTTTAGAAGCATATAGCTTAATTACAGATATTCC